>CAZBLQ010000153.1:0-8741 GCA_964492635.1 uncultured Oleiharenicola sp.
GTCGAGCTTGCGGGTGATTTCCTGCAAGGCGGACCATTCGCGCTGGCACGTCGGGCAGCTGGCGAGGTGGTTGCGGAGCTGGGCGGCCTCGTCAGCGGGCAGCGAGCCATCCTGGTAATCGATGAAGCTATCCTGGACACGTGAGCAGTTCATGCGGCTTTCTCCTTTCGGATTTTGAAATAGACATCGCGGAGTTCCTTGAGGGCGCGGTGGGCGCGGACCTTGATGGCACCAACCGAGCAGTCGAGGAGGCGGGCGATTTCCTTGTGTTCGAGATGCTGGAGGCGGGAGAGCACGAGCACCTCGCGGTGATCCAGCGGCAACCGGGCAAGAGCCACGCGGAGGAGGATTACATCCTCGGTGGTGGCGGCCTGCTCGGAGGGCTGTGGATCGGGATCCGGCAGTTCCGGCATGGCGGCCGGATCAACGTATGCGGGGGTGGCGGCGTGCTTGCGAAAATGGTCGGCGGCGACCTTGCGGGCCAGGTGGTAGATCCACGCGGAGAATTTGCCCTCGTCGCGGTAGGTGTGCCGGTATTTGAGGATGCGGTAGAAAACAATCTGCACCAGGTCCTCGCTGACGGCCCGCTGGTTGGTCAGGTGCACGAAAAATCCGTAGAGGCGCCGGTGATAGCGCTCGAAGAGTTCGCCCAGCCGCCGGATTTCCCCGGCGCGGACGGCGATCATGAGTTCGTGGTCGGTGGGGGCTTCCACGGCGGCGGGAAGGCTAACCAAGTCTGACCCGGAGTGAACTCGGAATTGTGTGATGGGGGCGAGGAGCATGAAAAGTGGTCATAATCGGTGTGCGCCGGGGAATACCGGCCGGGGAGAGAAAGGTTACAGGGTATTGTGAGAAAAGAGCTGGTACATACCGCGGGCGAGTGACTAATCTGGCGGCATGAATCGCCGTGATTTCCTCCTCAAATCCGGTGCGGCCGTCTCGCTGGGCCTGCTCGCGCGGGGCACACTGTCCGCCCAAAACCCTTCAACCAACCCGGGACCGGCTCAACCGGCGGTGCCGGCAACCGTCACCCGCGTGCCGGTCCAGCCTCCGACGCCGGTTACGGAGTTCCGGCCATTGCGCGGCAATGTCGGTCTTTTCACCGGTCGCGGCGGCAGCATCGGCTGGCTCGCGTCGGCCGACGCCCTCGTGTCGGTCGACACCCAGTTTCCCGACACGGCGGCCATTTTCCTGAAAGACCTGCCGGGGCGCAACGGCCGCATGATCGATGCCGTGATCAACACCCACCATCACGGCGATCACACCGGCGGCAACGGCGTCTTCAGACCTGTGGCCAAGACCATTGTGGCACACGCCAACGTGCCGGGCCTCATGCTCGCCGCGGCCAAGCGCAATCCCAGTGCGCCTGCGCCGACGCTGCCCGATGCCACCTTTCCGGATTCGTGGCACCAGAGTTTTGGCGGTGAAACGATTGCGGCGCGGTATTTCGGCCCGGCGCACACCAGCGGCGACATTGTGGTGCATTTTGAAAAGGCGAATGTGGTCCACACCGGTGATTTGATGTTCAACCGCATTTACCCGGTCATCGACCGGCCGGCCGGCGCCAGTTTCAGGGGCTGGCTCACCAGGCTGGAGGAACTGGTCAAAACCTATCCCGCCGACGCCGTCTACATCTTCGGTCACGGCAGCCAGAAGTCCGGCGTCATCGGTGGCCACCCCGATATGCTGGCCTTCCGCGACTACATCTCCGCGCTGCTCACGCACGTTGAAAAGGAAATCAAGGCCGGTAAGACCAGGGAGGAAATCGTGAAGCTCGAGAACTTTCCGGGTTTTCCCGATCTGCATGTGCCGCCCGGCCCCGGCAACCGGCTTGGCGGCAATTTGGGCGCCGCCTACGACGAACTCACCAGCGCCTGAGGTCCGGGAGCAACGCCCCGGCCCCGGCGGTCCAACCTTTTTTCTGGTGGGACCTAATGGTTCTGCCGATTGGAAATGCCGGACGATGATGCTCATTGGTTGCGGTCAACCGGACCTCTTCATTCTCGCGTTGTGGGACACCGGGGCATTATTACTCGGCAAATTTCCCATGAACTTCCGTGCGTCTGTTTCATCCGGACTAATGCTTGCCCTCGGTACCTTGGCCCAGGGCGATCAACCCATCACTCCCGTGCCCCCGCAGGCAACGGTCCGCGTGGCAACCGTGCAGGTACGCGTGGCGCCCGACCACCGCGACTGGACCTATCAGCTGGGTGAGCCGGCGCGGTTCAAGGTCTCCGTCACCGCGGACAACGAGCCCATCGACAACGGGGCGGTGAGCTACACGGTCGCTCCCGACATGATGCCTGGTGCGGCGAAAACAGCTGCGGTGCCGCTTGAGGGACTGGTGATTGACGGTGGCACGCTGCAGGTGCCCGGGTTCCTCCGCTGCATTGTCACCACCGAAGTGGCCGGCCGTACCTACAAGGGAACCGCGACCGCCGCGTTCACACCGGAGAAAATCGCGGCTCTGCAGGTTGAGCCGGCGGATTTCGATGCGTTCTGGCAGGCGCAGAAGGCGGAGCTGGCCCGCGTGCCGCTCGAGCCGCAACTCACCCTGCTGCCGGAAGCCTGCACGGACAAGGTGAACGTCTATCTTGTGAGCTTCCGCAACGTCGGTCCGAACTGGACACCGGTGCCGTCACGGATGTTCGGCATCCTGTGCGAACCCAAAGCCCCGGGAAAATATCCCGCGGTATTGCGGGTACCCGGGGCCGGCGTACGGCCGTATTTTGGCGACAAGGAGCTGGCCGCCCGCGGCGTGATCACCCTCGAGATCGGCGTCCACGGCATCCCCGTCAATCTGGCGCAGTCGGTCTACGATTCCCTCGCGGCCGGTGCGCTCAACGGCTACTGGCTCTTCAATTTCGACAATAAAGAGACCTTTTATTACCGGCGCATCTACCTGGGTTGTGTGCGGGCCAACGATTTTCTGACCGCACGCGAAATGTGGAACGGCAAGGATCTCCTCGTGCTGGGCGCAAGCCAGGGCGGCCAGCTTTCCATTGTCACCGCGGCGCTCGACCCGCGGGTGACCGGATTGAGCGCCACCCACCCGGCGTTCTGCGATGTTGCGGCCGAGTTGCACGGGCGGGCGGGCGGATGGCCGCACCCTTTCAAGCCGGATCCCACCACCGGCCTGCCTTCGCTCCAAGCCACGCCCGCGAAAATCGCGACCGCCACTTATTACGACACGGTCAACTTCGCCCGCCGCCTGAAGGTGCCGGGTTTCTACCTCTGGGGTTACAACGATGATGTCTGCCCGCCCACCTCGACCTTTGCCGCCTTCAATGTGATCAGCGCGCCGAAGCAGCTGGCGGTGGAGTTTGAGCAGGCGCACAGCTATCCGCCCGAGCAGGGCGCGGCGATCAACGACTGGGTGGTCAAGTTTCTCGGGCTGAAGTGAAAAACTTGAGTGGACCGGAGGAGGACAGGGACTGCTTTCAGCTTGTCCATGATGATGGCCGCGTGCCAGAATCACCCTTCCAGATTTTCTTTCCGCGACGAGCGCGTTCCCGTTGGTTTCCGAGCGCTATTTCCTTTCCCTTAAACAACTCAACCCCATGAAAAAAACACCAATCCTCCTTTTCGCCCTCGGCCTGTGTCTGGGCGTTAACGCGTCCGCGCAAAAATTTCCCGGACTTGCCCTCACGCCTCCGATGGGGTGGAACAGCTGGAACACCTTCGCCGCAAATATCAACGAGGCCCTGATCAAGGAAACCGCCGATGCGATGATTGCGAACGGCATGCGCGATGCGGGCTACATCTACATTGTGATCGACGATTGCTGGGAGAGCAAACAGCGCGACGCGAAGGGCAATCTGGTGCCCGATCCGGTGAAATTTCCCAACGGGCTCAAAGCCGTCGGCGATTATTTGCATTCGAAAGGATTCAAGTTTGGCATCCACAGCTGCGCGGGCGCCAAGACCTGCGCGGGATTTCCCGGTGGCCAGGGCCATGAGTATCAGGATGCGCTCTCCTATGCTTCGTGGGGCATTGATTTTCTCAAATACGACTGGTGCGATCACGGCACCGCCGATGCGCGGGAAACCTACAAGATCATGCGCGATGCGCTCTACACGGCCGGCCGGCCGGTGGTGTTCAGTCTTTGTGAATGGGGCTCGAACAAGCCCTGGGAATGGGCGGCCGATGTCGGTCACATGTGGCGGACCACCGGCGACATCTATGATTCCTACGACGGCCGCAAGGGCTGGGAGAGCGGCTGGAAGCGCAATCTCGACCTGCAATATACCTTGGTGGAAAGCAACGGGCCCGATGGCATCGGCAAGTATGCCGGTCCGGGGCATTGGAACGACCCCGACATGCTCGAAGTCGGCAACGACGGTCTGACCTTCGGTGAATCGCGCGCCCACTTCAGCCTGTGGTGCATCGTGGCCGCTCCCCTCATCGCGGGCAACGACGTGCGGCACATGAAACCCGAGTATCGTGACATGATGACCAACAAGGATGTTCTGGCCATTGACCAAGATGCACTCGGCAAACAGGGTTTCCGCGCACTGGCCGAGCCAGGCAACAGCATTGAAATCTGGGTCAAGGAACTCAGCAACGGCGAGTGGGCCGTTTGCGCGCTCAACACCAGCATGACCGCCGCTGACCTAACGGTGCACTGGAACCGCCTGTGGACCATCCAGGGCTTGTTCCAAGTGACTGATGTCTGGGCGAAGAAATCGGTGGGTGACACCAGCAAACCCCTTACTGCACGCGTGGATTCACACGATGTGCTGCTCTGTCGCCTCACTCCGGTGAAGAAGTAAGCCCGCGCGCAATAGATCTTCTGTTTGCGGTTCACTCTGGAAACCGCCGGCCCGAATTGATCATGTCGCGCCGGCGGTTTTCCTTTCAGCTTCTGAGCGGGGGAGAGGCCTGCTCACAAGTGTATCCGCTGAGAGTGGCTTCTCATGTTCCAGACAAGGAATCTCATTAACAATTGACAGGGACAGGCGTAGTATCCGCTTCCCCCTATTGCCTTATCCCACCGACTTTAACTGGCCGGGTTTCCCGCGGGTTTGGCCTGATTCAGCCCTAAAAACCCATGAAGTTCAAGATCGTCGGTTCCCCCCTCCCGAATATTCCTTGGCAGCCCCGCTCCGCCGGCAATCAGGATTTGCTTTGGCGCTATGATGCCAATCCCGTCATCGGGCGCCGGCCACTTCCCCATGTCACAGGCATCTATAATAGCGCGGTTGTCCCTTGGAAGGGTGGCTTCATCGGGGTGTTTCGCACTGAAGGCATGGATCGCGTGCCGCACCTCCATGTGGGTCGCAGCACGGACGGCCTGAAGTTCACGTTCGAACCCAAGCCTATTGATTTTAAAGGCGACGATCCCGAGGTGATTCGCCACGAATATGCCTACGATCCGCGGGTCACCGAGATCGACGGCGTGCACTATATCACTTGGTGCAACGGCTATCATGGTCCGACCATCGGCATCGCGAAGACGACGGACTTCGTGAATTTCGAGCAGATTGAAAACGCCTTCCTGCCCTACAACCGCAATGGCGTGCTTTTCCCGCGCAAAGTGAACGGCAAATATCTCATGCTCAGCCGTCCGTCCGACACCGGCCATACGCCCTTCGGCGATATTTTTACGAGTGAGAGTCCCGACATGATTTACTGGGGCAAGCACCGGCATGTGATGGGTCGCGGCTGGCCTTGGTTCCAAGGTACCAAGATCGGGGCGGGCCCTTCGCCCATCGAGACCAGCGAAGGCTGGCTGCTCATTTATCATGCGGTTACTGGCACCTGCAACGGCTTTGTCTATTCAATCAGTGCCATGATCCTTGATTTAAAGCAGCCGTGGAAGGTCATCGCCTCGGCCCGCCAGGCGTTGCTTTGCCCGGAGGCGCCTTATGAACTTTCCGGTTTCGTCCCGGGAGTTTGTTTCCCGGTCGGCTGCCTTTGCGACAGCGCCACCGGCCGTCTGGCCATTTACTATGGCGCGGCGGACACCGTTTCAGCCGTGTGCTTTGGGAATGCCGAGGAGATAGTGCGGTTCGTGAAGGACAACCCGCTGAAGAAATAATCCGGACCATTTCAAGTCACGATGCGTTTGCTTCCCCTTGCCACGGCCGCATGGCGGTTTCGTGATGCCACGAAAAAAACCGCCTGGCGTTCCGCCGTGGTGCCCGGCTGCGTGCACCGCGACCTGCGCCGGCACGAGCTAATTCCCGATCCGTTCTGGGCGAGCAATGAAGCCGGCCTGCGATGGATCGAGGAACGGGATTGGGAATACCAGGCCGAGTTCAGCGTCCCGCCGGACTTTCTCGCTGAAGAAGTGATCGAACTCGTCGCCGATGGGCTCGACACGGTTGCAACCGTCAAGCTCAACGGTTGTGAAGTCGCGCGCACGGAAAACATGTTCACCGGTTACCGGTGGAACGTGACGCCGTTGCTGCGTCGCGGGAAAAACAAGCTGCTCGTCCGCTTTGACAGCGCGATGAATTACATCCGGCGGATGCGATTGGAACATGTGCCGCGCGAAATCAACGACCCGGTCGGCCGCTGCGTCGTGATTCGCAAGCAGCAGTGTCAGTTTGGGTGGGATTGGGGCCCGCGGTTTGTCACCGCGGGAATCTGGCGCGATCTCCGCCTTGAGGCGTGGAGCGTCAACCGGCTCACTGATGTGCTCGTCACCCAGCAGCACCACAAGGACGGCGGTGTGACGCTGGAAATTGTGCCGGAGCTCGCCCGCCGCGAGGCGCACGCCCAAATCCACGGCTCGCTCTCCCTCGACGGCAAGGTTGTGGCAACAATCGAAAATCGAGAATTAAAAATCGAGAATCCAAAACTCTGGTGGCCCAATGGCCAGGGGGCGCAGCCGCTTTACCGGCTGGAAGTCGAGGCGGTCGGAATCAACGGCGCCAGCTTTGGCCGGTGGGAAAAGCGCATCGGCCTGCGCACCGTCACGCTCGATCGCCACCAGGACCAATGGGGCGAGTCGTTTCAATTTGTCGTCAACGGCCGGGCGATTTTTGCCAAGGGCGCAAATTGGATCCCGGCGCACAGCTTTGTCGCCGGCCTGACCCGTGCCGACTACGAGCGCGATCTCCTCAGCGCGGCACAGGCCCACATGAACATGATCCGCGTGTGGGGGGGAGGCATTTACGAAAGCGAGGATTTTTACGACCTGTGCGACGAACTCGGGTTGCTCGTCTGGCAGGACTTCATGTTTGCCTGCACCCTCTATCCGGCCGACCGGGAATTCATCGCCAGCTCGCGCGCCGAGGCGGAGTATCAGGGACGGCGGCTGCGCCACCGCGCCGCGCTGGCGCTCTGGTGCGGCAACAACGAGGTTTTTGGCTGCAACCATCAGGACCTCGTGGCGGACCGGATCAAGCTGGCGGAACACGACCTGCTTTTTCACCAGGAACTGCCGGCTGCGTTACGCGTGGTGGACACGATCACACCCTATTGGCCGAGTTCGCCGTGGCGCGGCGACCACGGGGCCGATCACGCCGCTGGCGAACAGCGCGGGGACACCCATTTCTGGGATGTGTGGCACGCCCGCCATCCGGTGAAGGATTACGAGAAATACCTTTTCCGGTTTGCCTCGGAATTCGGCATGCAAAGCTACAGCTCCCCGGCGACCAACGAGACCTTCTGCCCGCCGGCACACGACAATGTTTTCGGGCCGGAGATGGAAAACCACCAGAAAAACCGGTTCGGCAACCAGATCATCCTGGATTATGTCTCGCGGCTGTATCGTTTCCCGAAGGGCCAGGATGAACTCATCTATCTTTCGCAGCTGAACCAGGCCTACTGCATGCAGGTGGGCGTGGAGCATTACCGGCGCAACATGCCTCGGTGCATGGGCGCCTTGTACTGGCAGCTCAACGACTGCTGGCCGGTGGCCTCGTGGAGTTCGATCGAATTCACCGGCCGCTGGCGGGCACTGCATTACATAGCCCGGCGTTTTTTTGCCCCCGCGATTGTTTCCGCGCACGTGCCCGGCAGTGAACAGACGACCATCAACAACTACCGCCACTCCACCATCCGCGAAGTCCACCTCTACACGGTCTACGACGCGCCACGGCCAGCGCGCGGTGTGCTCCGCTGGGATCTTTATCACACTGCTGGCCGGATTCTGCGCCGCGGCCGCAAACCGGTTGCCCTGCACCATGGCGAAAGTGTGCTCCAGCACACGCTCGACCTTGCAGCCCCGCTGGCCAGACATGGCCGCGATTCACTCTATTTGCGCATCGCGCTCGACGTTGGCGGCAAATGCGTGAGCGAGGACACGGTGTTTCTCACGCCTCCCCGCTTTCTGGCCCTGCCCCGCGGTCCCGTTGCGGTCCGCCTCCGCCTGGTGTCATCAACCCGGGGCGTATTCACCTTTGCCTCACCCGTGTTTCAACATCGTTTCGCGTTCGACCTTCAAGGCATGGAGCACCGCGCCAGCGACAACTACTTCGAGTTGTATCCGGGCGAGCGGAAGACGGTGACGGTTGAGTTCACCCGCGCGCAGACTGCGGCAAGGCTGCGACGACGACTCACCTATCGATCGTTGGTGGACACCTATTGACCCCGCCCCGTCGTTTGGTGCTGAGACAGTGCATGGACGGTCACTGAATATTGAATACTGAGACATTCCTCGCAGCTTGCTGCGGGGTTTTCCCAATGAGATTAGGACGCCGCCCGGCCAGCCCTGTGCCAACGGGGCTATGCAAGTCGCGCGTAGTTCCGAGCGCAGCGACATTCGGACATCCTCGGGGCTTGCCCCGGGG
>CAZBLQ010000154.1:0-8684 GCA_964492635.1 uncultured Oleiharenicola sp.
CTTCATCGCAACCTCGCCAAGGCCAGGGTGCCGGCCCACAAGCGCCCCGCCCGGCCCAGTCACACTCTTACCAGCAACCCGGCCGGAGTGGCGGCGAGACGGCCCAGCCCGCTCCGCGCCAGTACGGCGGTCTGACCCGCGGACGCTGGGGCCGACGGGGATAACTGGTGAGCAGGACGACATTGCGCCCCGGTTTAAGCCAGCCACGCTTAGGCGCGGTCGGAACCGCCGGGTAGAGACGGAGCTGGAATTGTGGCGGGACGATTCCGAGCAGCGCTGGGAAATGCCACACATGAAACAGCTAGTGATGCGCCGAGATTTTCCGATGGGCAAAATGGAAAGCTGAAGCAAAACGCACCGGGGCCCTTCAGCCCGCGCACTCTGCCGATCATGGTGCCTTCGACAGCGTGGCCGCATCTCTTGCGTGGCAGACCGGTGGCACCGGGCTGCTCCCGGATGCTACGCTCACCAGAGGGCTACTTCCGGGTTTGAGTTTCTGGCTGGCTCTGCATGCTGGTCAGCCAGTTTCATGAGCGCACCCGTTGACCTTCAATTCGAGCACGAATCGGGCTGTTTGATTGTCCGGGCCCGCAGTCGCCACGTCCTCGAACAGAAGATCGCAGCGGTCAAGGAAATCGCCGCTGCCATCAAGGCGCACTCGATCAAGGCCACCTTGGTGGACCTGCGCGAGGTTCCCGGTCCTTACACGTTCATGGACCGCTATCAACTGGGTGAGCATGCCGGACGTTATCTCACGCAAGTTCCGGTTGCCGTTTTACTCCTTGAGAAACAAGCCGACCGGCAGCTGATCGGGAAACTCGTGGCCAACAACCGCGGGGCCAATGTCGAGGTTTTCACGAACCCGGCCGCCGCCCGCGCTTGGTTGGAAAAATACCAGACTCCGCACGAATGAGTCGGATTTTCCGGCAAGCGCCTCCCCGCCATGCAACAACTCCTTCAAAATGACCCCGCAGGCAACTGAGCCGGCCCGTGCCGCGGCAACACGAGGGAGATCCGAGGGCACACCCGCCAGCCCGCGGCCCGTCGCCGGATGGATTAGCTCGGCTTCAGCCGGTACACCGGCTGCCTTCTACGGTGAAGACCCCACCGGTCCGCACTTCCGATCCGAGTGGGAGGCCGTTAAGCTGGTCGCGTCAGACAACCATTGTCCCAACATCCACGACCATGCCCAACTCACCCGAGACTCGTTGGAATAACAAGTTCGACTGGGCGATGATTGACCGGGCCGCCCCGCCCAAGCGCCCGGCGGCCGAGCGGGTGGCGGATTTTCTTGAGATTTATTCGAACTACGACGAGGCGACGGCCCAGGCCCAGGCCAGCCGGTGCATCAACTGCTACAATCCCTCCTGCGCCCAGGCCTGCCCCCTGCACAACCGCATCCCGGAGTGGCTGGCCCTCACGGCACAAGGCCGTTTTCTCGAGGCCGCCGAACTTTCCCGCTCCACGAGCAACCTGCCCGAGATCTGTTCGCGCGTGTGCCCGCAGGAACGGCTGTGCGAGGGCTCTTGCATTCTCAACGCGCGGACTGAGCCGGTCGCCATCGGCGCCTTGGAGCGTTTCATCAACGAATACGCCTTTCACCATAACGCCGTGCCCGCCGCCCCGGCCCCCCAAAACGGGCGCAAGGTCGCGGTCATCGGCTCCGGTCCCGGCGGCCTGACGTGCGCCGATCAGCTCGCCCAGCTGGGCTACCACGTCACCATCTTGGAATCACAGCTCATTCCCGGCGGCCTGCTCGTCAACGGCATCCCCGCCTTCAAGCTGGAGAAATCCATCGTTGCCCGCCGCGTCGACCTGCTCGCCAAACGTGGGGTGGAATTTCGTCTCGGTGTCCGGGTCGGCACGGATGTCTCGCTCGAGGCGCTGCTCCAGAATTACTCGGCCGTGTTCTTGGGGGTCGGGGCCCAGCACACCCGGAAACTGGATGTTCCGGGCGCGGAGCTCAGCGGGGTGATCCAGGCCCTCCCCTTCCTCATTCAGAAAAACGTCGAACCCCAGCTCGCCGAGGCCGGACCCATCGAGGTTGCCGGCAAACGCGTCGTCGTACTCGGCGGGGGCGACACCGCGATGGACTGCCTGCGCACCGCCGTGCGCAGCGGCGCGCAGTCGGCCACCTGTCTGTACCGCCGCGACCTGGCCAACATGCCCGGCAGCCGAAAGGAATACGCGAACGCCCTCGAGGAGGGCGCCCAGTTCCAGTTTCTCACCAACCCGGTCGAACTCATCGGCAACGAGGCCGGTTGGGTCACCGGCGTGCGCCTGGTCCGGATGGAACTCGGCGAACCCGATGCCTCCGGCCGGCGCAAGCCGCGCACCATTCCGCACTCAGAATTCCTGGTGCCGGCTGACCTTGTGCTCATAGCCTATGGCTTCGACCCGATGCCTTTCCCGGCCGGTAGTGATTTTCATCGCGTGGCGACCAATGACTGGGGCGGCATCGTCATCGATGAAAACCAGATGACCAGCGTGCCGGGTGTCTATGCCGGCGGTGATTCAACCCGCGGTCCGAGCCTGGTCGTGCACGCCGTGCGCGACGCCCGCAAAGCCGCCCAGGCCATCCACCGCAGCCTCTCAGTCGTCAAGGCGGAGTAGTCAGCCGATCGGGGTGTGGGTGCCGCTGCGCAATTGCAGTGTGTCGGCTTCGTAGGTGAGGCCGAGCGACGGAATGACGACTGCCTTGCGGTTGCCTTCTTTTTTCACGCGCCCGGCCACCCATGCCTCATGGCCGGCGGCGCGCGCGGCGGCCAGGGTTGCTTCAACGGCACCCGGGGCGACATACGCGGCGAAACCCACCCCCATGTTGAAAGTTGCATATGCCTCGCGCGGACTGATCGGGCCGGCCGACATCAGGAACTTGAAGAGGGCCGGCGCCTCTCGCGGTGCAGTGATCTCGTAAACAAACGGCTCATCGAGCCGCATGAGCTTGCGCCAGCCGTGGCCGGTGACATGTGCCACATAGTTTAGCTTCACGCCGGCTTGCTGGCACCGGCTGACAAAATTCACGTAGATGGCCGATGCGGCCAGCAGGGCTTCGCCGTATGTGCGCGAATCACCGTGGCCGATGGGTGACTGATAGCCCTCGGGCAGCTCCGCCGCGATCAGCCGGCAAAGGCTGAGCCCGTTGGTCTGCACACCGGTCGAGGCCAGAAAGATGATGGCGTCGCCGTCGCGCACGTCGCCCAGAATGCGCCGCGATTTCGGGGCGATCTTGCCGATGGCCGAACCGGCAAGGACAATGGAATTTTTCTCGACGATGCCCCGCAGCGTTGGCGTCTCCCCGCCACCCCAGACCGCACCGGCCCGCCGGCAGCCCTCGGCCCATCCGTCGACGAGCGCCTGCATCCGTTTGCCATCGGAAAACCAGCCGGAATCGCCCACCGCCGCGTGCATGGCGACGGACAGCGGGAGCGCCCCGCACGTCACGAGGTCGTTGACGATGGTCGCCACGGTATCGATCGCGATCTCCCGGTAGAAGGTTTTCCCGGTGGCGGCGTAAACCGCGTCGGCCACGAGGTTCTTCGTGCCCAGGCCCTCCTCGACGTGCGCGAGGAAATGATCCTCCGCTTCGATGAGGTAGGCGCTTTCACCGCGGGTCGCCGCCGGTTCACTGTAGCCGTGGGCGGCCAGTTCGGCCGCAGTCCGGCGCGCCGCCTGCTGGCAGGCCCGCTTGAATGCGTCGAGCTGGTCGTAGCGGACGCCAGAGGATTCGTAGGAAATGGACATGCGCAGAGGACAGAAATCAGAAATCAGAGATCAGAAAGCAAAGGGATGTCAGCATGATGTGAGAGTTGCGATACATTTTGGCTGACCTCTGTCATCTGACCTCTGACCTCTGTCATTCTGGTCAGTATGACCGGCCCTCGTGTTTCTCGAAATAATTCACATAGGCCTGGTTTACCACCCGGTAGCCGCCAGGCGTGGGATACTTGCCGGTGAAATACCAGTCGCCGGTGTGGTTCGGCAGCGCCTTGTGCAGGTTCTCGATGGACTGGTAGATGATCTCGATCTCGCCCTGCCAGCCGTTGGGCTTCGGCGAGACGATCTGGGTGATTTTCCGGGAAATCTCCTCGGCCGTGAACGGCTCGTAGATTTTCCGCACGTGGTTGACCGGTTCGGCCGACGGGTTTCTCAACTCCTCGCGGCAGAGATTATAAACGTCCGCGATGATCGAAACCTGCCCGCGCTCCTTGAGCAGGGTGATGGCGGCCTCGAAGGCGACAAACTTGCCGATCTCCGACATGTCGATGCCGTAGCAATCGGGGTAGCGGATCTGTGGCGCCGTGGAGGCGATGATGATTTTCTTCGGATTGAGCCGTTTCAGGATGCGCAGGATGGAGCGGCGGAGCGTGGTGCCGCGCACGATGGAGTCGTCCACGCACACCAGGTGGTCCTTGGGTTGCACCACGCCGTAAGTGACATCGTAGACGAGCGAGGCGAGGTTGTTGCGCGACTTTTCCTGGCTGATGAAGGTGCGGAGCTTCACGTCCTTGGCCACGAGTTTCTCGCCCCTCGGCCAGTTGCGCAGGATGAGGTCGTCCACCAGCGCCTCGGTTATCGTGCCGGCCCGGGCGGCGTCGAGGAGCGTCTGTTTCACCTGCGCGCGGCGGCGGAAGCGCAGCTCGCTCATCAGGCCGAAATACGCGACTTCGGCGGTGTTGGGGATGAAGCTGAACACGCTGTTTTCGAGGTCGCCGCCAATGGCCGCCCACAGCTGGTCGGCGAGGCCCGCACCGAGGGCCTTGCGCTCGCGGTAGATGTCGGCGTCGTTCCCGCGGGAAAAATAGATGCGCTCGAACGTGCATTGCGTTTTCGCCAACGCGGGCTTGATGCGTTCGACGCGGGATGCGCCGGTCCGCTTCATGACCACGGCGCAGCCCGGCTCGACCTCGCGAACATCGGCGGCATTGAGGTCGAACACGGTGCAGAGCGGGGCCCGCTCGGAGGCGAACGCCACCACCTCGTCGTTCTCAAACCAGTGGCACGGGCGGATCCCGGACGGATCGCGCGCCACAAAGGCGTCGCCGTTGCCCAGGACCCCGACGAGCGCGTAGCCGCCGTCCCAGTTGACGGAGGCCGTGCGGAGCACGCGGGCGGGGTCGATTTCCTCGTTGATCCGGCGGGAAATCTCGGCGCCCGGCAGCCCCTCATTCCGCAGGCCGCGATAAATCTGCTCGTGCTCGTCATCCAGGCAGAAGCCGATGCGTTCCAGGATGGCCTGTGTGTCCGTGGCAAAGATGGGATGCTGGCCGATGGCGATGAGGCTGTCGTTCAGCTCCGCCGTGTTGGTCAGGTTGAAATTGCCCGCGAGCATCAGATTGCGGGTCGGCCAGGAGCTGCGACGGAAAAACGGATGGCAGGCACTCAGGTTGTAACCGCCGGACGTGCCGTAGCGCAGGTGGCCGAGGTACAGCTCGCCACAGAAGTCGAAATTCTTTTTGACGGTGTCCGGGAACTCCGGGTGGATGGTTCCGTCACCCACCAGCGTGTTGTAGCGCGCGGTCAGCGCCTGGAAAATATTGTCAAGCGGGTTGGCCTCCACATTGCGCTCGCGGAACATGTAGGGCTCGCCCGCCGGCACATCAAATTTCACGCAGGCCACGCCCGCGCCGTCCTGCCCGCGATTGTGCTGCTTCTCCATCAGCAGGAACAGCTGCTGGAAACCCCACAGCGGCGTGCCGTATTTTTCCTGGTAGTAGGCCAGCGGTTTCTTGAGCCGGACCAGGGCGATGCCGCATTCGTGGGAGAGAAATTCACTCATGGGGTGAAGAAGCGGGGAACTGGGAGCCGGGAACTCGGAGTAAGTCCCGGCGTCGGGCTGTCCGGCTGGCATCCCGCTCCGTGCTCCGCGCCTGGCTTGGTTTTCCAGTCACACTGCGCCCTTCCGAGTATTCTTTGCTGGGCGATGGGTGAACTTTGCTCGTCACGGCATTAAAGACGTTCATTCCGCCGAGCGCCGGCGTTTCGTCAATGGCTTTCTCCGGCATAGCCCTGAAGGGATCGGATTTTGCCCACAGAACACACGGATAACACGGAGGGATAGGCCATTTTCCCTTGTGTTCCGTAAGTTCCGTGGGCCCGGATCCGCCTGATGCCGTTCAGCCCACTTGACCGCGCCGGTGATTTTGTGAACATCGCGCCTTAAATCATGCTGATCCTTCGCGGCTCACCTGCCCTCTCCACTTTCCGCCTCCAGAAGCTCCTGCAGGATCTCACGGCCACCGGCCTCCCGGTCCGCGCCCTCAGCGCTGAATTCATCCACCTGGTCGAGACCACTGGTGAACTGACCACGGACCCCGGCCCGGAGCTTGCCGAACGGGACCGCGCCGTCCTGGAGAAGCTTCTCACTTACGGTCCGAGCCGGGCCCCCGCGGTAGTCACCGGACTCGCCCAGATCGTCGCTCCCCGCCCCGGCACCATTTCCCCGTGGTCCTCCAAAGCCACTGACATCGCCCACATCTGCGGGCTGGCTGCGGTGAAAAGAATCGAACGGGTTGTTCTTTACACGCTCGACGTCGACGGCCCGGGCACGCACTTCCCTTTCTCCCCCCTTGATTCGGTCCAGCTTTACACCCTGCGGACCAGGCTGCACGACCGGATGACCCAGGTCGTCTTCGGCGACCTCGCCGCCTGTGCCGTGCTCTTCCGCCACGAGACACCGCGCCCGATGAACAGCGTACCCGTGCTCAAGGCCGGCCGGGCCGCCCTGGTTGCCGCCAACGCGGATCTCGGGCTCGCCCTCGCCGGTGATGAGATCGACTATCTTGTCCAGGCCTTCACCACCCTCGGTCGCGACCCCCACGACATCGAGCTGATGATGTTCGCCCAGGCCAACTCAGAGCACTGCCGCCACAAGATCTTCAACGCCACCTGGGAAATCGACGGCACCACGCGCGACCGCTCGTTGTTCCAGATGATCAAGAACACCTACCAGCTGCACCGCGACGGCATCCTCTCCGCCTACAAGGACAACGCCGCCGTCCTCGCGGGCACCCGCGGCGGCCGCTTCTACACCGATCCCCGCACCAACGAGTACGCCGCGCACGACGAGGACATCCACCTACTCTGCAAGGTCGAGACGCACAACCACCCGACCGCCATCTCGCCGTTCCCCGGCGCCTCAACTGGCTCCGGCGGCGAAATTCGCGACGAGGGCGCCACTGGCCGCGGCGCCAAGCCCAAGGCCGGCCTCACTGGATTCACTGTCTCCAATCTCAAGCTCCCGGGTGCGGTTCAGCCGTGGGAAAAGGAGAACGGCAAACCCAGCCGCATCGTCTCCGCCCTCGACATCATGATCGAGGGCCCGCTCGGCGGCGCGGCCTTCAACAACGAATTCGGCCGCCCCAACATCAACGGATATTTCCGGACTTACGAACAAGAGGTGCCTGTAGCAAAATCCCAGGCATTTTCACAGGAGGGCACAGAGGTAACAGAGAAGGTGACTCAAGCTCAGTCAACTTCCCCGTCCTCTGTTTCCTCCGTTACCTCCTGTAAAACGTCTTCAGGTTCAGCGTCCACGGAACTGCGGGGCTACCATAAACCGATTATGCTGGCCGGCGGTCTGGGCAATATCCGCGCCGACCACATCAAGAAGGGCGTCATCAACCCCGGCGACCAGCTCATCATCCTCGGCGGGCCCGCGATGTTGATCGGACTCGGCGGCGGCGCGGCCAGCTCCATGGGCAGCGGCCATAGCAACGAGGATCTCGATTTCGCCAGCGTCCAGCGCGACAACGCCGAGATGGAACGCCGCTGCCAGGAGGTCATCGACCGCTGCTGGGCCCTCGGCGACGACAACCCCATTTCCTTCATCCATGACGTCGGCGCCGGCGGCATCTCCAACGCGCTCCCCGAACTGGTCAACGACGCCGGCCGTGGCGGGCGCTTCCAGCTCCGCGCCGTCCCCAACGACGAGCCCGGCATGTCCCCGCTCGAGATCTGGTGCAATGAGTCGCAGGAACGCTACGTCCTCGCCGTGCCCGCCGCGCGCCTCGACTTGTTCAAGCAGCTTTGCGTCCGCGAACGCTGCCCCTTCGCCGTCGTCGGTGAAGCCACCGAGAAAAAGCAGCTCGTTCTCGAGGACTCTCATTTCAAGAACACCCCCATCGACCTGCCCCTCGAGGTTCTCCTCGGCAAACCCCCGCGGATGTCGCGCACCGATCGCACCTTGGTTCGATCACTCCGTCCACTTTCATTTTCACTCTCACTCGGCGAAGCCGTCCGGAGGGTGCTCTCGCACCCGACGGTGGCCGACAAAACGTTCCTTATCTCCATCGGCGACCGCACGCTCGGCGGACTGATCTGCCGCGACCAGATGGTCGGCCCGTGGCAGGTGCCCGTCGCCGACTGTGCCGTCACCGCCGCCGCGTTCGATGTCTACACCGGCGAAGCCATGGCCATGGGCGAACGCACGCCCGTCGCGATCAACAGCGCCGCCGCCTCCGCCCGGCTCGCCGTGGGCGAGGCACTGACCAATCTCGCCGCCGCCCAGATCGGCGACCTCGGCAAGGTCAACCTCTCCGCCAACTGGATGGCCGCGCCCGCCATCCCCGGCGACGGCGCCGATCTCTACGCCGCCGTGCGCGCCGTCGGCATGGAACTCTGCCCGGCGCTCGGCATCACGATTCCCGTCGGCAAGGACTCGATGAGCATGAGCACCGCGTGGA
>CAZBLQ010000155.1:0-8647 GCA_964492635.1 uncultured Oleiharenicola sp.
CTCCTGCTTGGAGTGCCGGCGCTCCATGCCGTTTCGGTCCAGCCGGGCGAAGCGGTTACCTTTAGCCGGGCCGATGATCGTTTGCTCGACGAAATCGAGCGGACCGGTTTTCAGTTCTTCCTCGAGCAGGCGCATCCCCGGACCGGCCTGGTGCGGGATCGAGCGCGCGCGGACGGCTCCGCCAGCCAGGGCAAGGCCAGCATTGCGGCGTCGGGTTTCGCGTTCACCACCTGGGTGATCGCCACCGAGCGCGGCTGGGTCCCGCGCACTGAAGCCGTCAAGCATCTGCGGACGATGCTCCGCTTCCTCGTCTCGAAGGTGGCGCGGCCCCACGGATTTTTCTACCATTTCATGGAGATGGATACCGGCGCCCGGGCCTGGCAGTGTGAGTTGTCCTCCATCGACTCCAGTCTGCTCTATGCCGGGGCCATCGTCGCCCGCGAGTATTTCTCCGACCCGGAGATCACGGCCCTGGTGAACCAGTTGCTGGACGACGTCGACTGGAACTGGTTCCGCAACGGCGGGCAGCTGATTGCCCTCAGCTGGCATGACGAAACGGGGTTCTCGCGCTATCGCTGGAACGTTTATTCGGAGCATCTGCTCATGAGTTTTCTGGCGCTGGGCGTCTCCAAGCATCCGCTGGAAGCCGGCTACTGGCAGAGCTGGCAGCGCCGCACCATCGGCCGCTACAACAACTACGTCTATTTGCAGGAGCCGCCATTATTCGTGAATCAGTTCCCGCTGGCCTTCGTCGACCTGCGGGGCCGCCGGGACGCCTTTGCCGACTATTTCCACAACACCCGCCTGGCAACGCTCGCCCAGCGCCAGTTCAGCCTGGATCTCCGTTCCGAATTCCCCGCCTGGAGCGGAACCCTGTGGGGCCTGACCGCCTCGGATTCAGCCACCGGGTATAAGGCGTGGGGCGGTCCGCCGCGAACGACCCGGTACAATTCTTTGGATGGCACGCTGGTGCCGTGTGCCGCGGCCGGATCCCTGCCCTTTGCGCCGATCGAGACCCTCGATGTGCTTCGCCAGATGCGGCTGACCTATGGGGACCGCCTCTGGCAGCGATACGGCTTCGTCGACGCGTTCAACCCGAACACGGGCTGGGTTAATGAGGACGTGATTGGCATCGATGTCGGCATCTCGATGGTGCAGGCCGAGAATTTCCGCACGGGACTCATCAACCGCCTCTTCATGCAGGCTCCCGAAGCCAAGCTTTCCCTCAGCAAAGCCGGTTTTCTCGACTACGCGCGCGAGCTCGATCTCGGACAACAGACCGGACTGCTTTCCCTCGCCAGGAATGCGTGGCTCACCCTGCAATCCCAGCCCGCCGGCCCCGGCCTGCAATTGACCGCCCTCATCGCCGCACAACAGCTCGGCCTGGTCACCGGCAATGATCTGGTCGCCGCGGCGCACACCCTGCTGACAACAGTCTCCGTTCCGCCGGACGCCCAATATGCGGCGAGCCTTATTGCCTTGCGTCAATCCGTGCCCGCACTGGAAGCCGAGGCGACCCGTCTGCTCGGTGGCATTGACTGGAGCCGACTGCCCACGGCCGCCCTTGAACTCGGCGCTGCCTCCCGTCTGGCGGTTTTCCTGCAAATCGCGAGCGGCGCCAGGCCGGCGACGGATTGGCTCAAGCTCAGCCGCGCCACGCTGCCCCTGGGTCCGGTCCATGTGCTGGCTCCGGCCGATGTAGCGGGCGCCCTGCTACCCGGCCTCTGGCTTGATGAACGCTCGATACTCTCCGGGGCTTCGGCCAGCCAGCTTGCTTACGTCAGTTTCACCGATAAGGGCATCGTTCCCGCCAGCCCGCTGCTGCCCATCCTGCAGCTCGACCAGTTCCCCAGGGAAGCACTGGCCGTGTTGACCGCTCCACCCGCCACGCCGGAAACCGCCGCCGCCTGCGTTATCACAGTCGCCAATCTGCTCATCCATGACTGCGTGCGGCAGGCATTCCAGTCGGACCCGCTCGTGCAGCATGGGCGCGGAGCCATCAGCGAATTCGGCGAGGCTCCTTTTGGCCCGGACACCTCGATCGTCGCGCAGCGGGAACTCGCCGGCGCCAAGCCGCTGGCTCCGGCGCGCCAGGCCCTGGTAATCGCCAACACCCTGCCCAGCGAGCAGTGGGACTGGCAGACCGTGGCGGGATTGGAGTTCAAGGACTCGGATGCTGATATCCGGCCGGGAGACGCCCCGCTTGAGTTTCGCTTTGCCCTGACGTGGGACCAAGACGCCCTGTACTTCCATGCGCAGGTCACCGACACACCGTCAGCTTACTCCGTGCCGGTGGAGCGCAACCGCGCCGTCGAACTTTTCATCAACCCGGCTGGCGATGGTTTCAGTTGGACCGGCTCAAAGGATTACAAGTTCGCCTACCGCCTCGGTGTCGGCGCACAGGAGCTCTTTAAAAATGCCGCCAACGCGGCGAACATCACCCCGACGGACCACGGCTACACGGTCGAAGCCTCGATTCCATGGTCCAGCATCGGCCTGGCCCCGAAATCCGGTTTGGATTTCGGCCTGACCGCCGCGGCCGTCTCCGAGAGCACCCATGAATGGGAGGCCATAATCAAGCTCAACTGGTCCTGGGTGCCGTTGCGCGCCGGGGTTTACCGGCTCGGCACTGTCCACCTCCAGTAGCTCATGAACCTCCGCCCCCGGTCCCTGATTTTCGCCGGCCGCATCCTCACCGCTCCTCCCCCTCTTTTCCGTCAACCACCAAACCCAAGTAAACCGCTCCCCAGTCAGAGCAAACAACCCAAAATGAAAACATACACCCACCAACTAGTCGCGTTGGCGCTGGCTTCCACGGCCTCGCTAATGGCCCAGTCCGTCACGGCCCCCCCGGCCGTGGAAACGGCTGAAAAGACGCTCCTGCTAGACACGTTTGTCGTCAACACCGACAAGGACAACGGCTACATCGCCGTCGACTCCCTGGCCGGTGGCCGTCAAAATTCGCCCATCCGGGTGACCCCGGCCCCGATGTCGTCGGTCACCGGGCAGTTCATCAACGACCTGGCCTTGACCAATGTGAATGACGTCCTGAAGTGGTCGCTCAACTCCGTTCCGACCTCCGACCGCAGTGGGTTCAGCGGCGGCTCGGGTGGTGGAGTGTTCAACTTCTGGTCGGTCAGCACCCGGGGTGACTCTCATGTGCAAGGCGGCAATCCGCCGACGAAGAATTACTTCCCGCTCTTCGTGATCGCGGACACCTACAATGTCGATCGCGTCGAGTTCGACCAGGGTCCGAACTCCATTCTGTTCGGCATCGGCGACATCGGTGGCGCGATGAGCACCTACACGAAGACGGCGCGGTTCGACAAGAGATTCAGCGATCTCGATCTCAGTCTCGACAGTTACGGCGGTTACCGGGGCACGGTCGACGTGAACGAGCACGTGGGCAATCTCGCCCTCCGGGTGAATGCCGTGATGGCGGACGAGAAGGGATGGAGAGACGGCGACTATAACAAGAAACTGGGTGCCGATCTCGCCGCCACCTTCAAGTTCAACAACGACAATTCACATCTGCGCCTTGAGATCGAAGGCTGGAAGGAGAAGAAGGCGATCTACGGCGCGACCTACCAGGACAATGCCTCCCTCTGGGACGGTCATACCAGCGCCGCCACTTTTGGAGCTGCCATAGCCAATCAAGGAGCCAACCCGCAAAACACACCCGGTGCGCCTGGCGTGACGGGAATGTCGGACTGGGGCCTGAACCCTTATAATGTCCTGGTCGCCGGCTCCGGCGCAGTGGTGAACTGGGCTGGTGGCGTGAAATCCATGGGCACGAACAACATTGCCTGGGGCGCCTACCTGAGACCGCAATCCTTCAACTACGCCCCGACCGGAGGCACGGCCATCATGGCGTTGCCGAGCCGGGATTTTACGGTTTCCCCGAGCGATGGTTATGTGAAGCCCCAAGATCTCAACATGACGCTGACCTATGATCAGAGGATAAATGAGAACATGGATTTCGAGGTTTCGGGATACCGCTATGTTGACAACGCCTACTCGATCAACTTCGAAGGCGCGAACAACGCGCAGTACGACCTCAACAAACAACTGCCCGGCGGTGCGGCCAATCCGAACTTCGGCAAACTGTACTCCGATTACTTCCTCGATAAACAGGTGCAGGACCACTGGGTGAATGAAGTCCGCGGCCAGTTCTCGTATCATTTCGATACGACCGTGTTTAATGTCCCGTTGAAGCAGGTGTTCAGCGTGTCCGCGGGCGAACAGGTTACCGAGTATGATGCGCGTCAGTACAACGCCGACTGGATTGGCAACGACCCGACCCAGGTTAACTGGACCGCCAACAACTGGACCCAGGACATGGTCTGGGGACGGGTGTATTGGGACAAACCGCAGGCGGCCTTTAACGTGCCCTCCAATGTCATCTACAACGCGATGCCGTTCAACTGGTACGACTTCAATTCGAAGCAGACCATCAAATACGGCGGCGCTTTTTCGCAGACCCGCCTCTGGGATGACCGCCTGAACATGACCCTGGGCATCCGGCGCGATTCCTACGACGTCAGCAAGGTCGGCATACGTGGCACCGGCAACACTCCCGTGGACGGGAGCGGAGCGGGCAACACCTACTCGGTCGGTGCCATCGGGTACATCACGGACTGGCTCGGTGCCTTCGTGAATGTTTCCGACAACTACCAGCCGGCCGCCGGTGGCCTGGCCCCCAGCCTGTTCGGCCAGTTGCGCGGGGCGTCATTTGGCAAAGGCCAGAATGCCGGACTGCGTGTCTCCACGAAGGATGGCAAGTATTATGCCTCAGCCACGTGGTATAAGGACACCGCGACGGATGTCATCGGTGGCGATGAACCAGGATTCCAGAATTTTTGGAATCACTACTTGCAGGCCGGCGGCACGGCGCGCGACATCGGGCCCGCAGGCACGATAAATGGCAGCACCGCGCAAATGCAATACACCACCACTTACGATGTGAAGTACACCGGTTTCGAGTTCGAGATGGTCGCAAATCCGACCAAGAACATTCGTCTGCAGGTGCACTATGCCGCTCCCAAGGGCCAACGGACCAACGACGGAGTGGATGGCCTCGCCTATTTCAATCAGCACCTGGCCGAGTGGCAGCTGGTGGCCGGCCCTGCCAACCAAGGCAGTCAGGCTCTGGCAACGGACATCGCCAACGCCCAGCGCAACTATGCGATCTGGGCGGTACCCACCCTCGCGGCGGGTGTGGTGGATCATATGTGGAATGCCTTCGCGACGTATAGCTTCACAGACGACACCCTCAAGGGTCTCGACCTCGGTTTCGGTGCGACCCAAACAGGCGCGCGGCAGATCGACCAGGTGAACAAGACGACGGCTTACACCACGGAATCACTGCTCGTGGGCTATTCGAAAACGCTTAACGCCCTCGATCACAGGCTCCATTGTCGGCTCCAGCTCAACGTGGACAATCTGTTCGGAAACAAGACGCTGGTGTTCCAGAGCTACAACGGCAGCCAGGCGATGGACTACAACTTCATCCCGTCGCGGAAGGTAACCCTCACGGCGCGCGTCGAGTTCTAAGCTGAATCCTCCTCCAGAGGGCGCCGGTCCGAACCCGGCGCTGTCTGCCTGTTTTTCCCTGTCCACCGGTCGTGTCCGGCCGGTGGACTGGGAAACAGGTGCGACCGTGCACGCGCCGGCCCGGACACTTTTTCTCTTCCGACCATCCCTCCCGGGCGCCTGATGCGCCTCAATCTTTCTCCCGAAAGCATCAACCTCATGGGCGACAGCCTGCTCACTGCCTTGCCGCTGAAAATACCGGCCACCGCTGATTTCGGACTGATGGAACTTTCCTCACCCGGCGGTCTGCGGGCGCAACTGCTGCCGACTGGCGCGCTTTTCGCCCTGCGCCACCAAGACACCTTGATCAACCAGCTCCTGCCGGGCCCCGCCGAGGACGGCCTGTTCCGGCTGCTCCTGCGCTGGCAGACTCCCGCCGGGCAAAGTGATTGGGCGCCACTCATCGGTCCGACGGTGGCCTTTGCCCGTACCGGCCCGGCCGCCGCAACCTGGACCACGACCGCCGCCGGCCTCGTCTGCACCACGGTCCTGCAATTGCACCCGCAATACCCGGCCTGGGCCTGGCACGTGAGCGTGCGCAATGCCACCGGCCCAACCCGCCGCGTCGATGTCCTGCACGCGCAGGATCTCGGCCTCGCCGACGAGTGCGCGGTGCGCAACAACGAGGCCTACACTTCCCAATACATTGACCTCCTGCCCGTGCGCGATGACAGGCTCGGCTGGGTCATCCTTGCCCGACAGAACCAGCCGATGAAGGGAGGCCGATTCCCGTGGCTTGCCCTCGCCTGCGCGGACGGGGCGGCGGAATTCTGCACCGACGGCACGCAGTTTTTCGGCGCTGACTACCGGCTGACCGGTAAACCCGCCGCGGTCCGCCTGCCCGCGCTGCCCTCCCGGCGCCTGCAATACGAATTCGCCCTAGGCGGCCTGCAAAGCCATGCCTGCGACCTGGCGCCCGGCGCCACCACGGAGTTCGTCTTCGTCGCCCGGTTTCTGGAAAACCATCCCACCGCCTCCGGTCCCGCCGACCTTGCCGTGCTGCACGAAATCCTGCCCGCCGGTTGGTGCCGGCCTGCCCCGCCGCCATCGCCCGCGACGGCGCTTAGCGCCAGTTCCGTCTTCCTTCGCACCAACTGGCAACATGGTGACCCGCCAACCGAGACTGAGTGGAACAGCTGGTTTCCCGGGGAACGCCGCCATGAGGAGCGCGACTCCGCCGGCCGGCTGCATTCGTTTTTTCACGGCGCGGACACCCATGTCGTCGCCCGCGACAAGGAAGCCGGCATCGCCCGGCCGCACGGGCACATCCTTCGCAGCGGCACTGCGCAATGGATCGACGACGCGCAATTCGGGCTCACCTGCTACGCCGCGGGAATTTTCGGTGCGCAGGCTTATCTTGGCAACCCGAGCCTCACCCGATTGCTGTCGGTGGTGCGCAACGCGCTCAACGTCGTCCGCGCGTCCGGCCAGCGGGTCTTTCTGCGTTGCGGCGGCAGCCTTGGCGGCGAATGGCGCCAACTCGGTATTCCGTCCGCGTTTGTCCTCAGCCCCGGGGAAGTGCGTTGGATCTACAAGTTTGCCGGCGACATCATCGAGGCGCGCGTCTGGTGTGCCCAGAAACTTTCCGCCTCGTTCCTGGAACTGCAGGTGGTGGCGGGCGCGCCCTGCGAATTTCTCGTCACCCACCAGTTGGTGCTGGGTTCAACCGAGTTTGAGCATGCCGGTGAAGCCGAGGTGCTGGCCGAGGCGGGTTGGATCGGTTTGCAACCAAACGCCGGGAGTCTGATGGGGCAACACCAGCCCGGGGCGTGCTTCGCTCTCGCCCTGGCCGATGCCGGTGCACTGGCGGGATTGGGCGGCGACGGCCTGCTCTACGCCGACGGCGCCGAACGCGGCGGGCCCTATGCGACTTTGAGCACTCTGCCCGTCATGCGCTGCGGCGTAATCATGCTCGGCACCCATGCCGGCGCCTCCGCTCTGCCGGCGGCGGTGGCGGCCGCGCGGGCCGAATATGCTTCGGGCCGGCCGGGTGCCCGCCCGCCCGCTGCACCGCTGCGGCTTCTGGCCGGCGCTGATCCCGGGGTGGCGCGCCTCAACGAGGTGCTGCCATGGTTTACCCACAACGCCGCCATCCACTTCACCGCGCCGCACGGCCTTGAACAATACGGTGGCGCCGCCTGGGGCGTGCGCGACGTCTGCCAGGGCTCGGTCGAATGGCTTCTAGCCGCCGGAGAGTTTTCCACCGTCCGCCGCATCCTTGCCGCCGTCTTCGAGCAGCAATACTCCAACAATCCCAAGGACCCGGCCGTCGCCGGTTGCTGGCCCCAGTGGTTCATGTTCGCGCCCTATCGCTTCATCCAGCAAACCCACAGCCATGGCGACGTCTGCTTCTGGCCCGTCAAGGCGCTCTGCGATTACGTCGAGGCAAGCAACGATCTCGGCTTCCTCGAGGTCACCCTCGGCTACACCGACCCCGAACACTTCACCCCCACGGGTCCCGCCGAATCCTTCTGGGCCCACTGTGACCGCGTCATCGCCCATTGCGAGGCGCGCTTCCTCCCCGGCACGGCCCTGGTCAACTACGGCGACGGCGACTGGGACGACACGCTCCAGCCGGCCGACCCCGCGATGCGCACGCGCATGGTCAGCGCCTGGACCGTCGGACTTGCCTACCACACTTTCCGCCAACTGGCCGGAGTGAGCCGCCGCGCAGGCGAAACTGCACGGGCCGCCCGTCTCGACCGTCTGCTGGTCCGCATGCGTGCCGATTTCACCGCCCACGCCATGCCGGACGGTGTCGTGGCGGGTTTTCTCATCAACGAATCCGGTGACCGCTTCCGGCCGCTGCTGCATCCGACCGACCGGGTCACTGGCATCCGCTACCGGCTGCTGCCGATGACGCGCTCGATGCTCGCCGAACTTTTCACCCCCGAGGAGGCGGCCCGTCACGCAGTGATCATCGAGCAGGAACTGCGCTTCAACGACGGGGTGCGGTTGATGAGTGAGCCGGCCGCCTACCACGGCGGCCTGGAAAAACTTTTCAAGCGCGCCGAGACCGCCGCCAACGTCGGCCGCGAGATCGGCCTCCAATACG
>CAZBLQ010000156.1:0-8345 GCA_964492635.1 uncultured Oleiharenicola sp.
GGCAGGTCGCGCGGATGGATGAACGGCAGACCGTGGCGGTAGCGATAGATCATCGCCACGATGGTGCGGATCTTCGAGATGGTCATGGGGGCGGCCAGGTCGAAAGTCTTGAGATCCTCCTCGAAGTTGTTGGTGGCAAAATCGGGATAGTACGCCGCCAGCGAACTCACGATCGAGGTGAGCATGCCCATCGGGGGCGCGTTTTCCGGGAAGCCATCGAAGATCCGCTGCATCTGGGTTCCAATCGCCGCGTTCTGGCGCAGGAGCTGGCTGAAGGTCTTGCGTTGTTTCAGATTCGGCAATTCGCCGTAGATGACGAGGTAGGCGGTCTCAACGTAGTCCGAGTAGAGCGCGAGCTGTTCGATGGGATAGCCGCGGTGACGGAGAACGCCGTTGTCCCCATCGAGATAAGTGATGGCACTCTCACAGGAACCGGTATTGCCGTAGCCCTGGTCATAGCAGATCAAGCCGGTGTCCTTGCGCAGATTGCGGGTGTCAATCGCCCGCTCACCCTCACTGCCGATGATCACCGGGAGCGGGAATTCTTTGTCGTCGATTTTCAGGAGGGCGGTATTTTGCATGGTAGGGTAAGGAAAGAAGCAAAAGAGCAGAAATCAGGCCCGTTGCAAAGGAAAGCCTCCAGCCTTGCCCGCCAGCCGCGGTCATAAGGCCGGCGCGAGGCCGCCGGTAGAAAAAGTAAAGCGGGGGTCAGCCAGCCCTAGTTTGCCTGCATCGCCGGCACGATAAACTCGCTCGCCGGCAGATTCTCATTCAGCACCACTTTGTCGATGACAATGGCCGTAATCTGTCCGTTGGGCCCCTTGTTGATGACTTTCCTGGGAAACCGGATGCCATTGACGATCAGCTCGCCTTCTTCACGGATTTCACCGCCGTTATCTGTCTCCGTCTTGATCAGCCGGCCGGTGGTCTTTTCGAAATAGCGCTGGAAAATGATGTTGCCGGCATGGATGAACGAGAGTTTCCCGCAGGCCGCCCCGTCCACCATAACGTCGCCCACCAGCTCCACGCGACCGCCCTTTTTCTCGATGCCCGCATAGAAAAAGAGATTCTCCCAGGTGTTGGCCCGCAATTGCTTGACCTCCTGGGCCGTAAGCAACGTGAACCGCCATTGCTTCGGGTCCTTGGCGTTGAAAGTTTTCGACCAGCCGTCATAGCCATCAAGTGCCGTTATGATGGTGGAATCCGGTCTGGTCAGGGTCATCAGCTGCTCGTAGGGCTTCTGAAAAATTATCTCGGTTGGCAAGCTGACCTGCTGGTCAATCATCTTGGTCTTGTCATCCGGCGCCGGCACCTTCTGGGTGCCCTCCAGTTTGCCGAAGAAGTGAATGGTGGTTACGGCATTCAAATCGCTCTCGCTGCCCAGATAGGCGCGGGCTTTGGCAATCCATTGCTCGGTGGTCTCGGCGTGGAGCGGATTGAGGGCAAGCGGGACGAGGGCGGCTAAAACGAGGGGCAATCGGGCTTTCATACGTGGGGTGAGAGACACGGAAGATTGGGGCCGGTGCCGTGGTTCGCAATGGGAAATTGAACGCTGCACCTTCGCCCGCGCCACTCTCCGGGGCAAGCCACGACTTTGGTGTCCAGCAGAGTACCTGCGCCTTGCCCAAGCCTGTCGGCCCGAGGCGGGCCGGGCGGCGTCCCAATCTCACTTGGGTAACCCCGCAGCAAGTTGCGGGTCTTGGGGCAGTATTCACTCCCACTCGATGGTGGCGGGTGGCTTGGAACTGATGTCCAGCACCACGCGGCTGACGCCCCTCACCTCGTTGGTGATGCGGCTGGAAATCTTCTGCAGCAGACCGTAGGGCAGGCGCGCCCAGTCGGCCGTCATGGCGTCGACGCTCTCCACCACCCGCACCCCGATGACCCAGGTATAGTTGCGCTCGTCGCCGACCACGCCCACCGACTTGACGGGCAGGAACACGCAGAAGGACTGCCAGACTTTCCAATAAAGCCCCGAGGCCATCATCTCCTCCTGCAGGATGGCGTCAGCCTCCCGGAGAATGTCGAGTTTGTCGCGGGAAATTTCCCCCATCACGCGCACCCCCAGGCCCGGGCCCGGGAATGGCTGGCGCCAGACGACCTCGCGGGGCAGGCCGAGTTTGGCGCCGACGACCCGCACCTCGTCCTTGAAGAGTTCGCGCAACGGCTCGAGGAGCTTGAGTTTCATGCGCTCGGGCAGGCCGCCGACATTGTGATGGGTCTTGATGAGCGCCGCGGGATTGTTGCCGATGGCGACCGACTCGATGACATCGGGATACAGGGTGCCCTGTGCCAGAAATTCGGCATGGCCGATGGTTTTAAGGGATTTCTCAAAAACCTCGATGAAGGTCCGGCCGATGATCTTGCGCTTCTGCTCCGGCTCGTTGATTCCGCGGAGGCGCGACAGGAAGAGATTGGCGGCGTCCACGACGCGGACATCGATGTGGAAATGTTTTTTGTAGAGGGCTTCCACCACCGCGCGCTCACCCTTGCGCAGCAGGCCGTTGTCGACGAAGACGCAGGTGAGCTGCCGGCCGATGGCCCGGTGGATGAGGGCCGCGGCCACGGACGAGTCCACGCCGCCGGACAGGCCGAGGATGACCCGGCCCTGGCCCACCGTGGCGCGAATATCTTGCACGGTGTGGTCGATGAAGTTGCGCATCGTCCAGTTCCGCTTCGCACCGCAGACTCCGAAGAGGAAGTTTTTGTAAACCTCTATGCCGCGCTGCGTATGAAACACCTCGGGATGAAACTGGATGCCGTAGAAATTGCGCCGGCGGTCCTCGATGGCCGCGTATTCCGAGTTTTCCGTTGTGCCGATGGGCGCGAAGCCCGGCGGAAGCTTGATCAGGCGGTCGCCGTGGGAATTCCAGACGCGCAATTTCCGCGGGAGCCCGGCGAAAAGCCGGCCGGGTTTCCGCACAGCCAGCGTCCCGTGGCCGTATTCCCGGTGCGAACTCCGGGAGACCTTGCCGTTGAGCAAATGCCCCATCAGCTGGATGCCATAACACACGCCGAGCACCGGCACGCCGAGCTCAAAGATGCCCCGGTCAGGGATCGGGGCGTCTTTTGAGAACACGCTGCTCGGGCCACCCGAGAGGATGATCCCGATCACGCCTTCCTGCCGGAGCGTCTCGGCCGGCGTGGAGAAGTGGTAAATCTTCGAGTAAACCTGGCACTCGCGAATGCGGCGCGCGATGACCTGCGTGTACTGGGAGCCGAAATCAAGGACGGCGATGGTCTGTGCCATGCGAAGTTATGGGGCAAACGACGCGCCCGAATCAACCCCAATCATGACCTTGACGGGGGCGCCGTGCATCTTATTTGACGGCCGATGCTGTGATCCAAGCCTTGAGGCGAGTCTCCAGCACGGCGAGTGGCAGGGCGCCTTCCATCAGAACCTCGTCATGGAACGAGCGGATGTCGAACTTCGCGCCCAGCTGTTTCTCGGCTAGGCTGCGCAGCTCGCGGATTTTCAACTGGCCTATTTTGTAGCCAAGGGCCTGGCCCGGCCAGGCCATGTAGCGCTCGATCTCGGCCACTTGCGCGTCCGGCGTGCCGCCCTCGGCCTCCGCGCCATACCGCAGGGCCTGTTCGCGCGTCCAGCCCTTCGAATGCAAGCCGGTGTCAACCACGAGCCGGACGGCCCGGTGCATGTCACCCAAAAGCATGCCGAGATACTGGTAGGGATCGGCATACATGCCGAGTTCCTTGCCAATGCTTTCACAATAGAGCGCCCAGCCTTCGACGTAGGCGTTGTTGCCGTCAAACCGACGGAATCGCGGCAGTCCGGCATTCTCAATGGTAAGGGAAAGCTGGAAATGATGCCCGGGGATTGCCTCGTGTAGAAAAAGGTCCTCCATGCGCGTGGTGCGGAAGGCCTGGGGAATGAGGATGGGCACATAGAAGACCCCCGGGCGTGAGCCGTCGGCGGCGCCGGAGTTGTATTCGGCCGAAGCCGAAGCCGCGCGAAACTTCTCGGTGGCACGAACCTCGAACTTCGTCCGCGGGAGGTGGGCGAAAAATCCCGGCACTGCCGCCATCACCCGGGCCTCGATCGCCCGATAGCCGTTGAGCACCTCTTCGTCGGTCCGGTAGGGTGCGAATTGCGGGTCGGTGGCAATGTAGTCAAGAAACTCCGTCAGGGTGCCTTTGAAGCCCACCTTGGCCTGCACCTGGTCCATTTCTCCACGGATGCGGATGACCTCCCGCAGGCCGATGTCATGAATCTCCTCCGGTGACAAGTCGGTGGTCGTCTGAAGACGCACGGAGTAGGCATAGGCTTCCTTGCCGCCAGGGAGCGGGCCAATGCCTGCGGTGTCGCGGCACTGCGGCAGATACTCGTCCTTGATAAAGTCATGGAGCCGGCCGTAGGCGGGAATGATGATCCCGCGAATCGCGGCGCGGTATTCGTCCGCAAGGCGATCCTTGTCGGCCGGCGCAAGGTCCCCTGGCAGCATTTGTAACGGGCCGAAGAATATATTTTTCTCGGCGTCGTCAGCCATCAGCGGCTCCAGTTGCGGCAGCACCCGTTCCATCAGTATGCGCGGCTGGACTATGCCCTTGGCCACCCCCTCGCGCATGTTGGCGACGGCCGAATCCACCCATTGGCTGAAGCCTTTGGCCCGGCTGATGAAATTGCGGAAATCCTGCGCCGTTTTGAACGGATGCACACTTTTGCCCGAGCCCATCTGGGCGAACTCGAGGGTCGGACAGCCGAACTGGTTGACCGGCAGGAGGGCGAAAATCTGCCTCGTGCCTTCGCGGCGGAGCGCGAGACTCCATTTCAAGGTGTCGTAACTGAGCTGGTCGGTCGGCGACAACGTGGCACGGTCGAACTGGGCAAGTGCATCGAGATATTTGTCGCACATGGCTGCAACCTTGGCCCGATACTCCGGGCTGATGTCGTCGGGCCAGACCGACTCGTAGCGCGGGTCGTTGTCGCCTGAGAATGCAGCATCAATGGGAAACAGGGCGAGATAGTCCTCGTAGTACCGGTCAAGCATCGCCTGAAAGGGCGAAACGACCGGGGTGGCGTGGAGACCGCCGAGAATGATCGCGCAAAACAGGAGGAGGAACAGCGTGGATTTCCGGAGCATGGGATGGGGATGGAATTAGAATCTAAAAAAAATTACCGGGGCGGACAAGGACAGGTTGAGGGGACACACCACAAATAGCCGTGCCAGACCCGGCCGGTGCCCGCCGTGCGGAGAAATGATCTGCGTGAAATCCACCTGATAATAGAGCGGGCCGCGCAGCAGATACATCCCTTCCGCCACCCATTGATCGGCGTAGGACTGGTCCGTGCCGTAGCGCTCGATCAGGACCAGCTTGGTGCCCCCGGCAAACAGCACGACTCCCAGCCCCAGCAGGACAAGCGTGAGCGAAAGCGGAAGGCGTTGGGTTTCCTCACACTGACCGGTCAGAATTTCAACCGGGTGTTTGGGTGGCCGCATTTGGGACACTTGGCCGTGTCAGTGCCGGCTTTTTCCGTGTAGAGGTGGTCGCAGCGAATGCAGTGAAAGGTTATCTTGCGGCGCACGGCGTCGTAGAACGCTCGGTCCCGCCGGTCATAATAAAACCACAGAAAGCCGAACAAGCCCAACACCAGCAGTCCATAGAGGACGACATCCAGTGTAAAATCAGGCGGCGTGACCACGGCGGAATCTCACATGAAGCGGCACAAACGCCAAGTGGAAATAAAAACGCGCCGTCCTTGCGGATGGCGCGTTGCGAGTGCCGCGATTAAAGGCGCGCCAAGGATAACGCGCCCCACCCTGATCAACCCTTGGGCTCGTCGACTTTGGAGGCCTCAGTGGCAGGAGCAGCTTCAGCCGCGGGTGCGGCCTTGGCTTTCTTCACGCCTTTCTTTTTGCCGCGGGACTTGGTGTAACCGGTGTCTTCGGCCGCCACGAACTCGATGAGGGCCATCTCGGCGGCGTCGCCAATGCGCTGCGGACCGAGCTTGTAGATGCGGGTGTAGCCGCCGGGACGCTTCTCGAACTGTTTCACCTTCTCGTTGAAAAGAAGGGTGATGGCGGATTCGTCGCGCACGTCCTTGAGCGCCATGCGCCGGAGATGGATGGCATCCTTCTTTTCGGAAGCGGCCGCAGCCTTCTTGGCCTTGGTGATGAGCTTCTCGATGAAGGGGCGGAGGGCCCTGGCCTTCGTGAGCGTGGTCTGGATGCGCCCGTGCCTGATGAGGGACGCGCCCATGTTGGAGAGCATGGACTCGCGGTGTTCGCGGGTCACGCCCAGGGAGGCATGATGTTTGTTGTGACGCATTGGGTTTGGTTATGGGCGGTTCCCGATCGGCAATCCGGTCGCAGCGTTGGGCGGCAGCGGACGGCGCGAGAGCCAGGTTGATGTTGAATTTTTCATTCTCGATTTTCGACCGGGATTTCCGACTGCCGCGGCAATCTAAAATCCGGAATCCAATATCGAAAATCTGCTTAGGCTTCCTTCTTCGTGTCGAGGAGACGCTCGTCGAACTTCATGCCCAGTGACAGGCCGAGGGCTTCGAGCTTTTCCTTGATCTCGTTGAGGGACTTCTTGCCGAAATTGCGGTATTTGAGCATCTCCTGCTCGGTCTTCATCGCCAGTTCGCCGACCGTGGTGATGTTGGCGTTGTTGAGGCAGTTGGCGGCACGGACCGACAGCTCGATCTCGTTAACCGACATGTTGAGGAGCTTGCGGAGCTTGTTCTGCTCCTCGGAAACCTCGGCGGCCTGGCTCTCGAACTCGTAGGACTCCTGCGAAACGCGGTCGAACACGTCGAGGTGGTGCTTGAGGATGGAGGCGGACTGCTTGAGGGCGTCGTCGGGCGTGATCCGGCCGTCGGTCCAGACTTCGAGGACGAGCTTGTCGTAATCGGTGATCTGGCCGACACGGGTGTTCTCCACGGCGTAGCGGACGAGGCGGACCGGAGAGAAGAGCGAGTCGATCGGAATGACGCCGATGGCCTGCTCCTCCTTCTTGTTGTTTTCGCCGGGGCAGTAACCGCGGCCGGTCTTGATCTCGATCTCGGCCTCGAAGGCGCGCTTGGTGTCGAGGGTGCAGATGACCTGGTCGGGGTTGACGATCTTGATGTTGGCGTCGGCCTGGATGTCGGCGGCGGTGACGGCGCCCTCGCGGCTGACCTTGAGGTGCAGCTTCACGGGCTCGCGCTTCTCGGAGACGATGAGGATTTTCTTCAGGTTGAGGACGATGTCGGTGACATCCTCGACCACGCCGTCGATGCTCTGGAACTCGTGGTTCACGCTGTCGATCTTGATCGAGCTGATGGCACTGCCCTCGATGGAGCTGAGGAGGACGCGGCGGAGGGAGTTGCCGACGGTGTGGCCGTAGCCGGCCTCAAAGGGCTCGGCGATGAACTTGGCGTAGGTGGTGGTGGCGCCCTCCTCGATCTTGGTGAGCTTGGAGGGAATTTCGAACTTTCCGAGACGCTTGGGCATGGGATGGGTGAGTTGTATGTTGGCAGGAATAAGGTGGCGGCGAACCGGCGGAAACCGGGCTTAGAAGCGCGAGTAGTACTCGACGATGAGCTGCTCGTTGATGGAGGGCTCCATCTCGTCGCGGGTGGGCAGGCGCGTGACGGTGCCCTTGAGGGCTTCGTCGTTGCGCGTGAGCCAGCCGGGGACAACGCGGGCGCGGTTTTCCTCAATGGCGCGGGTGGCGAGCTGGCGGGAGGAATTGACGGCCTTCATCTCGACCTCGTCGCCCTGCAGCACGGAGTAGCTGGCGATATCGACCTTGCGGCCGTTGACCCGGACGTGACCGTGATTGACGAGCTGGCGGGCGGCTGCGCGGCTCTTCGCGAAACCGAGCAGGTAGACGACGCTGTCGAGGCGGGTCTCGAGGAGCTGCAGGAAGCGCTCACCGGTGACGCCGCGCTCCTTCTTGGCGATGGCGAAGGTACGGCGAAACTGGCGCTCCAGCAGGCCGTAGATGAAGCGGAGCTTCTGCTTCTCGGCGAGGCCGACGGCGTATTCGGAAAGCTTGCGTCGCGACTTCGGGCCGTGCTGTCCGGGCGGAAAATTGCGGCGCTCAAGCACCTTCGGCGAACCGATGATGTACTGGCCGAAGCGACGGCTGATGCGGGTGGATGGTCCTGTGTAACGAGCCATGGTGGAAAATAGTTGGCGGTTGGAGTCGGATTAGACGCGACGGCGCTTGCGCGGACGGCAGCCGTTATGGGGCACCGGGGTGACGTCGATGATGGAGGAGATCTCGAGGCCGATGGCCTGAAGACCGCGGATGGCGGAGTCGCGACCGAGGCCGGGACCACTGACGCGAATCTGGACCTCCTTGAGGCCGTGGGCCATGGCGTTGCGGGCGGCGTCCTG
>CAZBLQ010000157.1:0-8255 GCA_964492635.1 uncultured Oleiharenicola sp.
CCGCGACATCAGCGGTGTGCTGGGCTTCAACAACGGCCGGTTCTATCACCACCCGCTGCCAATCTTCGGTTTCGTCTGGGCAAAAAGCCCGCGCACGCGGCTGGAAATGGTTTTCCCGGAACCGGCGCTGGTGATGACGCTCGGTCCCGCCTCGGCCTTGCGCCTCGGTGGAGAGCTCGTCGGCGGGGGGTTTCTTGGCGACCCGCGACCGTTGCGCACGGTCATTGAATACACGAGCTACCGCGCCGGGGCCGAATGGAGCAACACTTGGCCGTCCGGCTTCAAACTGACCCTCGGCGGGGGCGTGGAGGCTGTGCGCAATTTCGATTTGTTCCGGGAGCAGAGACGGCTGCACGGCAGCGGAGCCGGCTATCTCAAGATCAGCGCGACGTACTCACGATAAGCGGATCCAATTTGCGGTTTGCACCCGGCAAAGTCCCCTCATTGAGACGACCGCGGGCTGTCAGTACCCGGTCGCAACGTGGCTGGACGCAGCGACGGACACCCGATGCAACAATCCTTGTTTTGCATTCCATGGCCGGCGATGGAGACGGGGAAGCAGGCTGAGGATTCCCTGGCCTGTCGGGCGAAGGAAGAGAATCCCTCCGGAGGAAGCTCCCGACCCGGTCCGTCACGAAATCGAACTGGTGGACCACGGCTTGGTTTGGCGCGAACGAAAGGGTGCTAACCCTTGCCATAATTCCACGACGTGTCTTGCTGGAATCGTCATTCCTGTTCCGGGCCCTGCTCCCGGCCGTCACCCCATGAAGACCCATCGTGTTTCCTGTTGCTCGCTTCTCCTTGCCCTGGTCGGCCTGGCCGGCTGCCAGAGCCACCCGGTGCCCACCGCTTTCACCCAGTGGCCGGCCGGCACCTCGCCCGCCGAGGTCGGGCGTCGCGTCGCCGAGAATTTTGCCGCGCGTAAATTCCAGTGGCAGACGGACGCCAAGCGGAAATACGTCATCTATCCCGAAGCCTGTGCCTGGTACGGCAGCCTCGAGGTCGCCAGGCTCACCGCCGATGCCGGCCTGCAGCAGCGGCTCGTCGCGAAATACGACGTGCTGCTGACGCCCGAGGGGGCGATGAAAATTTCGGAGGACGCCCACGTGGACTACCGCGTCTTCGGCATCGTGCCGCTGGAAATCAACCTGCTGATCAAGGACGGGAAATTCCTCGCCGCCGGCCGCCATTTCGCCGACGCCCAGTGGGAGAAGCCCACTCCCGACGGCATCACCCGCGAGGCGCGCTACTGGATTGACGACATGTTCATGAGCCCGGCGTTACAGGTGCAGGCTTTCCGCGCCACCGGTGACCCGAAGTATCTCGACCGGGCGGCGTTGATGATGGCCGCCTACCTCGACAAGCTCCAGCAACCCAACGGCCTCTTTTATCACGCGCCGGATACGCCGTTCTACTGGGGCCGCGGCAACGGCTGGGTCGCCGCCGGCATGACCGAACTGCTGCGGGAACTGCCGCCGGGCCACCCGCGACGCGAACGCATTCTCGCCGGTTACCGCCGGATGATGGCCGCGCTGCTGGCAAACCAGGGGCCGGACGGCATGTGGCACCAGTTGCTCGACCGGCCTGAATCATGGGCCGAAAGCTCCTGCACCGGCATGTTCACCTTTGCCTTTGTCAGTGGCGTGAAACACGGCTGGCTCGACGACAAAACCTATGCCCCCGCCGCGCGCAAAGCGTGGCTGGCCCTCGTTGGCTACCTCGACGCCGACGCCAACATCCGCGAGGTTTGCGCGGGCACGGACAAGGGCCGGCAGGCGGCCGGCCCCGACCTGCAGAAACAATACGATTTCTACCTCGCCCGCCCCCGCAAAACGGGTGATCTCCATGGCCAGGCGCCGGTGCTGTGGACCGCCGCCGCGTTTCTGCGGTGAAGGCGCAGGACTGGGACCGGCTGGCCGCCGCCTACACTGAGGAGGTGTGCGACATCTTCACCCGCGACCGGAAGCAGGTCATCGCGCGCTGGCTGCAGGCCCGGGGTCTGTTGCGTGGCAGCCACACCGTGCTGGACATCGGCTGCGGCATCGGCTCGTTTTTCAAAAAATACGGCCGGCATTTTGGCCGGATGACCGGCGTTGATCACTCGCACCGGATGTTGCAAATCGCCGTCGCGCGCTGCCGCCGGTTGAAAAACTGCGAGTGGCGGCAGGCTGGTGTGCAAGCGCTCCCGCCCGACCTGCAGGAGCACGGCGACCTGGTTGTTTGCTCCAATGTCATCACCTTTGTATCATCAGCCACCTGCACCCGGTCACTGCAACAGGTCGTCCGCTGCATCAGGCCGGGCGGCTGGCTGCTGTTGATCCTGCCTGCCTTGGAAAGCCATGATGCGGTCGTCGCCCTTGAGACCGGCCGCCGGCCACCGCCGCGCGGGATCACCGCGATCGTGCGCCGCGACGACCGGAGGCAGCGTTTCTACACTCGTGAAGGCGCGCTGCAACTTGCGACGCAGGCCGGCTTGCGCTCCGTGCGGACGCACAAGGTCTGGTATCCCTGGATCGACGAGGGCGTCATCCGCGCACCATGGGGCCGTGAACTACCATGGGACTGGCTCGTAACCGCCCGGAAGTGAAACCGCCTTGCCACTGCGGCTTTTGGGCGTGCCGTCAGCGCGCCGGCCGCTCCATATTGGGGCATGTCCTATCTGCGCGCTATTTCCTCGCTGGGCTGTGCCGAGCTGATGCTCGATGATGTGCTGGCCTTGGCGGGCCGGCACGCTTTGACCCGGGTGGAACTGCGCGCCCTGGCCGGCTCGACGGATCTGCCGGCATATTTCACCCGGCATTTCCAGACACCGGCAAGACTGGCCGCACACTTGCGCCCGTCGCCGGTCAAGGTCTCCGCCCTCGACACCTCGTTCAAGCTGGGCGACAACACGCCAACCGACCGGGCCGCCCTCTTGCAATTTATCCCGTGGGCCGAGGCGCTCGGCGTGCCACACCTGCGGGTGTTCGACGGCAGCCGTCTCGGTGAGGCGGACAGCTTCACCAAGATTATCGCCGCGCTCGGCTGGTGGCGCGAACTCCGGAAAAGAAACGGCTGGGCGGTGGACCTGATGGTGGAGACCCATGACGCGATGACGACAACCGAGTCCACGCGCCTTCTGCTCGCAGCCGCGCCGGGTACGGCCATCCTGTGGGATACGCACCACACGTGGAAACTCGGCGGCGAGGATCCACTGAGGACCTGGCGAGCCCTCAAGGACCATATCGTGATGGTGCATCTCAAGGACAGCGTCAGCCGTCCGTCCGCCCAGCACCCGTACAGTTATGTGCTGCCCGGCACCGGTGAGTTTCCCGCCGCGCCACTGCTCGCGGTCCTGCGCGAGGAATATGCCGGTGTGATCACCCTGGAGTGGGAAAAATTGTGGCACCCGTATCTCCCACCGCTCGAGGACGCGCTTGTCTCAGCCGCTTGCCGCAATTGGTGGTAATTGGTCTCCGGCCTCGCCACGGTCAGCAGCCACCGCTGGCTGGGTTTGTGTGGCCGATCCCGGCCGGTCGGGCGGGAAAATAGACCGTCTGTCAGGACGGGCTCGCCAAGGCCGTCTTGGACAGTATTGATGCCGCCATGAATCTGCTGTCTCCACGCAAGCCGGCTGTCGGTTTCATCTTCGTCACCCTGGTGCTCGCGATTGTCGGGTTCGGCCTGCTCATTCCGGTGCTGCCCAAACTGATTGTGCAGTTCCGGGGCGGGGACCTCGCTTCGGGATCGCATGCCTACGGCTGGATCGTCAGCATCTACGCGCTGATGCAGTTCATCGGTTCGCCGATCCTCGGTTCGCTGTCGGACCGCTACGGCCGGCGCCGCATCATTCTCATCGCCACCGCCGGTTCGGCTCTCGACTACGTCATCATGGCCTGCGCGCCGTCGCTCACCTGGCTGTTCGTCGCGCGTACTATCGCCGGCTTCACCGCCGGCGTGTTTGCCACCGCCAACGCCTATATCGTGGACGTGACGCCGCCCGAGAAGCGTGCCGGCGCCTTCGGGTTGCTTGGCGCGGCCTTCGGCCTCGGTTTTATAATCGGACCGGCTCTGGGCGGCTTTCTGGGCAACATCGATATCCGTCTGCCGTTCTGGTTCGCGGCCGGCTGCTCGACCCTCAACTGGTTTTACGGTTTCTTCCTGCTGCCCGAGTCGCTCCAGCCGGAGAACCGGCGGGATTTTAACTGGAAGCGCGCGAATCCCGTCGGCGCTTTGCTGGCGCTGAAGCGCTTTCCGTCCGTGCTGGGCCTGGCAGAATGCTATTTCATCCTGATGCTGGCGCAGACGATGATGTTTTCCACCTGGGCACTGTACGTGGACCATCGCTATCACTGGAACCCACTCGGAGTCGGGCTCTCGCTGATGTTTGTCGGTGTGCTTTCAGGTTTTGTTCAGGCCGTGCTGGTCAAGCGGCTCGTGCCCAGGCTGGGAGAGACGCGCTCGGTGGTGATCGGCCTGGGCATTTCCGCCGCAGCCTATGTCTGCTACGGCCTCGCCCCCTATGGCTGGGTGATCTATGTCATAATAGTCTTCGCCTCCTTCGCCGGCATCTCGGGCCCGGCCCTGCAGGCCTACATCACCAAGCACGTGCCGCCCAATGAGCAGGGTGCGGTGCAGGGCGTCTACTCCGGCTTGGCCAGCCTGGCCGGAATCCCCGGTCCGTTCATCGCGACCTGGAGCTTCGGTTGGTCGATTGCTCCCGGGAACACGATTCATCTGCCTGGGCTCCCCTTCTTTGAGGGGGCGTGCTTCACCCTGATCGCCTTGGTGCTGGCCATGCGCAGCTTCCGGCGCGATGCGGTCACGAACGCGGCCGCGGCCTCAGCGGCGGCCACCGCCCCCGGCTGAGTCCCTGCCCCAAGTTATTCACAATTTTCCGGCCGGATTAAGGGTCTAGACTGAAAAACAACGAGATTGGACAATAGACGCGCAGCTCGTGCGCTTGACCTCGACCAGCCGGGGGACAACATGACGGTTGAATCGGTTCAGAACCATAACCCCCTTCCGCCAATGAACTGGAAGATTGAGATCACGGAGCCGCATAGCGGCGAACTTGGTGAAGCCATCAAACATGAGGATCATGGCTTTGCCATGGAGGAATATTCCTACGAACCCGGGCACAAGCTCGAGGTCTTCGTCCACGACGTCACCGACCCGCACTGGCACATCTTCACGGACCTCGACTCCGGCCACCGGGTGAAAATCCCCGCGGAGAAATACCGCCGGATGGCCTGACCCCGGCCTACGCCGACGGCGGCGCGCCGCAGTGCGCCTTGTGCGCGGCATACGCCGCCGTGTCCGCCAGCATCGCGTCAATCGTCGCCACCAGCGGCTCGATCCGCACCAAGCCGGAGAAGACCGCCTTGTCCCCGATCGCATCGGTCAGCACAAACGCCGGTCGCTGGCTGATCTGATGGGCGAAAAATTCCGCCGTACTGGCCTCGACGCGCGCCAGCACTTCCGCTGATTCCGCGGCCTTGCGCAGTTTCTTCGCGTCGAGCTTCGCCGCCTTCGCGGCCACGGCCGCCGCCACCGCGATGTCGCCAACCTTGGTCCCCTCCCGCAGCGCCGCCTGCGCCAGCGCCAGCCGGATGCGGTCGTCGGTCCCGCCCAAATCCTTGCCCGCCTCAGCCACGAGATTGGGCGCGTGGTAGACGCCTTTGCGCGCCGCCTCGAACCAGCCGGAGTTCAGCATGTACGGCGAACGCATCACCGTGCCGCCGCTGCGCCGGTAGAACCAGTCACACTGCTCGCGCGACACCGGGAAATCACCCGGATTCATCAGCGCGATTTTCCATTCGAATTCCGCGCGGCCCGCATAGCGCGCCTTCAGTTCCCCCCACACCGGCTCCACCCAGTGACACCACGAAGACAGCACCTCAAGGTAGTAGGTTATTTTCATGCCGGCAGATTTTCCGCCCGGCCCACCCGCGTCAACGCCACACCGCTGGCGCACCGGCACAGTCGTTCACTCCGCGGTCGGATGGCTGTGTCGCCATTCAGCCGTGCCGGCTTTTTTTCAACACCCGCCAGGTGGCGTCGAGCACGCTGTCCGGCCCGAGGTAGTCGCTGCCCTTGAAACTATGCGCCAGCACCTTGCCGTCGCCATCGATCAGCACGAGGCACGGGATGCCCGGTCCGGCCAGCCGGGTGATTTCGTCGAGGTCGCCCAGCTCGCTGTACTTGACCGCCGGCCAGGGCATGTTCTCGTCGCGCATGTAGGCCAGCATGTCGGCCGGCGAGCGATCATTGCTCACCAGCACCAGCTCAAACTCCGGATAGATGTTTTTCAGGCTGCGATAACTCTCGAGCAGATGGGGTGCAAATTCCCGGCACGGCCCGCACCAGCCGGCCGAAAACATGATGCCATAAAACTTCACGCCCTTGAGCTTCCGGATGTCGAAGGTCTTCAGGCTCCCGTTCTCCAGCGCCACCAGCCGGCCGAGCAGCAATCGCTGGATCGCCGTCGGCGGGGCGTTGGAGGTCGCAGCGGCGCTGGCCGCCGCGACCGGCTTGACTGACTGGGGTGCCGGATTTCTCGCGGGCACCGCAGACACTGGCTCCGGCACAGGCGGTGCCGCGACCATCAGGTTGGTTTTATCCGGAGCGAGCAGCACCGTTGCGCTGCCGACCCGGACCACGATGCCATCCGGCCGCAGTTTCAAAACTGTCAGCTTGCGGCCCGCACCCACCAGCATGGCTCCGGTGATTTTATCGCCGTCAAGCACGCCGCCCTTGGTGACCGCCTTGACTTCAATCTCCGCCGGCCATCTCGCCGGATCCGCCAGAATCTCCTCGTAAGTCTGCGCGGAAAGACCGGCTGCCAGTGCGAGCAGCGCACCGCCGAGAAGAATAATGTGGCGTCCAGATCGCATTATGGCGGGAAAACAGGAAGGCTGGCGTGGAATTCTTAAATTATGCGGGACGGGCAATGTCCGCCCAGAAGGAACCATACATTTTGAACCACTTATCCACACTAATATTTCACCAATCCGGATTAGTGTCTCATCAGTGGCTGTTAGTGGTTAAAGTCGACTTGGTCTTTATCCATCCGGATCCGCGCAATCCGTGGTCAAATCAGTCTGATTGATCCCGGCTCAGGCGACCTTGGCCGCCGGAGGATTCGCGTGGTCGAGCGTGCGGCGCAATTTTCCGTTCTCCGTCGCCACGCCGTCCAGCACCTGGTCGCACAACGCCGGGGTTTTGCCCGTCAGCTTGTTTTCCAAGGCGGCCAGTTGCTCGGCCAGCGACCGGGCGCCAAGGTTGATGGCGGCACCCTTGAGCGCGTTGGCCTGGAGGGAGCAAGCCGCGGCTTTCTCCGATGACGGACCGCCGCGGAGATGGGTGACGAGCCCGTCCACCTCCTTGTGCAAGTCCTGCAGGAAAGTGGCCACCTGCCCCGCCTCCACGCCCAGCCGCGCGGCCACCTGGGCCGGAGCCTCGAACTGTGTGGTGGCGGACAGCTCCCCGCAGATGCGCCACACCTGCCGGAGCACATGATCCCGCGCGTAGGGCTTCACGATGTAATGGCTGATGGCGAGATGGGCGGCCTGGGCCACCGTGGCCCGGTCGCTGAGTGCCGTGCAGAGGATGATCCGCTGTTCGCGGAACCTCGCGTCGGCCCGCAGCCGGCCGGTCAGTTGCAGACCGTCCAGCCCCGGCATCATGATGTCCAGAATGCACAGGTCGAAAGCCGGCCCGGCCTCGATCAGCCGCCAGGCCTCCTCGCCGTCATTGGCCGTCACGACCTCGAACTCACCCGTGGAATCCAGGATGATTTTCAAGAGGGCCCGGGAAACCGGGTCGTCTTCGGCCATGAGGATGCGTTTGGACATGGTTCGTCCTCCCGCCTATCGGCACAGAATTGCCCGGCTTGAGGAACCCCTGGTAGTGACCGGGTTTGCTTGGGGGAGGGGCTTTACCTGTCGGGCCATGGCTCGCCGAGCGACGGCCGATGCCCCGACTTGTCACGGGGTTCCAGCCTTCGCCAAGGCTGCGGCGGGCAAGAAACCCGCTCCCACATCGGCTGGCTTGAGCAAACTCCATATCACTACCGTCTCGACGGACCGCCACTTGTCACTTGTCACCTGTCACTTGGTTCCTGTTACTTCGTTCCCATGGCGACTGCCTATACCGAAGCCAGCATCAAGACCCTCTCGTCCACCGAGCACATCCGCCTCCGGCCCGGCATGTACATCGGCCGCCTCGGCAACGGCGCCCACGCCGAGGACGGCATCTACGTCCTGCTCAAGGAA
>CAZBLQ010000158.1:0-8183 GCA_964492635.1 uncultured Oleiharenicola sp.
GGCACGCGGGGCTGGTCCTTGCGATCCTGCCGGGCGTAGCCGTAAAAGGGAATGACCGCGGTGATGCGCTGGGTCGACGCCCGCTTGGCCGCATCGATCATGATGAGCAGCTCCATCAGGTGATGGTTGGTCGGCGGGCAGGTGGACTGGACGATATACACGTCCGCCCCGCGGATGTTCTCGTTGATCTTTACGAACGACTCGCCATCGGGGAAGCAGTTCACCGTGGCGTCCCCCAGCGGGACGCCCATGCACTGGCAGATTTCCTCCGCCAGGGCGCGATTGGATGAGCCGGAAAATATCTTGAGCCGCGTGTCCCTCATGTAACCGCCTGACTAGCGGAGATTGGGACAAGCGAGAAGATTATTCTAATTTTTTTTCCAGCAGCTCCACGCGCTTGAAGAGATCCGGCAGCCGCTGGTGGAGAATCTGCAACCGGCGTTCCAGCATGTACGAAATGGCCGGCGTGCCATTGAGATAGCTGCCGGGAGGAACATCAAAGGCAATGCCGGTCTGGCCGCCGGCCTTGCTGCCCTGCCCGATGGTGATGTGGCCGCCCACCCCGGCCTGGCCGCCCAGCACCACGAAATCCTCCAGGGTCGTGCTGCCGGAAATACCCACCTGGGCGCAAAGGAGGCAGTGCCGGCCGATGACGACATTATGGGCGATCTGCACCAGGTTGTCGATTTTGGTCCCCTCGCCCACGACCGTGCGGCTGAAGCGCGCCCGATCCAGGGTGGAATTGGCCCCGATCTCGACATCATCACCGATGACCACCGCACCGATCTGGGGGATTTTCTCGTGGCGTCCGCCGACAAATTCATAGCCAAAGCCATCGGAACCGACAATGACGCCCGGCTGCAGCCGCACCCGGTTGGCCAGCGAACAACCCGCCGCAATCACACAGCCGGCCATGACCCAGCATCCTTCGCCCACCCGGGCGTCACGGCCGACAAAGACCGAGGCCTGGACCACGCTGCCGGCGCCGATCTGCGCACCGTCTTCCACCACGCAAAGCGGCCCGATGTGCGCGGTGGCATCGATTTTCGCCGTGGCCGCCACCACCGCGCTGGGGTGGATGCCCGCCGACGGCTTTGGCCACAGCGACTGTTCGATGCGGGCGCAAAGCCGGGCCAGCGCCACCGATGGATTATCCACATGGAGGTAGACCTGATCCGGCCGGGGTTCGCCGGCATAGTCGAGCGGCAGCAACAACACGGTGGCCTGGGACTCAGGCACCTGCGACTTGTACTTGGCATTGCCGAGAAAGGACAGATCGCCGGCGCGGGCCGCGGCGAGGGAGGCGATGTCGTGGATCTTGAGTGCGGCGGTGCCGGCGGTGCGCCGGGCGCCAACGATGGCGGCAATCTCGGCGGAGGTGTAAGCGACCTGCATGGCGACAAAAAAGCCCTGTTCTCTTGAACAGGGCTTGGCAAGAAATCTTACGGCTTCTTCGGTTCCGGCGCGGCCCCGACGTTTGGTACCGTGAACGGCGCGGGGTTTGCGGCGGCGGGAGCCGGCGCTTTGGCCGCCGGAGCCGGGGTGGCGGGAGCGGTTCCGGCCGGCGGGGTGGCGGGACGGTCCTTGTTCACTTCCTTGACCACCTCATCAGTGATATCATAGGCGGGATCGGAATAAATCACACTGGGGATGCCGAAAAGCGTCGGGCCGGACTTGTCGATGACGAGCGTCGCGCCCTTTTGCTTGGCGAGGTCGCTCACCACCTTGCTGATCTCCTCGAGGAGGAGGTCGCGGTGGGTCTTGATCCGCTGCTGGAGCGAACGCTGCGTGTTGTTCCGGAAATTCTGCACTTCGGCCTGTTTGCGCTGGATCTCCTCCAGTTTCTTCTGCCCGTCGGCCTCGGCCTTGGAACGGGCCTCGGGCGTCAGAACGGTGTTCTTGGATTGCTCCACCAGCTCCTTGTATTCGTCCACCAAGGCCTGGCCCTGCTTGTTGAGTTCCTCAACCTGCTCCTGGGCTTTTTGCTCGGCGTCGCGGAACTTGGCGTTGGATTCTTCCGTTTTGTAATGGGTGTCGTAAACCTTGGCCATGTCGACGACGACCAGTTTGACCGCCGGCTGCGCGAGCAGGCCCGTGGAAACGGTGCCGAAGGCGGCTACGGTGATGAGGGTGCGGATGATCTTGTTCATAGAGGGTGCTGTAGGGGGATTAGAAGCGGGTGCCAAACGAGAAATTAAACTGGGAGCCTTTCCGATTGAACTTATCAGAAGTGAGCGGAATGCCAAAATCAAGACTGAGTGGTGCGCCCGCCACAAACAAGCGCAGGCCAAAGCCAAAATCGTCGTTATAGCTGGCGGGGTTGAAGTCGTAAGCCTTGGCGTTGACAAAGCCGGCGTCATAAAAAAAGGCAAACCGCACCGGTTTGACCAGATCGAAAGAATACTCGAAGCTGACAAAGCCAAAGGATTTGCCGCCCAGCGGTTCGCCGGTTGGATCCTTCGGGCCAACCGTGCGGAATTCAAAGCCACGCAGATCTTCCGGGCCGCCCTGGAAGAAACGGTTGTAGAAAGGCACATCGGGAATGAAGGTGTAGTTGACCGGCGTCAAAAATCCCGGGTTCGAGGGATCGGGCACGTTGATCACGACGGTTTTCGGCTTGGTGCTGGCGCCAAAGCTTTCAATCACGCCGGCGCGGCCGATCACTGAGAGCACCTGCTCCTGAAATTCCGCGATCGGGAAGAATTTTGAGGTGCGGAGCTCCAGATGGTAATAGTTGTTATTGCCGCCCAAGGGGCCGCCGGCCACTTCCGCCAGGAAATTCGCATAATTCCCACGCGTAGTGTTGATGATCTTGTCCCGCGTATCCTGGGTCAGGCTGATGCCGATCTTTGACGTGCTGGTATTGCCCGCCTCGGAGGCAATCACCAGCGGCGCCGATGAGGTCACGTTGGCAATGTCCACTATCTCATAGGTGTAGGCCAGCTGCCCCTCCAGCCAGTTGAACAGCCGCTTGCGGAGGTGGATCTCTATGCCGGAGCGGATTTCCTCATAGTAAGTGCTGTTGAAATCCGAAGTCGTGCGGTAAATTGAAAAACCGAGGGCCAGTTCCCGCTGCAGGAACCACGGCTCTTCAAAGGAGAGGATTATCTCGCTGGACTGGGAACCGATCTGGAACCGCAGGCGGAACTTCTGGCCGGCCCCCTGAAAGAACGAGTGCCGGTTGAACACATCGAAATTCGACTGGGTGATTTCGGCAAAGACCGTCGCCTTCTCCAGCGAGCTGAAGCCCGCGCCAAAGGTCAGATTGCCGGTCCGGGCCTCCGTGACCGCTATCTTGAGATTGCGCCGGCCGGGGATGTTCGTGGACTCGGACGTGACATTGACGGGATCCTCGAAAAACCGGGAGTTCTCCAGGCGCAGCTCGCTGATCTTCATCAGCACCTTGCTGAACACGTCGCCGGGGCCGAGCACCAGCTCGCGCAGGATGACGATGCTCTTGGTCTTGGTATTGCCCTCGATATTGATGGATTCGACCAGGAATTTTTCACTCTCGGTGATCTCGTATTGCAGGTCGATGTTGCCGGTCTGCAGATTGGGTTTGCGCACCAGCCGGACACGGGTGTCGAGATAGCCTTCGCGGCCGTAGAAATCCTCCATCGATTCCACATCCTTGTCCAGTTTTGACGGGACGAAGATCATCCCCTTCTTCTGCCGGGGCAGGAGCCGCAGCAGCCGCTCGGGATACAGCTTGTTCCCCTTGAAGCTGATGTCGCCGATCCGATACCGGCGGCCTTCACTCACGCGGATGGTGATCACCAGCCGGTCCGGCTTCGGATAGTCGAAGGTGATCTTGTCCTCGGCAATTTCGACATCGAGATAACCCTGCTCCTTGTAGTAATCGCGCAGCTTGTTGAGATCCTCGTCAAAGTCGTCGTCCTTCAGCCGGCCACTGCCGGTGAGCCAGGAAAACATGTGCCATTTCCTGGTTTCCATCTCCTTCCTCAACTTCTTGGCCTTGATGTGGTCGTTGCCGACAAAGTTGACGGCGCTGATGCGCACTTTCGCCCCTTCGCGGATCTTGAAGTTGACCGTGCCAAACCCCGTGCTGCGGTTGCGATCGATGCTGTAGCTTACTTGCGTCTGGTTATAACCCTTTTTCTGGTAGAATTCATAAAGCTTCTGGGCATCGTCCTTGATCTGGCGCTCATCCAAAGCGCCATTCTGCACCGTCTTGATTTCCTTGCGCAGGCGGTTCTGCTTGAATGCCTTGTTGCCTTCAAAGCGGATGGCCAGAATCCGGAACTTGGGTGTGACCTCCAGCACGAGGTTGACCACATTACCCGGCAGCGCCTCGCGCTTGACCTCGATGAACTCAAAAAGCCCGGTTTTGTAGAGTGAGCGGATATCGCGGTCGATCAGGGCCTCATCCAGTTCGGTGTCCTCACGCAGGGCTATGTTCGCCCGCACGATTTGTTCGCTGATATTGGCCATGCCCACGAATTTCACCGTGATGGTGCCGATCTTGGGAGCCGGCGCCGCGGGCTGGGCCGGCCCCTGCTCAGTGGGCTGGGCCTGAGCCTGGTCCGCCGCGGACTGGGCGAACAGGCCCGCAACCGCTGAAACAAGCAAAAAAGTGACTAAAAAAGCCCGGTTGCCCGGACTATTGGGTGAAATTTTCAAAGCGTGTAATTTCTTGAAGGAAAGTTAGTTTCAAATCTCCTACCGGCCCGTTGCGTTGCTTGGCAATGATTAAATCGGCGGCGCCGGCGGCAGTCTGGAATTTTTCGTCGGAATCCTTGGGGCGGGACAGCATGATTACCACGTCGGCGTCTTGCTCGATGGAACCGGATTCGCGCAAGTCCGACAGGCGGGGCGTGCGGTTCTCCTTCTCCGATGAGCGGTTGAGCTGGCTTAGAACAATAACCGGCAGGTCTAGTTCCTTCGCCAGTGCCTTTAATCCGCGGGAAACTTCGGCCACCTGCTGTTCGCGCGGCGCGCGCGGGTCGGTGCCGCTGACCAGTTGGAGATAATCGACGATGATCAGGCCCAGTTTCTTCCGGGCGTAAATGCGCCGGGCCTTGGCCCGCATTTCCATGATCGTCAGGTTGCTCGAGTCGTCGATCAGGATGGGCGCCTTCTTGAATTCCTCGGCGGCCTGCCCGAGTGCATTCACTTCGCGGCCGTCCCGGCCCACGAGACCATCACGCAGCAGCTTGATGTTCACCCGGGCGCGCGAACACAGCATGCGCAAAGCCAGTTGCGAGGAGCTCATCTCGAGGGAGAAGATCAGGGTCGGTGCGGGTTCCGCCCGTCCAGGCTTGGGCAGGGCCGCCGCCTCGGCGATGTTGAGCGCAAAGCTGGTTTTGCCCATCGAGGGCCGGGCGGCGACGACAATCATCTCCTGCCGTTGAAAGCCGAAAGTCAGTGCATCGAGGTCCTTGAAACCGGAGGTTACGCCGGTCAGCTCGCCCTTTTTCATCAGCAGCTTCGCGATGATGGTGTTGGCCTCCTTGACCGAGTCCTTGATCTCCTGGGCGCTGTCGCTGACCCGGTCCTGCGTGACGGCGAAAAGATCCTGCTCCACCTTGTCCACGAACTCCTCCAGTCCGCCGGTGAAGCTGTAAGCCTGTTCCACCGCCCCCGTGGCGGTCTTGATCAGCTCGCGCAACAGGTGCTTTTCGCGGACTTTCTCGATGAAGTAGCCGGCGTGGGCCGTCGTCGGGATCTTGCCCGTGACCTGCATCAGGTAGGCAAATCCTCCCACCGCCTCGAGCTGGCGGCGGGTCTTCAGCTCTTCCGCCAGCACTTCCAGCGTCACCGGCGGGCTCTTTTGGTAAAGCTCGACGATGATCTGGAAGAGCAGCCGGTTGGCCGGTGAATAAAAACAATCCGCCGTGATGCGCGCCTCCAGGCAGCGCGCGATGGTGTCGCTGCCGTCGAGCAGGCAGCAGGCGATGACATGCTCCTCCGCCTCCAGACTGCGCGGAGGCGAGCGGTCGGGCGGCGCGGACGGGAGCGCCTGCTCATCCGCCGGTTTGTCGCGCCGGAATGTAGCGGGCGTCTGGGCCATGGCCGGTCGGGGTCGAACGTCGCCGGGACGTTACGACGCGGCGGGCTCGATCGGGTTTTCGGAAACCACGTCGAAAGTCAGGTCCACGCTGACGTCGGCGTGCAGCTTGATCTTCACCTCGTGCTTGCCGAGCGTCTTGATCGGCTGCGCGAGATGGATGCGGCGCTTCTCGATCGTAATGCCGGCCGCGGTCAGCTTCTCGTGAATGTCATTCGTCGTGACCGCGCCGAAGAGCTTGCCGCCCTCGCCGGTCTTCACCGCGATGGCGATGCCGGCCTTTTCGATCTGCTTGGCCAGCGCCTGCGCGCCGTCCAGCTCCTTGACCTCGCGGAGGCCGCGGGCCTTCTTGAGGGCCTCGACCTGCTTGCGGTTGGCCACGGTGAGCGGCACCGCCATGCCCTGGGGCAGGAGGTAATTGCGCGCGTAACCGGCGCGGACTTTGACCTGGTCGCCTTCGGCGCCGAGGCCGTCGACTGGTTTAAGAAGGAGGACTTCGCTGTTAGCCATGTTCGGAACTGTGTTGAATGATTTGGTTTAAAATGAGCGCGACGCGGCTCAGAAGGGCACGTCTTCGTCGAGATTTTCCTGCGCGGGAGGAGTCGCCGGCTTGGGCGCGCCGCTGCGGGGCGCCGGGGCCGAGTAGCGGGGTTCGCCGCCCTCGCCACCACCACCGGCGGCTGGAGCGCCACCGTCGGCGCGACCGCTGCCGAGAAACTGGAAATTGTCGCAGACCACCTTCATGCGGCTGCGCTTCTCCTTGGTGTTTTTGTCCTCCCACTGGTCGAGGCGCAGGCGGCCTTCGACAAACAGCGGCCGGCCCTTGGTGCAATATTTGGCGATGTTTTCGCCGGATTTGCCCCAGGCCTCGATGTCCACATAGGTCACCTCTTCGCGGTCGGCCCCGGATTCATCGCGGAACTTGCGGTTCACGGCCAGGCTGAACTGGCAGATGGCGGTGCCCTTCGGCGTGACCCGCAGCTCGGGGTCGCGCGTCAGGTTGCCGATGAGCATGACTTTGTTGAGATTGGCCATGGGAGGAGGGGCGGCGCGAAAACGCGGTCAGGCGTTCTCGACGAGCGCGCGGTAGACGCTGTCATTGAGCCGCAGGCGCTCGTGGAGCTGGGCGGGGGCCCCGGCCGGAGCCGAGAAATTCAACTGCACATAGACGCCGGCGGGAAACTGGTTGTCGGTCTTGCGGGCAAAGTCCCGGCGGCCGAGGTTTTCGACGGCGGTGACTTCGCCGTGCACGGCGGCGATCTCTTTCTTCACGCCCTCGATGATCTGCTCGACGGTGTCTTCCTTGCCGCGGTTATCGAGGATGAAGGTGGCTTTGTAATTACGCTTGGTCTGGTTCATGGCGGTCTCGGCGATTGAGGGTGTTCATGGCTTCGGCATACCCGCGGTTGAGCAGCAGGCGGAGGCCGTCCACGAAGGTGGTTAGTTTTTGGTCGATGAGGTTGTTTTGTTCAGTTGAAAATTTTCCGAGCACGAAGTCCTTGATATCCATCTCCGCCGGTCGCGGGCCGCCGATCCCGAGCCGGTAGCGGATGAAACCGCTGCCGAGATGCTCCAGCAGGCTGGCGACGCCGTTGTGGCCGCCGGCGCTGCCGCGCACCGACACTTTCACCCGGCCGGTGTCGATCGTGAGATCGTCGTAGGCCACGATGAGCGTGCTGACCGCGACCTGGTGAAAGTCGAGCAGCCGGCGCAAGGCGCGCCCGCTGTCGTTCATGAAGGTCTGCGGCTTGACGAGCAGTCGCGTGAGGCCGGGCCGGACGTCCCAGCGGGCGGTCTCGGACTCGAAGCGGGATTCCTTTTTCCACTTGAGACCTTCGGCGGCCGCCAGCGCCTCCACCACGGTGAAACCGAGGTTGTGGCGGGTGCCGGCGTATTCGCGCCCGGGGTTGCCCAGTCCTGCGATCAGCGTGACGGACATGACTCAAAGAACAGGATGCAAAACGGCCCATCTCCGAACGGATGGACCGGGGAATGAAATTACTTCTTGGCCGGTGCGGCGGCCGGCTTGGCGCCAGCCGCGGGCTTGGCCCCGGCAGCCGCCGGAGCGGCGGCCTTCGCATCGCCCTTGCCGGGCGCGGCGGCGGCGGGAGCCTTGGGATCGCCGGGCTTGGCCCCGGGGACCGCGGCACCGGGA
>CAZBLQ010000159.1:0-8151 GCA_964492635.1 uncultured Oleiharenicola sp.
TGAGCTATAACGATTGAGGGACTGGGTTCAGGACAGGTTGGTGGATGGGCAAGGCGGTAGCCTTGGTTCAGTGTGACGTGGAACGGTCAGGGTGGCTCAGGGAGCCGTCCTACCGGAAATCTTAGAAAGGATTAGCTTTTCTGCGTTTCGCTACGGAGTTTTTCGTATTCGGCCTTGAGCCGGGCGTGGGTGGCCCAGAAGGGCGGGCGCGGCTTGCCCTCGAGGAGGGCGACGAGGAGCGACAGATGCGTGTGCCAGCCCGAGGAGTAGTTGCTGAGTTCGGGGATGTCGCTGCCCCGGCTGCGATGGGTGAGGACGAGCAGCACCTGCTTGCCCTGCGGGGTGAGCTCGAAGGTCACGTCGGATTCATCGTCGAAGGTGTAGGCGAGCAGGCGCGGCGGTTCGCAGCGCAGCACCCGGCCCTCGAAGTCGATGCCGACGTTGTGGACTTTCTGGTATCGCTCCGGCGGTTTCTCATCCGGCGCGATATTGCTATGCTTCATGTGCAGGGTGTATTTGCCGCCGGCCTTGAGCTCCATCGGACCGCCGGCGAACCAGCGGCTGCGTTTCTCGGGGTCGGTCAGGTATTCCCATACGCGTTCGATGGGACCGGGGAGCAGGCGCGTGAGGCGGACCTCGTCGGGCGCGGTGAACTTGCCGTGGTCGTCGTTGTTGATCTTCATGATTTCTTTTTGGGTTTGCGTGAGTCTTCGGCCCGGAGTTCCCGCTCGAGGGCGTCGAGCCGGTGCGACCAGATGGAGCGCGTTTTCTCCAGCCAGTCCCCGAGTTGGTCGAGCCCGGCGGGATTGAGCGCCTGGATGCGCGTCTGGCCCTCGGCGCGGGTGGAGACGAGGCCGGCCTCGCGCAGCACGTTCAGGTGCTGGGAAATGGCGGGCGCGCTCATGTCGAACTCGGCCACGAGCTCGCCGGCAGTGCGCTCGCGCTGGGCGAGCAGCTCGACGATGCGCCGGCGGGTCGGGTCGGAAATGGCAGCGAGGCTTTGCATGCCGGGTAATATTAAGTATAAACTTAATTAAGCAAGCACTAAATTACTTTTCGAGCGAAATTATTTGCGCCGGACCAGGCGGCGAAGGACGCCGACGGTCAGGAGCAGCGGGTCAGAGCGGGTGCAATTCCACGAGCCAGACGTCGTTTTCGCGAAGGGCAAAGGGTTGGAAGAAGAGGCCGTCGGCGCCAACTTTGACGTTCTCGACCAGGACGGGAGCGCCGGAGGCGGCCTGACGCAGGGTCTCGACCTGGGCGCGTGTGAGCTGCGACGGTGAGCCGCGGTCACGCCAGGCGGACTGCACGTCGTTGGCACGGTAACCGACCTTCGTGGCGGTGAGGCGATACGCGCCGGGCTTCAGTCCGGCGAGGCGCAGTTCGGCGTCGCCTTTCGGATTCGCCGGATGCTCCGCCTTGTAATACTCCTGGTTGATGACCGACGGGCCGGGGTGCGTGATCGTGAAGTCCCAGAAGAGCGCCTGCACGGCGCCGGCGGCGTCGCGGCAGACAAAGGCGTCAGGATCGGCGCAGGCGAGCTCGGTGTCGCCGAGGCGGTGGAGGAATTTGTAGGCGAAGTAGGAGGGCTTCGCGAGGTCCTGGTAATTGAGCAGCCCGAAGCCGCCGTGGAACGGCGTCGTGCGCGGGCCGGCCTCCTCGAAGATGTCGGTGAAGGTCCAATACGACATCGAGGAGGCGGCGTCCCCGATATGGCGGATCTTGTCGAGGATGAAGGCGGCGCTGTGGTAGCTGTCGTGGATCGGGTCGAACGGCGTGTAGGAGCTGCTCCACTCGGTGTAGTGCAGTTCCGCCTTGGCGAAAGGGGAGCGATCGATCCTGGCGCGGACGCCCTTCACTTCGCTGGTGATGGCGTTGCGATCGGGCGAGAAAACGGTGCCCGCGTTGCCGTTCTCGTCAAGGTAGCCGCTCATCGTGGCATAGCTGTGCGTGCTGACGAAATCGAGCGGCAGCTTGTTTTCCGCGCAATAGGCGAGAGTCTCGTCAATCCAGCCGCTGCCCGCCGTGGCGGGCCCGCCGACGCGGTAGGCGGCATCGACCGATTTCACAGCGCGCGCGGTGGTCGCGTAGAGCTTGTAGTATTCGGCGCGGGCGATGGGCGCGAACTCAGTGTCGGTCTTGCCGCCGGTGGTGCCCATCCAGAACCCGGTCAGGTTGGGTTCGTTCCAGACCTCGAAATACCACGACCGCACCTCTTCGGCGCCGTAACGCTCGGTGATGTGTCGGGTGAACGCGGCGATGAACGCCTCCCATTTCGCGTAGTCCTTCGGCGGGGTGACATTGGCCTTGTACCAGAAGATCGTCTGTGGGCCGCTCGCGAGCGCGCCCGGCATGAAGCCAAGTTCGACGAATGGTTTCATGCCGATGCTGTGCAGGAAATCGAAGAGCTCGTCGACATACTGCCAGTTGTAGACTGGCCGGCCCTGTTTATCCTCCTGGTAGACGCCCATGTCGTCACAGAAGAGCCCGTGAAACCGGATGTAGCGGAACCCGCACTCCTCGCGGGCGTGGCGGAGCTGCCGCTGCCAGTCGGCGCGCAGGCCCTCGTTGGCCCGCCCCGCACCGACGCAGAAATTGTACATGCGGCTCATCGCCCCGCGCGGCTTCGCAAGGTCGGCGTCGATCACGCGCGGCGCAACAACCGGCGCGGCGCGCAGGTTGAAGGGGAGGGCAAGCAGCAGGCAGAGGACAAGGCGTTTGGACATGGGGAAAAGGGACGAGCAGCGCCGACACCGTTGGCAGTTTCCACGTGCCAGTCAAAGCAACGCGCGGGTGGCCGGTAAACGGCGGTCCATCGGTTATTTTGAAACATTTGCCCCATTCCGGTATAGCGCATGGACGTCCAGTGTAGCCCACGCACCACCGGACGCCTCTCATGCTACCTGGCCCTCTGCTCGCCCCTGAAGGGCCGGGTTCGTTTCCCAAACCAGACCCTGTCCGGTTGGTCAAAGTCTGCGAGGTGCTTGGCGCACCCTGGGCGCCTTGGATGCTTGAACGTATTATGTTACAAAATGGCCGGGCAGCAGAGGGGGAATTGACCGGCGGCGAATTATGGACAAGCTGTAGTGTTGCCCGTTGCCCTTCCCCCGACACCCGCAGCCTTCAATCCCACAAATATCATGGCCCACATCGTCACCAACAAATGCAATGCCTGCAAGTTCACCGACTGCGTCGTGGTTTGTCCGGTGGCCTGCTTTTACGAGTTGGACAACCAGGTGGTTATTCATGCGGACGACTGCATTGACTGCGGGGCGTGCGTGGAGGTGTGTCCGGTGCATGCGATCTACGCGGACAAGGACGTTCCGGAGGAGTTTGCGGCGGACATCGGGTTCAACGCGGCGCAGGCCGCCCAAGTGAAGGATGCGGGCACGCCGGCGATCGCGGCGCAGAAGGATCCTTTGCCGACCGCTGCCGAGCGGAAAAAAGCCCTGGGCTATTGAACGGGCCTGGCTGTCGTCGTGGCCTTCGCTGTCCACGGCGGCCGGAGTATCCCGTAAGCTCCCGACTCCCAAGCCGGACCTTGTCCGTTGACCGGCCGTCTGCCTTCAGTTGGTGTCGGTGGCGACTGCGAGGGTCAACAGGGCGAGAATGAGGGCGGCGGCTATCATGGCACCCATGATAGCCCAAACTGTACCGCGATGCACTTGGCCGGCCGGCCAGTATGGGATTAGCCAACTGGCTAACTCGCGGAAGTGGCCCTGGACGGTGTCGGTACTGACAGCAGTAGGTGGCGCGGCGTTACTGGCCGAGATCGTTACTACTCGGCAGGCGCCGGCATGCTGCTCGTGCTCAACAGTGTGACGCGGGCGATTCTCGCCCGCCGGAAAATCTGAATCTACCGGACCACAAGCTACAAAGCCAGACCCCGGTTGACCGGTCCGTAGGCTTGCGGAGGATGAAGCTTGACCGGTCAGTCAAGAGTCAAGGGCGACCTCCGAGATCGGCCGGGTTCGTCGCCGAGCAGCAGGGAAGCCACATCAGCCACGTTATCGAGGATTCTTGTCGCTCCTGCGAAGTTCGCCGGCCGGGTGAATTCTGTCGGAATAATCCAGCAATCCAGCTTCGCCGTCCGAGCAGCATCGAGTCCGCGCGGGGCATCCTCGATCACCAGGCATCGGGAAGCTGGCAAGCCGCTCCGCGCAACCGCTGCGAGATAAGGATCAGGGGCTGGCTTGCTATGTGCGTAGTCTTCCAGTGTGAGCACGAAATCAAAAAATCCAAGCAGGCCAGTGCGACGATGGATGGTCTCGAAATGCGCGCGACGGGAACTCGTGACGATGCCCATCACGAAGTGTGGCCGCAAGGCCCGCAGCGTCTCACGAACTCCGACGATCGTGATCGACTCCTGCTCAAGCAGGCGCTGATAGCGCTCATTGCGAGCGCTGCGGAGCGACGCAATACCAGCATCGTTGAGTCCCTTCGCGGAAGCGAGGTGCCAGGCGCCGCCGGAGCGTGATAGGAAATGCTCGAAGTAAAGCTCTGCCGTGAGATCGACGCCCACTTCTGCGAGCACCTCGCGAGTGGCTTGAAAATACCACCGCTCTGTGTCGACGAGCACACCGTCATTGTCCCAAAATATCGCGCCATAAGCGGGTTGTTTGGAGTGAATCATGGGAACGTTCGCCCGCCTTGCCGAACACCGGTATCAATCACGGATGAGCGCGCCGGTGGTGACCGCTTCATCGATGACGCGCTGGATTCGGGGCCAAAGTTTGGGCGCATCCTTTTCGATGAATCCGAGTTTGCGGAGGATCTGGGCGTGGGTCGTCCCGTATTTCCGCCAGATCACGGCGCCCGTGGCGTCGTGCAGGAGAACCGGCTGTACCCGGTCGATGACGCGCGCGAATCTGGCCTCAGGGGAGCGGCCGCTCTCGAATTCGGTCCAGAGTGCCTGAAACACCGCACCCTGGTCGGCCGGGAGCAGGGCGAAGATCCTCTCGGCTGCGGCGGTTTCCTTTTCCCGCTGGTCTTTTTGTTCCTCGGGCGTGTGCACGAAGGCGTCGCCCGCATCGATCTCGACGAGGTCGTGGAGCAGGAGCATCTTGGTCACGGCAAAGAGATTGATCCCCGCATCAGCATACTCTTCGAGACAGAGTGCCATCAGGGCGAGGTGCCAGCTGTGCTCAGCGCTGTTCTCGCGGCGTGATTGGTCGCTCAGCACGTTTTGGCGGAGGACGTTTTTCAGTTTGTCGATTTCGAGGAGAAAGCGGAATTGATCGCATAGACGTTGCTCCATGGACCTGAATGCCATTGCCCGGGTCCGTTGGTCAAGCCGGCTTGCCACTATGGCAACAGTCCAGCCTGACCCCGGCCATCGACCCTGCTCAGGGCGAACGGTCGAAGCGGCAGGCGAAGCAGCCGTGGCCGGCGAACCGGGCGTGCAGGTGCGACACCTCCGGTCGGGCCAGCCAGCGGCGGATCAGGGCGGGCGCGGCCGCGGGCTCCACGAGCGTCGAGTCGGTGATTTCGTCTGCCGCGTTGTAGGCGCGGAGGGCAAAGGTGCGGGTGAAGTAGCCCGGCGGAAGTTCATCCCGCCAGCGGGTGTCGGATGCACCTGATTCGGTGCAAACGTAGACGGGCCCGATTTCTGCAAACGCACTGGGAAGCGGCACAGCCTGATAGCTGCAGAGGATGATGCGTTCGCCCGGCGCGACGCGGCGCAACTGGTCGCGCACCGGTTCGCCGCCGCTGGCCACGAGTATCTGCACCGTGCGGCCAAAGTCGTCGCACCCGGTCGTGCGGATGAGGTCCGTGAATTCATCAGGCAGGGCGGAGACCATGAATGACGTTTCCAGAAGCGTGGCGGAGGAATTCATTATGCAATCTTAGCAGATCCTTCGACGCCAATTCCGCCTGAAACCGGGCAAGGTATTCACGACTGAAAGACCCTAACCAGACCCCTTTCGGGCTTTGGCGGCGCGCAAGACCTCGGGGCCTTCGGCCGTGACTTGCCCCGGAAACCTTGCAGGCTGCGCACATGAAATTTCTCCCGACATTCGCCGCCCTGTGGTTGGTCGCCCTTTTCCTCAATGGCTGCGCGAGCGCTCCGCCGGCCGCTGATCATGCCCTGGTCGGCGCCTGACGCGGGCATGTGCAGTTCAAGAACGGCGCCTTCGCCGAGGTGAAGGACCTCGAGTTCCTTTACGTCTTCAATGCCGGCGGCACGATGACGGAGTCCTCGAACTACGACGGCGTCCCGCCCGTGGCCTTCGCTTACGGTGTCTGGCGAAAGGACGGTGACGGCACCTACGAGGCCCGTTACGAGTATTTCTGGACCAAGGCCCCGGCCACCTTCGACGAGATCGCCAAGGGCGGCGGCTGGATGCCCGGCGGACGCGGCGTGCTGGTCCAGACGATCACCCTTTCTGCTGACGGCAATAGCTTCGACTCCATGATCAAATTCACCACCCTCGACGCGCAGGGCACAGCCACCGATCCCGTGAGCGAGGCCTCCGCCCATGGCGTACGAATACAATTCTGAGCCGGTCGCGGCGCCCGCCCGCTGATCGGGTCGCCCCGACGCGTCAGTCAAGAGTCAAGACGTTGCTGACGTCTTCGGCCTGGTCGATTACTTCGCCGGGGTCGGTTTGACCTCAGGTGCTTTCACCCGTTTTGCGACGATCTGCTCGGTGGCAAAATCGCCGACCTGGCGCGTGAGCTTGAGTTCATCGCCCGCGATCTTGCCGGTGTAGGTGATTGCAATTTCATTCCCGTCATAATTCAGCGGCTCGACGAATGAAACATCATCCCCGCTGAGCTTGATGCTCTTGAGTTCCGCCTCACCGTTGCCAGTCGAGCGTTCGTAGGTGGCCTTGCCGGTGATCTTGTCTCCCTCGGCTTTGAATTCATAGACATATTTCTGGACGCCGACCTGGGTATCGAACTCGGCGGTCCATTTGCCGACGAGGGGAGAGGCGTGCGCCAGGCTCAGACCTGTCAGAACCATTGCGGCAAGGGCGAACATTTTGTGAAGCTTCATCGGGTGGGTCTCCTTGAGGGTTGAGAACGAGAGGGCTTCCCCAGCATGCATAATCCTGGCAGGGTGAAAACAGCATTCTGGCAGAGTGGCCGGCCGCCCGCTTGCGGGCGCGGGGCGCGAAGGCGGCAGCGGCGTCATTTCTCGCGACCTTCCCCGTGCGTGTGGCCTTCCCGGAATTGATCCGGCAGATGGCCCGGCGCTCTTGTCAGGCCGAAGCCTTGGGCGAAGGCTGATGCGCCGCGCCGTGGCGCATCAGCCGGCAGGCACGCCGCAAGCGGCGGCCCCACATTGGCATTGCTGGACCACACACCGCAAAGCCAGGCCCCATTCGACTGGCCCGGCTGCGTTTGTTGGAAGTGTCCGAACTCCCGCTCTAGCCTCAGCAATCCACCATGGCCTTGAAGCCGCCGTAGGCCATGCGCTTCATGTCGAAGGGCATCGCCTGCGGGTTCATCAACGGGAGCAGGCGCGGATCCTTCATGACCTGCGCGTTCACGCGGTTGCGGTCTTTCCGGGATTTGTAGACGATAAAGGAGAAAACCACGGTCTCATCGGGCTTGGTTTTCGCCAGCTTGGGGAAGGGCAAGCTGCACGGTCCCTTCAGGTCGTCGCCGACGCACTCCATGTAGGCGAGGGCGCCGTGGTCCTTCCAGACCTTGCCGCCGATGCGCGCCATGCGGCGGTAGGCGGCGAGCTTGCGTTTCGGGACGGGGATGACGAATCCATCAACATAGCGTGGCATGGGAACTCCTTGGTTTGGTTGACGACATGACTAAGCCTGCGCGGCCCGGCGAAAAGACTTAAAAAATGAATCCTGTTGCGGCCCGCAATCCACCAGTGGGTGTTTTCAAAATAACCGGTGAGTCAATTTCTGTCATGCCCGATGTCGCCTTCGGCTCGCTATTGAGCGAAGCGAAGTCTAGCCAGCAGGCTGGTTTGAAATCCACGGCTGCCCGAGTTCGCCCGCCTGCGAGTGGAACGGTAGGGTGCCGCGGCTCGGACGCTTGCTCCGTCTTCTTATTACCGTCTGCTGGGCTAGCTTCGTGAAATACGTTCTGAACAAGATTAACATAGATCTTAACCCGACGAATGAGCACTTAGTGAACTTCACCACGGTCAATATAGAGCATCTTCTTCCGCAGAAACCTCAC
>CAZBLQ010000160.1:0-8126 GCA_964492635.1 uncultured Oleiharenicola sp.
CCCTACCCATCGAATGGAATTCAATAGTCCAAATCATTAGGGACTCTGGTATAACGCCTGCACCTGGGCCGGCTGACCGCGTGGCAAAGCCTATACGCGGCTAGGAGCGTGACAATCCACTGGACGAATCCCACCTTCCTTGACGCATGGACCAGCCCGGCCGCATAATTTTTAAATATTGTCCTGCCACACCGTCAACCCGGCGGCTGATTGGGCTGATCTGCGGACTGTTCGGCATGTACCCGGCCCTTCAGGCTGCAACGCCAGAAATCGATGAGAGTATCCGCCTGAACCGGATGGGCACCCTGATTGTCCTCGCGGCTCCTGGCACTGCCATACATGTTGAGCAAACGCGTCATGAATTCTGGTTTGGGGCCGCGGTCTCAAGCGACGCCTTCGACGGCGATATATCCTCGGCGAATGCCGCGCGTTACCGGAGGGTTTTCCTGGCAAACTTCAATGCCGGTGTGACCGAAGACGCCCTGAAGTGGGGCTACATGGAGCCAAAGCAGGGCAAGGTGGACTACACGATCACAGCTGCGATTCTCGACTGGGCGGACCAGAACCACATTCCACTGCGAGGGCACAACATTTTCTGGGGCGTTCCGGAATTCGTGCCCAACTGGCTGAAACCCATGAATGACGCGTCTCTGCGCAAGACCTTGGAAGCACGAGCTCGCGATATCGGTGCACGCTATCGCGGACGCTTTGTGGAATATGATCTGAACAACGAGATGCTCCACGGCAATTATTTTGCGGAGCGCCTCGGTCCGGGGATCACTTTCGAGATGGCCCGCTGGGTCAGGGAGGAGGATCCGTCCGCACGGCTTTTTGTAAACGATTACGACATAGAGACAGGCAACCGATTGGCCGATTATGTTGCCCAAATCCGCGGACTACTCAGGATGGGCGTGCCGCTCGCGGGCATCGGGATCCAAGGCCACTCGCACGCGGAAACTTTTGATCACGCGGTTTTGCGGCACGCCTTGGATGAACTGGCCCAGTTCCATCTTCCTATTCGCGTAACTGAGTTCCTCCTCCCCGGACAGCTCTCGAAATTCTATCAGCACGACGACCTTGCCCCCACCCCGGAAGAGGAGGAAGCCAAGGCGCGGGAGATAGTGGATTATTACCGCATCTGTTTCAGTCATCCCGCCGTGATCGGCATCATGATGTGGGGCTTTTGGTCGGGCACCGCTTGGATCCCGGCTGCGTCACTTTACCGGCAGGACTGGACTCCCACCCCGGCCGCACTGGCGTTTCATGACCTGATTTTCAAGGAATGGTGGACGCGCTGGCAGGGGCAGGCCGGCCCGAACGGCCGCTGCGAGATTTCGGCCTTTTACGGCACCTACCAAGTGACCGCCGGCGACAAACAGGTCACCGTAGAACTCAGGAAAAAAGACGGCACCGCCACAGTCAGCATGCCTTGATCCGGACGGGAGAATAAACGGCCGCGTCACCATCCTGATGCCGCACCCCGAGAGAGTCTTCAGAACCGTGACGATGAGCTGGCACCCGGCCGACTGGCCCGATCAGGCCCGTCTTCACGGCGATCACTGCGTCACTTTGCCGACGGAGTAGCGGAAGGTGACATCGCACCGGCGGCCGTTCAATCCGTGCCCATTGCCAGCCATTGCAGGCCAGTTTGCTCGGTTCCGTCCAGCATCGACCGATGGTGAGTTGTGGGAATGAGTGGACATTAGTGGTTAAAAAACTCCTGCATTCCTCCGCGCCCTCACGTTCAAACCTAACCTTGTTCAGACATCTACTCACAAGAGGTAACAGAGGACACGGAGTTACCAAATGCCGAAACTGCTCCGTTCTCTCAGTTTTCTCCTGTAAAAAGATCGGGACCCCTGCGCTGCGTTAGTCCGGCCGGGCGAAGCACACGATCTGGTTTTGCTCACGGTGATTGGTCCAGAAGTTTTTGCCGTCGAAGGCAAGCGCCCGCGCCGCAAACGGGATCCGAGCGAGATCGTCGATTTTCGGTGTCGCCGGGCGCGGGTCCACGCGCGTGAGGCAGTATTCGTTCGTCTCCTCGGCATCGGTAGTAACGAGATAGATCAATCCACCGACGAAGACCTGGCCGCAGATGCCGTGCGGGACATTGATCGTTCGCTCTACCTTCCCGTCGGCACCAAGCCGGAGCACCTTCTTGGGATACCACTGGCTGAGATGCAATCGCTGGCCGTCGTAACCGAGTTGGGAACCGCAATCATCGGGACAAGGGAGGGCGAACTTCTCGTCAAAACCCTGCCCGTGCACGCAGCGCCGGATGATCCGGTTGTCGTTGGCCGTCTCGCCGCAGATCACGCGAAGCTCCTGACCCACCACGGTCATGCCCCAAGGAATGCCCGGTGCCGCACACTCCCATGAGACCGTCCAGGTCACGGGATTGATTTTATAGATGCCGCGCGTCTCCCGCGAGCCCATCCAGAGATTCGGACCATCCCAGACGAGCGATTGAGGCTTGGGTGCCGGCGAGGCCAGGCGCTTGAGTTCCTGAATGTCATTCATGAATGGTGTAGCTAAGCCCGGAAATTGCCCGAGGAAAGGACCAAACAACCGCTCGGGTCTGTTTTCTGACAACTGTGCTGCCCGGAAACTGCCATCCCTCCGCGCTCACTGCGGCCTCCATGTTAAAACCTGAATCCTTTTTGTACTTTTTGTGTTTTTTGTGGCCAATGGAAAATCTACTCGACGCGTTAGGGACAACACGCCTGCCTCTGGCACCCAGGCTGCTTTGAGGCGCTTGTGTTAATACGAAATCCAGCGGCTGCTTTTTTACTCGCCCGGGCAGCACCTGAATCTAAAAAGATGTCCCGGAGGAAACAGCCTTCATCAACCAAACGTCCACCATGAGCTCAAAAACGAAGAAAACCCCGCCAGCCAGCCTGTGCTGGTTTGAAATCCCGGCTGCCAACCCGAACCGCGCCACGAAGTTTTACCGCACCATGTTCGGCTGGAAAATCCAGCCGTTCCCCGCCATGCCGGATTACTCCCACATCGACACCGGCGGCGCCGACGCCTCTCCCGATGGCGCAGTGATGAAGCGTATGCATCCGGGTCACACGTTCACGCCCTATTTTTTCGTGGCTTCGGTAACCAGAGCGATGGCGAAGGTCAAAAAACTCGGCGGAAAGATCTGTCGGCTCAAGACCGCGGTGCCCCACATGGGCTACTTCGCCATCTGCGAGGACACCGAGAAGAACTCGTTCGCCCTTTGGGAAGTAAACCCAAAGGCGAAGTGACCAGGCGTCGTTTGAGATTTTTGACTTACCAAGGCGTGTCATGCTGAGCAACGCGAAGCATCCATCTGGTCATGCAAGAGCTCAAACTGGATTCTTCACTGCGTTCAGAATGACAGGTTTCGTGCATGGATTGATTTTGAAGACGCACCCTAGCGGGACTGATAGTCCCGCCTCCATTTTCAACCTGTCATCGCAAACCCGGCACCGCTGGCATTCCCATTATTACGGGGCGAGATTCCAGCCGGACACGACCGGATAGAGCACACTCCGCCAGATCGCATACCCCGCGGGACTGGGATGCAGGTGGTCCGGTCTGAAATCTTCGGAAATCGACGAACCATCCGGGAGCGCAAACGGCGTGAAGGTGTCGCAGACGGTTATCAGCGGATCGAAGGCGGCGATCTTCGCAATGAACTCATTGAGTTTGTGGATCCGTTTCGGGTAGGTGTCGTCCGCCTTCCGGGGCATCACCAGGCACCAGGCGATCGGAATCTGCGGATACGCGGCGCGGACCCTTTCGTGAAACATGCGGAGGTTGCGGGCAATGTCCGACGGGGACGTGTGTTCCCCGAGATCATTGGTGCCGATCAGGACGACCAGCGCCCGCGGGTGCAGGTCCAGCACGTCGTCCTGCAACCGGTAAAGGAGATTGGGCGTGGTGTCTCCGCCGATCCCGCGATTGACGACCCTGACCGGGAGGCCGGCGAAATCCTGCTCGAATGTGCGCCAGCCCTCGGTGATGGAATCGCCGACGAAGACGACCGCGTCCTGATCCTGCGCCTTGTGCAGGGCAAAGAGAGTCCGGCGTTCCACGTTCTTGGCCCGGAAGCCAGACCAGGAGGAGGTGCGGCCCTTCGCCGCGAAATGGCCGTCCGCCGGCCAGAAAGGATCCGCGATGGCCCCGGGGGCGGCCGACGGAGGCGCGACGGGCTTCGGCGCAGTCTGGCAGCCGGCCAGCAGAAGCAGCAATGAAACGGGCAGGAGGAATTTTCTCATCATCCGGAAATGGGGGTTGGGCTGATCGTGAAATACAAAAGGCCGTGAGGCAACAACGGGCTCAACGCAGCGTTTTCCCGCTGAAAAAAGCGAGGGCATCGTATTCTGCGTCACCCGGCTGGAAATAACCGGAGACTTCGGCTGGCCGGGGGGTGTCAATACTCCCGCCCATGAATGATCCCAAGTTCCAACAGCACGGGGGAGCCCACGCCGCCGAACATCCACCCCACGGTCCTTACTGGAAACGGATGCATCACAGTCCGTTCTTCTGGGTGGCGGCGTGCTTCATCATGCTGGCCATGATCATTTACGTGACCACGAACGACACGGCCTTCCGGCCCGGCAAATCAGCGCAACAGCCGGTTCCCGCGCTCGCGCCGTGATCGGATGAATGGCCTGCCTTGGTTGGTCACGGGTGGGATTGTCGCTCCTTTCCAGGGGCAGCCAGGCATACCAGCCACGCGCCATCCTCCGTTTGGACTTAAGTAAAGCGCCGGTGTTCCGATCGGTTAAGCCTGCAGGTCTCGGCGGTCTCTCCGCCGGCAAATCCCGGCCTGTGAACCCCGAAACATATGTCCACCATCAGCAGCGTCAGTTCTTCATCTTCCAGCAAAGCGGATGCCGTCTATCAGGAATATCTCGCCCGCCTCCAAGCCCAGAAACAGGCGGCCAATACCACCGCCGCGAAAGCGTCGAGCCCGGCCGCTGCCGCGCCGGTCGGCGATGTGGATCACGACGGCGACAGCAAGTAAATCGCTCCGTCGGTCTCCCACTGAATTGTACACGGCGTGCCTTCCCAAGGCGGGGGGCACGCCTTTTTTTGTGGGGCGAGGCCCGGACGCACAGACGCGGCGCCTCACCCGGCCCGCGTCCTTACTTCACCACCGGGAGATGAACATCCCCAGAATGATTGAGGACGCCGAAGCCGTAGAGCAGCCATAGGATGACCACCGCAACGACAACGAAGTTGAGGATGCTCTTGATCGTGCTCTGCATCGGAATGTAGGTGTTGATCAACCACAGGATCACGCCGACTATGATTAAAGTGACGACTACGTTCATGAGAGGCATGTCCCGAACATAGCCGGAAACGCCACGAACCGGTATGGGGTTTTAACCTGCCCGGCCGGAGATGCCAACGACTCTGGTAGTGGTGGTTTGAGAGCCGCGTTATGAATGCATTGGGTTTGCCAAATATTCTATGAAGGTCCTTGAATGGACGTTTCATGAAGACCCCGATTCGCTGGACCGCGACGCTCGCGGCAGTTATTGCCCTTGCCTCCTTCATTTCCGCCGCCGAGACCGGCGCCGTTGCTCCCATCGACGGCACACCGCACCTCCGCCGCCAGGGCTCCGCCTCGCAGCTCGTCGTTGACGGCAAACCTTTCCTCATTCTCGGCGGCGAACTGCTGAACTCCAGCTCGTCCAGCCGCGAATACATGGCGCCGATCTGGGACCGCCTTGTCGCCCAGCATCTCAACACCGTGCTGGCGGGTGTGTCGTGGGAACTGATCGAACCGGAGGAGGGCAAATTCGATTTCCAACTGCTCGACAACCTCGTGCAGGACGCGCGGACGCACAAAATAAAGCTGGGCCTGCTGTGGTTCGCCAGTTGGAAGAACGGCACGTCGAGCTACGCACCGGTGTGGGTGAAGCGTGACACGAAACGGTTTCCCCGCGTGCGCTTGCAGAACGGCGAGGGGCCGGAAGTGCTCACGCCGCTGTCCCTGGCCACCGCCGATGCCGATGCGAAGGCGTTCTCCGCCCTGATGAAACATCTGCGCGCAATCGATGCGAGGGACCACACCGTCGTGATCGTGCAGGTGGAAAACGAGGTCGGCGTCCTGAACGATTCGCGTGACCACTCCCCCCTGGCCGAGGCGGCGTTTGCCGGCCCAGTGCCGGCGGAATTGATGAACCTTTTCGTGCAGCACAAGGAGGCGCTCGCGCCCGAACTCGGCCAGGTGTGGGAAGCCAACGGCGCCAAGACCGCGGGCACGTGGACGGAGGTTTTTGGCCCCGGCAAACCGGCGGAATTCGTCCTGACCTGGGATCTGCCCGAGCCGCAGCGTCAGACCGAATGGCGGAAGCTGCACTGGCCGGTGGATGAGATCTTCATGGCGTGGCACTACGCCCGTTACGTCAACCGGGTGGCCGAGGCGGGGAAACGCGAATACAATCTTCCAATGTATGCGAACGCGTGGTTGCAACAGCCCGGCTGTGCCTTTCCTGGCACTTATCCCAGCGGCGGGCCCGTGCCGCAGGTGACCGATGTGTGGCGGGAGGCCGCGCCGAGCCTGGACCTGCTCGCGCCGGACCTTTACGTGCCGGAGTTCGCCGAACTCTGTGAAAAGTATGCGCGCGCCGGCAATCCGCTCTTCATCCCCGAGACCAGCGGGGGACCGGACGCGGGGCGCAACCTGTTTCTCGCGGTCGGCGCGTACAATCTGATCGGCTTCTCGCCGTTCGGCATCGACCGGCCGGTTTTCCCCCAGCCCGCCGCGCCCAGCGCCTCGCCTATTCCTCCAACCCCGGCGACGGGACTCGCCAATAACTACGAGGTGATGGCCCAGATCGCCCCGCTCGTGCTTGCGCATCAGGGCAAGGACAGCATCACCGGCTTTGCCTTGGACAAGGATCATCCCTCGTTTACCACCACTCTCGGGGGCATCACGGTCGAGATCAGTCTCGACGATTTGTTCGGGCGCAAGGCGGAGAAAGGCTACGGCATCGTCATGGCCGTCGGGCCGGACGAGTTTGTCGGCGCGGGCACGGGCTTCCGGGTGATCTTCCGGTCTCTGGCCGCCGGCTCCGGACGCATCGGCATCGGCACCGTGGACGAGGGCGTCTACCGCGACGGCCAGTGGATCAAGGGCCGCCGGTTCAACGGTGACGAAACCGACCAGGGCCGCGCGTGGCGCTTCAATTCCTGGGCCCTCGCGATCGAACGCTGCACGGTCTACCACTTCGACTAGCACTGTTCCGTGAAGTTTGGTGTAGGCGGGGTGCCCTTACCCCGCGAGGTATGCTGCGATAGCCTAAACCAGCGGGGTGAGGGCACCCCGCCCACAAAATCAAATCAGTCAATCCAGAGGAGCGACTCAGCGCCAAACGTAGTGGTGTTATACCAGAGTCCCTAATGATTTGGACTATTGAATTCCATTTGATGGGTAGGGCGCGACCGCTGGGCGCGCCGTCTGGACAATCGCGGACGGCCCGGCGGTCCGTCCCTACCGGCGCTGTCGCGCCAAAGTCTATTAATAATGGGACGATGGTATTAGCCGCCAGCGCGGATGCTGATCTGCCGTCGTAGAACTCACCCAACATTACGCCGGCTTCAGGGTCGCTCGGATTTTCCGCCTCTGGCCGTCAACCAGTCGGAGTTTGCCCGTTGAACTGCGGCTTGCAACAGTTGCCTGATCTTTTTGGCACTTTCGTCGTCATTGAGCGTAGTGCGGTCCACCAAATCAGTCGTCGTCGCTTTGCGCAGCGCTTCCCTTTCGTCCGCCTGAATGGCCAGCGCAGGACCTTGGGGACCTGAGTTCAAACCAAAGATATTCCCGAAGTGAAGACCCGGGTTGGTTTTCATGGCCAGTTCCACCCGGCCCTTGGGGCTGAGGAAGGCGAACTCGGATGGAGGCAGCGGCGCCGCCGGGCGAATCGTCATCTTCGGCAGATTGAGGATGTCATCCGACGAATCGCCCGCCTCATTGGGCTGGGAAAAATCGGGCAGCTTGGCTGGAACCGGCGGCACATACTTGGGCAACTTGGCAATTATCTCCTTGGTAATCCGGGCATGCATACTGTCTGACTGACTGGTTGCGGGCACCGAATCCGCTGGCTGCTCCGCCTGGGCCCCGGCTCCGAGGGACAATG
>CAZBLQ010000161.1:0-8089 GCA_964492635.1 uncultured Oleiharenicola sp.
GTCCGGTCCGCTCGTCCTGCCATGCGCAAATCCAGGAGACTGCTCTACTACGGCCGCAGATTTTACCGCCTTTGGGGGTGAGGCTGTCTACGGCAGCACGTCGACCGTGAATGGGGCGTAGACTTCGCGCTCCTCGATTTGCACCTGCCCCCAGATGACATAGCGGCCGGGCTGCGGAATCGTGACCTTGAAGGTCAGCTCGGGCTGGAGTGCATCCGGAGGCTTGGACAAGTCGGTTTCCTTCGGATGCAGATGGGCGAAGCCGCTGCGGGCCTCGTCAAACGCCACCAGGTGAGCAAATGCGCCCATGATCGCCTGCAATGGCACGGGGTGTTTCACCGCCCCCTGGCTCTCGATGCGAAAACGCAAGTCCACCGGCACCCCGGCGCGGAAACTCGCGGGCACGACCAGCTCGAAATTATAACCCTCCGCCTGCCACGTGGTATTGGGGCTGCTGATGACCCGCGCGACCGAGCCCGGCACGCTGAAGTCCGCCGAGGCGTAGAGCCCTCGCGCCGTGACCACCGGCGTGAAATCGGCGAACACGCGGTAAAGCCCGGGACGTCCCGGAGCCAGGGTGAAAACCCATTCGCCCGAACGTCGGCCCGGTTCAGGGTGGATGTGCTGGTAATCCGACAACGTGGGATCAACCACCAGCAGGTGAAGCTTGCGGGTGTGGGCAACGAGCAGGTCTTCGGGCGCGATCGGTTTGCCGCTGGCCGTGCGCATCGTGAGGGTGAATTTCACCGGCTCGTTCAGTGCCGGCTCGCGGTCGGTTTTGAGCGTCAGCACCACCGGGGAGCGCGCCTGCACCACCGGGATAAATTGCGGGTTGGCCGGATCGCAGAATTCCAAGGCCCCCTTGCCCGTCATCCGAAAATCCATGTGGTTCAGGTTGGTGCCGGTCGGCAGGAAACGCACCGCCAGGTAAAGCCCCAACGCCGCGGCGGTGATGAGGATGATTTGCCGGCGCTGGGCACGTGATAGCAATGGAGGGCGGACGCCCTCGTCCGCCTTGCGGGGTGAGGGCGCCCCGCCCCCGAGCTGTTCGAAATCTCTCATCACTTCTTCAAATGCCGGACAAAATCGTCGACAGCCCAGACGCTGCCGTCCACACGGTAGGTGATGCGGCCCTGCTCGTTGATGAGCACGGTGGCAAGCGTGTGCTTGATGGTCGCGCCCTCGAATTCGCGGATGACACCCAGTTGCGCGAGCAGGTGCCGGACCGCAATGTCCGGACCGGTGAGAAAACTGAAGTTGGCCGTGTCGATGCCGCGCACCTCGGCGTATTCCTTCAGCACACCAGGAGTGTCGTATTCAGGATCGAGCGAAATGGACACCAGCTCGAAGTTGGTGACCCCCGCCGCGCGCGCAGCCTTTTGCAGGTCCATCATCCGCAGGGTGGAGGCGGGACACATGTTGGCGATGGGGCAGCGCGTGAAGATGAAGTTGAGCACGACCTGCCGTCCGCGGAAACGGCTGGCCGAGACGGCGCGACCCTCCTGGTCGAGCAGGGTGAAATCGGGCAGATTCTCCCCGATTTCGCGATAGGCTTCCTTGCCGCGCATGGCGGTGTCCTGCGCCAGGGCGTTGGCCGCCGCGGCAATGGCGCGCGTGGTGGGGGCATCATCCGGCCAGATTTTTTCAAGGGATAGTTCATCGCCGCGCACCACCAGCTCCGCGCGGATACGCTGGCCGGGTTTCGCATTTTCGAGGTCGCCGCGGGTGACCTTGAACTCCATTGTCATGCCCGGCATGTAGCCCTTGACCTCGTCGTGCATGACGGTGAGGGTCTTGCGCCCGGGATTGGCGGAAACAATTTCGCCGGTGAGCGGGTAGCGTTTTTCGCCGGGTTGGGTCGGGGCGGTGGCGTCGGCCACCGGCGCCTCTTTCCGGGCGCAATCCGTGGCCAGCAACACCGCCCCGGCCATAAGTATGCAGGCGGCCAGCCGCTGGGTTGACAAATAACTCGGCTTCATCCCGTCCACCCATTTGCCAAAGCGGTGAATTGTCAAAAGGTTTGCGCTGCGCCCGCCCGGAGTATCACTTCGATTTTCCCGCCTCCGACTTGAACCGATGAACCGCACCTCCACCTACCAACCCGGCCTCGCCTGGTTTGCCGCGCTCGGCAGCGTGTGGGTTTTCGTGCTGGTGGCGCTCGGCGCTTTCACGACCAGCATCGGTGCCGGTATGGCCTTCCCCGACTGGCCGTTGTCCAACGGTTCGGTCAATCCGCACGGCTGGCTGAGCGAGATTGACAAGTTCGCCGAGCACTCGCACCGCCTCTCCGGGACGATGATGGGCCTGATCACGATCATCCTGGCTGTCTGGCTGCATCGCCGCGAGGAACGCACCTGGCTGCGCAAACTCGGCTGGTGGGCCCTGGCCATCGTCATCTTCCAAGGCGTGCTCGGCGGTACCCGCGTGCTGTTTGACCCCGTGCCTGTCCCGGGCTTCGAGATGTCCCTCGGCCAGATGCTTCGCATCCCGCACGGTGTCCTCGCCCAAGTGTATGTGTGTGTGCTCTTCGCCATCGCCGCCGGCGTCTCGCGTCCGTGGCTGGACGACACGCTCGGCGTGGCCGGTGTGCGGGTGCGCCGGCTGGGCGGGTGGTGCGCCGCGCTCGTGTTCGTGCAACTGACCATCGCCGCCACCATGCGCCACAATTACGCCGGCCTGGCCATCCCCACCTTTCCCTGGTCCACGGTGGACGGCTCACTCCTGCCAGCGTCGTGGGATTACCGCGTGGCGTTGCAGTTCGCCCACCGGATCATGGCCGCGGTCATCGGTGTCGCCATCCTCGTCTACAGCCACTTTCTCTGGCGCGAGAAGTCACTGGCGCCGCTCCTGCGCGCCGCCAGCCTGCTGCTCGTGGGATTGGTTGGGCTGCAAATCAACCTCGGCGCCCAGATCATTTGGACCGGCCGCAGTGCAGGGATGACGACCGGCCATGTGCTCGTGGGCGCACTGACCCTTGCCACAACGTTCGTGGTGGCTTTTTTCACCCATCGCGGCTCGATTGAGCGGGCTCAGCCATGACTCAAACCCACGAACAGCTCCGAACCGAAGCCCTGCCTGCCCTCACCGGACAGGCGGATTGGCGGCATTACCTGGAGCTGACCAAGCCGCGCCTGAGCCTGCTTTCCGTTTCGACAGCGATGGTCGGTTATCTCGCCGCCGGGCCATACTGGGAGTGGTCGCGCACCGCTCTCGTTGTGCTGGGCACGGCGCTGTGCGCGGGTGGCGTGGCCGCGTTGAACCAGTGGATGGAGAGCGATCTCGACGCCTTGATGAAACGCACCCAGGACCGGCCGATTCCCACGGGCATCATCGCCCCCGGTTCGGCGTTCGTCCTCGGGTGGTTTTTGTGCATCGCCGGCCTGATTGTGCTGTTCCGGCTGGTGAACGGCATGTCGGCCTTTCTCGCGCTCGCCACGCTCGTCGCCTACCTCGCCATCTACACCCCGGCCAAGAAATGGTCGCGGTGGTCCACCGAGATCGGCGCCATCAGCGGCGCGTTGCCGCCTATGATCGGTTGGGCGGCGGCGGGCCGCTCGAACCCCGAGCTGGGCTGGACGCTCTTCGCGATTCTTTACACGTGGCAGATGCCGCATTTCTTCTCGCTGGCCTGGACCTACCGCTCGGACTACGCCGCCGCTCATTTTCCGATGCTGTCGGTGGTGGATCCCACCGGCACCAAGGTTTCCCGCCGCGCATTCATCTGGACGGTGCTGCTGGTGGCCGCCAGCGCGATGCCCACCCTGCTGGGCTATTGTTCGTGGTATTATTTCGCCGCCGCCCTGGTTCTCGGTCTGTGGTTTCTCCGTTCGGCCATCACTTTCCTTAACCCGGAGAAGCGCGAAACCGAGGCCCGCCGGCTCTTCTTCAAATCGATCGCGTATCTGCCGCTGCTGCTGGCGGCACTGGTGGCCGACCGGATGATTTTCAAATTGTGATTTTGCACACCAAGATCGCAGAGAAAGCCAAGGACCAACCGCCTTTGCTCCCTTTGTTTCCTTGGTGTAAATCTTTTCCTTTCGCATGACTGTCTCTGAAATCCCGACCCTCAATGCCGCGCTCAATGCCACCGCCACGGTGCTGATCACGCTCGGCTTTGTGTTCATCAAGCAGGGCAAGCGCGAGGCGCACCGTGCCGTCATGCTGACCGCCGGGATCGTTTCAGCGCTGTTCTTGGTCGGCTATATCACGTATCATACGCTGAAGCACGGCCAGCCTACCCCGTTCGGCGGACAAACTCCGACGCTACGCGCCTTGTACTTCACGATCTTGTGGACCCACATTCCCCTCGCTGCTTTGATCGCCTTTCTGGTGCCGCGCACGTTTTTGTTCGCGATCAAAGGTGACTACGTCACCCACAAGCGCTGGGCCCGGATCACCTTTCCCATCTGGTATTACGTCTCGGTAACGGGCGTGCTGGTGTATTTCTTCCTCTACATCTGGTGGCCGGCCACCGCGGTGGGATGAGGGCACGGTAGGGGCCGTTGCCCTCTACGGTACGACAAAACAAAAACTTGATCAGCCTATGCCAAGGCTACGGCTCAACAGGGGACAAGCGCACCTACCAAACAAAAGCCGGGCTTAGTGCCGGGCTTGGTGGATTGTCACCAGATAGCGTCTACTTGACCACCATCACGCCGGTCATGCCCGTCAGGAAGTGGGCCGGGAAGCTGCAGAGGAAGTGATACTCACCCGGCTCGGTCGGGGCCTTGAAGTGAATCTCGTCGCTCTGCTTCGGCCCGAGGAGCTTGGTGTGGGCGATAACCTGGTCGGCGAGCTGACCCGGGAAGTAATCTGTGGCAGCCGCGGTGACCGCAGCGTCGGAAAACGCTTTCGGGTCGGAGCCTTTCTTGAGGAGAATCCAATTGTGGGCCATGGCCGCCTTCGGAATGGTACCCATGTTCGTCAAAGTGACGGTGACGTCCTGGCCGGCTTTTACCTCAAAATGCGTGAGGTTGTACTTCATGGTGTCGTTGGCCGTGAAGTCGAAGCTCGCGACCTCGGAGGCAGCAGCGACCGGGGCGGCGGTTGTTTCATTCTTGCCGCAGCCGGCGAGGATGAGGCTGCCGGCCAGTATGGGAACGAGAAGATATTTATTCATGCTGGTCGGATGATTGCACAGCTCGCGGCACCGTGCAACTCATCAGGCGTGGATTGTGCCCCGCCCGCATCGAGGATGCTTCCCCACCCGGCAGCAAGCCCGGGATGAAGGTGCACGAAGCAGGATTCCAGCAGGGGAAAAAAGGATGCAGCCGGGCTGATGCCCTGCCGAAGGAGGCAAACCGCGCCAGCTGTGTAAAAAGCAAGGATTTAGGCGTAGTTTTGTAGTTGAAATGCCCGACTTTTTGCAAACTCTGACGCGATAATTTACTGCACCAGCGCCCACCAGCTGCTGCCGCCACTGTTACACATGACCAGTCCACGCTTCGTTCATCGCAAAGCCACGCGCTTTGCCACCGCTTTATTGGCCGGTACCGGCCTGGCCTTTTTGTCCGGCTGCAACAAACTGACCGAGATCTTCAGCCTCAGCGGCCCGCAATCCACCGTGCACGTCTCCGGCCCGGTCGCGCAGTCGCAACAGAATCTTTTCATGGTGACGGTCTATGTGACCACGTTCATCTTCATCGTGGTGGGCTCCGTTCTGGCCTACGCCCAGATCAAGTTCCGCGCCAAGTCCGAGGCGGATGAGCATGCGGAACCCCCGCCCGAGGGCCATGGCAATCCCTTCGTGGAAATCGGCCTCATCGCCGCTTCGGTTGCGCTCCTCGTGGTCATCGCCATTCCGACCCTGCAGGGCATCTGGTTCACCCACGACGTGCCGGAGGAGGAAAAGGGCAACGCCATCGATATCACCGCCACGGGTTACCAGTGGTGGTTCAAGTTCGAGTATCCCTCTGAAATTGTGAAGCAGGCGAACAACGGCGGCGAGGCTCCGCTCGTGACCGCCAACGAACTCGTGGTGCCGGCGGGCTACCCCATCCGCGTGCAGTTGCGCACCCTCGATGTCATCCACAGCTTTTGGGTGCCGAAACTGGCCGGCAAGGTGGACATGATCCCCAACCGTCCCAATTTCCTGTGGTTCAAGGCGGACAAGCCCGGCTATTTTTACGGCCAGTGCGCCGAGTATTGCGGCGAGTCGCACGCCATCATGCGGTTTCGCATCATCGCCGTTCCGCCGGCCGAATACGCCCGGTGGCTCGAAAACCAGAAACAGCCCGCCCGGACCGTCACCGCCCAGTCGCTGGCCGTCGAAGCCGCCGTGCCCCACGTGCAGTTTGCCAGCATGAAGATGACCGCGGGTGAGGCTCTGTCCGGTTCGCCCGAGTTCGACGCCGATCCGCTGGGCTCGTGGAAGAAGATGCAGAACCCCGAAGCCGGCGAAGACCCCAAGCTGATCGAGACCGGCCACCAGTTGTTCGCCAACAAGACCTGCATGAACTGCCACACCATTCGCGGCCACTTCATGATGACGGGTTCGCAGCCGACCTACTTCCAGGGCATCGTCGGTCCCGACCTCACCCGCGTCGGTGCCCGCTCGACGATCGCCGCCGGCGTGCTGGAAAACACCCATGAGCGCATGCACTCGTGGATCAAGACCCCGGATCATTTCAAACCCGGCAACAAGATGTACAACGGCTTTGGCGGCATGACCGGTTACATGAAGCCGGATGACAAGGGTGACATGGTGCCCAACATCATCCTCAACGACGAGGAGATCGACGCGCTGGTCGCCTACCTGCACAGCCTGAAATAACGGCTGTCGCCGAGTGAAAATGAGAGTGAAGTATAACAAAGCCAACCAATCCTCCCTCTCAAGTTCGCTCCTATTTCCCCTCACTTTCCCTCTCACTATCACCCACAATTTATATGGCAGAAGCACTGGCTAAGACCGATTTCATCGGCAAGGAAGCGGCCCCTCCGGCCAAGCCCATCGCGCTTTTCAAACGACCGACCGCCACCTCGGGCCTCATCGGCTGGCTGACCACCGTCGACCACAAGAAGATCGGCATGCTGTATGGCAGCTTCGCCATCCTGTTTTTCCTCATCGGCGGCCTCGAGGCCCTGATGATCCGCACCCAGCTCATGGTGCCCAACAATCGTTTCATCAGCGCGCACTTTTACAACGAGCTGTTCACGATGCACGGCACGACGATGATCTTCCTCGCCGTCATGCCCCTCAATGCGGCGTTCTTCAACCTTCTCATTCCACTGCAGGTCGGCGCACGGGATGTGGCGTTCCCCCGGCTCAATGCCTTCTCGCTCTGGGTTTTTGTGGCCGGAGCCATCATGCTTAACGTCGGCTGGTTCATGAAATCCGGCGCGCCCGCCGTCGGCTGGTTTGGTTACGCCCCGCTGACGTCGAAGCTCTACACGCCCGACATCTCAACCGACCTCTGGACCATCGGGCTCCAGACCCTCGGAGTGTCTTCCATCGTCGCCTCGCTTAATTTCATCGTCACGATCATCAACATGCGCGCCCCGGGCCTCACGATGATGCGCCTGCCCGTGTTCTGCTGGATGACCCTGGTCACAAGTTTTCTGCTCATCCTGGCCATGCCGGCGATCGCCATTGCATTGGTCGCCGTGATTTTTGACCGCCACTTCGGCACCAATTTCTTTGAGGTGTCCGGCGGCGGCCAGCCCATCCTCTGGCAGCATCTCTTCTGGGTGTTCGGCCATCCGGAAGTCTACATCCTCATCCTGCCCCCGATGGGCTACGTCTCGGAAATCCTGCCGACCTTCTCGCGCAAGCCTCTCTTCGGCTACCCGATCGTCGTTTTCTCGGGCGCCGCCATCGGCTTCATCGGCTTCGGCGTGTGGAGCCATCACATGTTCACCACCGGCCTGGGCAATGTGGCCACCGCGGCCTTCGCCCTCGCCACCATGGCCATCGCCGTGCCGACGGGGGTCAAGATTTTCAACTGGATCGGCACGCTCTGGGGCGGCCGCATTGTCACGCGCACGCCCATGATGTTCGCGCTGGGATTCATCTGGATGTTCATGATGGGCGGTTTCTCCGGCATCATGCACTCCGCCGCGCCGGCCGACGCCCAGCAGCAGGACAGTTACT
>CAZBLQ010000162.1:0-8059 GCA_964492635.1 uncultured Oleiharenicola sp.
ACGCCGTTGGCGCGCATCGCCCGCCATTTGTAGTGGTCGCCGCCGAGCCAGATCTCAGCCAGGTCGGCGAACTTGTGATTCTCCAGAATCAACTGCTGCGGCAGGTGGCAATGGTAATCGAAGATGGGCTCGCTCTTGGCGAAATTGTGATACAGGTCGCGGGCCGCGTCGGTCTGCAGGAGGAAATCGTCGTGAATGAGGGGTTTCATCAGAAGCAATTTTAAAGGTGGAAACGGAGCGAACGGGGAGTTGTCGGGCTTTTTCTCCGTTACCTCCTGTGGGATTTTTTTAATTAACGGGAGATGTCGTTCAACATGGCATCGAGCGTGGAGTAACTCGCGAGGAGTTTGCGGGTGGCCGCGCAGCGCTCTGCCGGAGCGAGGCCGGTGGTCTCGGCCAGGAAGATGATATAGCTGGCAACCCCTTTCGAGTAATTGAGACGCGCCTCAGGGCTGACGGCGTAGAAGCGGGCCCGCTGGACATAGCCCGCGGGCGAGTGATCACCGAGGGCGGATTTCTCCGGCTTGCCGCCGGCGGCGAGCACGTAGAGGAAGTTGTATTCGAAGAAAAACATGTGGTCCGGCGACAACGGCAATGCCTCCAGCGCCGCGCGGCACGCGGCAGGCGAGGCGAACACGTCAACCGGCCGGCCCGACTTTGCCAGGGCGTCGGCGACAAAGGTCCGCGCCATCCTCTGCTCGGTCGCATCAGTGCTGAAGGAACCGGCGAGAGCCAGCTCCAGCGTGAAGCGATACCAATCGCGCCAGAGAGCCTGGTCGGCGGTGTTCTTTGACGCGAAAAGCGCGAGCCCCATCTCGTAGGTGTAGCGGCCGCTGGTCTTGATCTCGAGCCGGCTGCCGGTCACCTCGCCCATCACGCGGTAGTTCTCGGCGGACTTGCCGGAGCCGGAGTGGAAGCCGATGCTGACGCCGAACTTCGCGCAGACGTCCCACTGCCGCTGGATGAGGGCGCGGAGGGCGGCGTTGTCGGGGTACGGCATGTTCTTCTGGAAGCCGAAGGCGGGGGCCACGTAGTTGACCGGCATGCCGAGCGCCTCGCAGAGCGCGAGCATGACGGCGGTCGTCTCGGGCGTGGTCAGGCCGGGCAGCTCGTCGATCGACAGCTCGCGCAGGTAGCCGCGGCCGGCGGCGGTGGTGAAGGCGGCGGCGCGGGCGGCGGCGTACTTCTCGTCGCGGCGCTTCATCTTGAGCATGGCCGGCCAGACGGTGCAGAGGAGCGATGCGGACGCCGCGGCGTCGAGCGCCAGGCCGGCGGCGGCGACGCGCGCGCGGGTCTGCGCGACGAGGTCCGCCGGAATGGCGGCGAGCGCCGCGGGCTGGTTGAGTGCGAGCTCCGGCGACAGGTCGAAGGTGATGTAGCTGGCGAGGAGGCAGCCGCGGACGAGGGCGTCCTCGCGGCGGTCGAACTTGCCGCCGATGGGCTGGTGGTCGGCGTTGAACGACCAGGCGATCTTCCGATGGTGGAAACCGGTCCTGAGCTTGGAGAGCACGCAGCCGTGGCTCATGCCCTCGACACTCTGGCCCTGGTGGCCCTCGGGAACATTGGTGCCGATGAACGGAAACGGCACGGTGTCGAGCCGGTGGCCCAGCATGGCATCCACGTCGTAGACCAGTTCACGCGGAATGCTGTTCTGGTTGGCCGTGACGCCCAGCTCAAGCGCACTCATCGCCCACTCCACCGCCGGCCAGTGCAGCGTGGTGAAACGCGCGCCGATGCCCAGCGTGCTCCGGCCGAGATTGCCCGCGGTGCCGGGAAAAATGGTCGAGGCCGGGTCGTGTTCCTGGATCAGGTTTTTCAACTTGAGCAGGTTGGCCCAAGTGGCGGGGAAGACCGTCGCGCCCCCGGCCACCGCCGCCCCCTCCTCCAGCGGCTGGGCATTCGCCGAGAGCTTCCAGGCACAGTCGCCCGACGCGTTTTCCAGCAAGCTCCATTGGCCAGCGGCCGTGGCGAAGCGGCTTTTCGCGTGCTCGGTCACCCGGCCCGCACGCACCCCGGCCAGCAGCGCCGGCCAGTCCAGGCAGAAATCAGGGCTGACGCACGGATTCGACGCGATGCGCAGATTGTTTTTGAGGAGGAATTCGTTGATCGGTTTCACGGTATTAAAATCAAATGGTCATCGCGTGGTAGCCGCCGTCGACGATGAGCTCCTCCCCGGTGATGAACGAGCCGGCCGCGTCGGACGCGAGCAGGAGCGTGGCGCCGATGAGCTCGCGCGCCTCGCCGAAGCGTTTCATCGGCGTGTGCCCCATGATGCTGGTGACGCGATCGGGCGTAAGGACCTTCTTGTTCTGCTCGGCCGGGAAGAAGCCGGGCACGAGGACATTCACGCGCACCCGCGCAGTCGCCCACTCGCGGGCGAGGTTGAGCGAGAGATTGTGCACGGCGCCCTTCGACGCCGAGTAGGTGATGACGCGCGACAGCGGGACGATGCCGGACATCGAGCCGAGATTGATGATCGAGCCGCCCTGCCCGCGTTCGACGAGATACTTGCCGAAGACCTGACAGCCGAGAAACATGCCCTTCACGTTGACGCGCAGGATGCGGTCGAACTCCTCCTCGGTGATATCAAAGAATGGCGTCGCGGAGTTGATGCCCGCGCCGTTGACGACCACGTCCACCCGGCCGCTGCGTTGCAGCACGGCCGCAAGCAAGCCCTGCACCTCGGCCTTGCTGGTCGCCTCGGCGGAATGGAACCACGCCTTGCCGCCCGCGGCAGCAATCCGGTCGAGGCGGGCCCTGGCCTTGTCGGCGTTGCGACCGACGATGACGACTTCAGCCCCCGCGGCGGCCAGGCCCTCGGCCATGGCGCCACACAGTTCGCCGGTGCCGCCAATGACGACCGCGACCTTGCCGCCGAGCCCGAACATTTGATTGAGAAAATCAGGAGTATTCATCGAAAACCAGGGTAAGTTGCCTTGGTTCACCCATGAACCAAGGGAGCGCTAATGAAATTATTTTCCCTCCCTCACCGCAAGCTTGGAGCAGCGCTTCGCGCCCGGATTCGCCAGCCATGAGAGAATCTCCTTTCACCTGCCGCCCAAGCTTATGGTTTTACCGCAGCCACATGAAACCAGTCGAAGTCGGCGAAAGATTTGCCCGGGCCCATGGCAAAGAGTCCGACCTTGGCGCCAACCCAACGGCCAACGGAGGCTTTGAATTCCGGGCCGATTGTCGTAAAACCACTGCCGTCCAAACTGTAGGCAAAATGACAAAGCCCACCGGTGCGCACGGTGACTTGCAGGTAAACCGGACCCTGCACGCTCTTAAATTCCATTTCATCGACCACCGGTTTTTCGTTCGCCGTTTTGACCACAACTAGAACCGGTTTCTGCCCACCGTCCGCCCGCACCCCGATCCAAGCATAGTCGCAGCCGAAGACAATGAGCCCGGCACTGTCACCGTCGGCGTTCGCCGTGAAGGAGAGTTTTGTAGTGACCGTGAATTCCGGTGCGGGGAATTTCTGCAGCAGCAGGTGTGGCGCCAGGTACAGATTGTTCTCCACCACGGGCTGGGCAAACAACCGCAGGGCACCGGGTCGGGCCGTCAGCGAAAACCATCCGGGCTGGGGATTGGCCTGCCACTGCCACTGCAGACCAAGCACGGCCGACTCAAACTCGTCGCTGGTCGCCGGCACCGTGACCGGTTGCGGCGGCAGTGCCGGTTTCAGGTGGGTGAGGAAAGGCTGACCTTTGCCGCCGCCCTCCGGATCGTCGCCGATCACCGGCCAGTCGTCGTGCCAGGCGACCGGCTGCAGATGGATCACCCGGCCGTAAGCCGCCTTGTCCTGGAAATGCAGGAACCACCACTCGCCGGACGGTGTGTCGACCAGCGCGCCCTGATGCGGACCGTTCACGGACGTTTTGCCCTGATCCAGGACGATGCGACCCTCGTAAGGACCCGCAATATTTTTGGCCCGGAAGACCGACTGCCAGCCCGTGACGACACCGCCGGCGGGAGCGAAGATGTAGTACCAGCCGTTGCGCCTGTAGAATTTCGGTCCTTCAAGCGTGTTGTACCCGGGAAGTTTATTGCCATCGATGATGACCCTCGCGTCGCCCGTGACCTGTCGCCCGTCGTCACTCAGCCGCTGGAGCGAAACCATATTGTTGATGCCCGCCCGGCTCTTGGCCCAACCGTGGATAAGCCAGACTTTGCCGTCGTCGTCCCACAGCGGACATGGGTCAATGAGACCTTTGCCGGCCTTCACCAGCGTCGGGGTACTCCACGTACCGCGCGGGTCGGTTGCGGTCACGACGTAGATGCCAAAGTCCGGGTCGGGATAATAAATCCAGAACTTGCCGTCATGATAACGAATGGCGGGGGCCCAGACACCCTTGCCATGCTGGGGCGTGAGAAAAACATCCTCCGGCACCAACCGCGGCAGCGCATGCGCGACCAGGCTCCAGTTGACCAGATCCCTTGAATGCAGCACGGGCAACCCAGGCACATGGCTGAAGCTGGACGAAACCAGCCAGTAGTCATCCCCCACCCGCACCGCATCTGGATCGGAATAGTCGGCATGCAGCACGGGATTCTGGTAGTTGCCATCACCACGATCCGGCACCCACGGGGCAACGGGTGGTGATGGCGTAGCGCCTTCAAGCAGGAGGCAGGTCAACAGCAAGAGGCAGGCACAGGCGGAAAAGCCAAAAGCAGGGGCGGCCATGCGAAGACAGTGGGAGCAATAACGGGCTCCTGGCAAAACCCCTGCTCAGGGAACAGTCCGATCCGCAGCCATCGGGTTCCAATGATCATTTCCCCCCAGCACCTGCTCCGGACTGAGCGCGGCGGTTTCAGCCTCGGTCAACTGCCGGGCCCATGGCACGCGCGACGCCGGGGCGGCCCCCGGGCCGGTGCTGGCAAACTCCGCGTAACGCGCGGTTTTTTCCGCCTCGGGTTTGTTCCAATTATGCCAGCCCTCCACCCGTACGACACCGGACATTTCAGTGCGGAGAAACGCCGTCCGGGCAAAAATCCGCCAAGGCCGGCCGAGATAGGTTTTCACACCCTCCGCGCCGGTAATCTTGCAATCGGCGAAGACAAAACCGTAAGGCTGTCCCTCGGGCGTGGAGGCGGCGGTGATATAGCCGTCCTTGAGACAATAGATGTGACAGCGCTCAAAATACGCCGTGGCCGCACCGAAGATGAAATCAACGTGCCCTTCGATGTAGCAGTCGGTGAAATACTGCCGGCCTCGATTCACCAAAATAGTGTCCTGCCAGCCGAGGAAACGGCAGTGCCGGAATATCACACGGTCGCCGTCGACGCGCAACGCCAGGGCCTGGCCGACCGGGCCGGCGCTGTTTGCAATGGTCAGGTTTTCCCAAACCATGCCGTCCCCGTCGACCTGAACCGTCGGCGTGCGGAAAGTGCCGATGGGCTTGCCGTCGGGCCCGGGCAGGTTCGCGTTGAGGTCATAGGTGATGACGGTTTTCTGCGCATCCTCGCCGACAACGACGATGTTCCCGCGCTCGCGTTGCACATAGATTCGCTCCCGGTAAGTGCCGGGCTTGACCAGAATGACCCAGGGCGGGTCGGAGGCCCCGGTGCGCATCGGGGCCGCGCTGATGGCCTCCTGCACGGACTTGTACTGACCGAAACCGTCCGTCGCAACAATCACATCGGCCGCGGGCAGACGGGGCGCGACCACCAGTGTCGTGAGCGCGATCAGACCTCCCAGCATCGGTTTCATCGCCCGGTGAGTCGGTTGGGATCCAGTGCTCAGGCCCTGGCCGGCCGCGTGTCAAGGTCGGCCATTTCCAGTTTGGGGGTAAGCAGGTGGATGATGAGCCAGGAAGTCAGGTAGGCCAAGGATGCCGCCAGGAACACGAAAAAATACGTGCCGGTGAGTTCGCGAATATAACCGACGCCGGCAAACAAGGCCATGCCACCAATGGAGCCGAACATGCCGCCCAAACCCGTGACGGAACCGACCACGCGGCGGGGAAACATGTCACCGGCCAGACTGAACACATTGGCCGACCAGGCCTGATGCGCCGAGGCGCCAATCGTGATCAGGGCCACTGCGACCCACTGGTTGTTGGTGACCGTCGCGAAGACCACCGGGATGACACACAGGGCGCAGATGAGCATCGTCGTCTTGCGCGCCTTGTAGGGGAGCCAGCCCCGTTTCATGAAATGACCGGCCAGCCAGCCCCCGGCGATGCTGCCCACCGAGGCCAACACATAGATCGTGGAAATTTGCAGCGTGCGGTGCTTCAAATCCAGATGGAATTTCTCCGCAAAGAACAGCGGGGAACCGAAGAGGTAGAACCACCAGAAGCAATCGGTCATGAACTTGGCCTGGGCAAACGCCCAGGTTTGCCGGTGCAGGAAGAGCTGCCGCCACGGCACTTTCACGGTCGTCTCGGGCGGCTCGCTATTGATGAAGGCCAATTCCTCCTTGGACACGCGGGGATGGTCCTGCGGTTTTTTGTAAATCAGCAGCCAGGCCAAGATCCAGCAGAGATCGATGATCCCGGTGATCAGGAATGCGCCCCGCCAGCCCAGTATCTGACCGCCGATCGTGATGCCGGCGCATTGGGCCACCACGAAGGGCAGTCCGAACGGTACCAGGATCCCACCCACGTTGGAACCGGAATTGAAGATGCCGGTCGCCAAGGCGCGTTCACTCTTGGGAAACCATTCGGCCGTCGTCTTGATCGCCGCCGGAAAGTTGCCGCCTTCGCCGAAACCGAGGAGGATGCGGCAGACAAAGAAGCCGGCGGTGGTGCTGGCCAGCGCATGGCTCATGGCGGCGAGCCCCCAGAAGGCGCACGCCAGCGCGAAGCCCCAGCGCAGCCCCAGCACGTCCATCAGCCGGCCGGAGACGAGCAGGCTGACCGCATAGGCCGCGGTAAACGCCATGGTCATGTTCCAATAATCATGATCGGTCCAGCCGATCTCCTTTTGCAACTCGGGAGCCAGGTTGCCGAACACCCCCCGGTCGATGTAATTCGCTGTGGTAACCCAGAAGAGCAGGGCGCAGATGACCCAGCGATAGTTGGTGTTGAGGGCAGCGGGGCGGGGAGCAGCGGGGAGCGTCATGGGGTTTGGGGGCGGGAATTGAGACTGCGGACTTTTTCGGCGGGTTCAATCGTGACGTTTTGGAAGCTGATGGCGCCCGTCCCCTGCACCAAGTCCGTCGCGGTCACACCCTGAAAGATGCTGTCGCGGATCCGGATGCCATCGATGGTCGCGCCCGGGAAACCGGCGATATACAAGACCCGCGGGCTGGCCGTGCTGGTGATATGGTCGAGCTGCACATTGCGGACGACGGGCGGGAAGTCGCCCTTCGCGCCCTCTTCATAAAGCAGGTCGATCGTGAGCACCGCCTCGGCCACGCGGCCCACCCGCACGTTGCGCATGAAAATATTTTCGATGACGCCGCCGCGCCGGGCGTTGGACTTGAGCCGCAGGGCGCGATCCAGCTCGGGACTGTCCATGACACAATCCTCGGCGAAGACATTGCGGCACCCGCCGGAAGTCTCGCTGCCAATCACCACGCCGCCGTGGCCGTCCTTCATGGTGCAGCCGCGGATGACGAGGTTTTCGGTGGCCGCCCCCACGCGGCGGCCGTCGTTGTTGCGGCCGGACTTGATGGCGATGCAATCATCACCCGTGTCGAAGACGCATTGCTCAATGAGCATGTCGCGGCATGATTCCGGATCACAGCCATCGTTGTTCGGGCCGTGGGAATTGATCTTCACGCCGCGCACGGTCACGTTGGTGCAGAGTACCGGGTGGATTTCCCACATGGGTGAGCGGACGATGGTCACGCCCTCGATCAGGATGTTTTTGCAACGGTAGGGCTGGAAGAAATTGGGCCGGAGGAAATGGCCGGCGCCGAAAACACGCTGTGCAACCGGAACGCCGCGTTCGCCCTGGTCGTTGAGCAGGTCGCGGCTCGCGCGATCCCGGCCGGAACCGCGCTTCGTCCAACCCCACCAGTTTTCGTCCGAAGCCTGGCCATCAAGCGTGCCCTCACCAGTGACCGCGATGTTCTCCTGTTCGAACGCATAAATGAACGGCGAGTAAT
>CAZBLQ010000163.1:0-7385 GCA_964492635.1 uncultured Oleiharenicola sp.
CCAGCGGGCCAGGCAGGCGCGAAGATTCTCGACGCGGACGGGCTTGGCCAGAAAATCGTCCATGCCGGAGGCGAGACAGGCCTCGCGGTCCTCGGGCCGGGCATTGGCGGTCAACGCGACGATGGGGAGTGGCCGGCCCGCCAAGGCAGCGCGGGCCCGCCGCGTGGTTTCGAACCCGTCGATTCCCGGCAACTGACAGTCCATGAAAATCAGGTCCCAGCCGCCCTGTCCCAGCGCGTCGAGGGCGGCATGACCGTCCCCGACGATGGTGCATTTCACACTCAGTCGCTCCAGCATCATCGAGATAACCTTCTGGTTCACGGCGTCGTCTTCGACCACCAGAATACGCGCCGAAAAATGAGCCTGGCCCGCGACAGTCGCGGGGAGAGGCGGGGCGGTCGGTTGCGCGGCTTCCAGCCCAAAGGACACGTTGAAGCGGAAGACCGAACCGCCTCCCGCGGCCCGTTCGGCCGTGATATGTCCGCCCATGCGTTGCACCAGTTTCTTCGAGATGGCCAGACCCAGCCCGGTGCCACCATAGCGGCGGCTCATCGAGCTGTCGGCCTGGGTGAACGGCTGGAAAATCTTGGTGAGGGTGTCCTCGGTCATGCCAATGCCGGTATCGCGCACCTGCACTGCCAGGCTGAGATGCCCGTCGGCCGCGATTGCAGCCTGCAGACGGAGTTCGACCTCGCCGCGCTCGGTGAACTTGATGGCGTTGCCGACGAGGTTGAGCAGCACCTGCCGCAGGCGGGCGGGGTCGCCGCGGGCCCGGCTCCGGCTGGCGGGGTCCGCTTGCAAAATGAGCTGGAGTTTTTTTTCAACGGCGCGCGGCCGCAGCAGGGCGGTCACTTCCTCCGCCACTGCCGCGGGATGGAAGGGGATGGATTCCAGATCCAGTGACCCGGCCTCTATTTTGGAGTGGTCGAGGATGTTGTTGAGGACGCGCAGCAGGGCGTCGGCGGAACTGGCGGCGGTTTCCACCTGCTCGCGCTGGCCGGGGTTGAGCGGCGTGCTTTTCAACAAATCGAGCATGCCCATCACGCCGTTCATCGGCGTCCGGATCTCGTGACTCATGGTGGCCAGGAATTCGCTTTTCGCCTGGTTGGCCGACTCGGCGCGCTCCTTGGCGGTGCGCAACTCCTCCTCCATCTTCCGGCGGCGCTCATTCTCGCCGGTCAGGTCGCGGTTGAGTTCCTCCGTGTCCAGTTTCTTCTGCTGGAGTTCGCTGACCAGCACCGCGTATTCAAACCCGAGGCGGAGGGAGCGGCTGAGCGAGGTGTAGAAGCTGCGGGCCATCATGAGAAGAAAACCCGCATACAGCAGAGCCAGCACGCCCATGACGGTTTGCACCGCTTCCGCGCCGGCAATCAGACGCAGGCCGAGCGGCAGCAGGGTGGCGAGTTGGAAAGCCCAGCACGCGGACAACACGGGCGAGAGCGAGCGCGTAGCCCCCGCGGTGATGCCCGCCAGAATCAGGATGAGCAACGAACGGTCCAGCTCGCGGAGAAGGGGATAGAAAGACCAGCCGGCGTAACCCCAGGCGAGGCCGGTCAGCAGCGCCCCGGCCAGAAACCGCCTTTCCCAATGGTGCAGCGCGTCGGCCGTGTACGCCTTGCGATACCATCTCACACTGCCCAGGCGGGCCAAGGCCAGTCCGCCCATCAAGGCCAGCCAGCCCCAGGCCTGGAAGGGAGAACCGGACCGGGCCACAAACCAGGCCATTCCAATTGCGCACAGGAGAGTGATGATCAATCCGGCGGGCAGATCGGTGTAGCCCAGGCGCACCAGTTCCGACCGCACCTGGGCGGTGCTTTCCGGCTCGGGCGCGCGGCTGCGTGGTTCCATGGCAGGACGCTAAGCCATCGCGAGTTGGCGCGAAAAGCCCAATAACCACCCTAGGGATGGTGGGAATTATCCTTGCACCGATTGCGGCGAGTTGTTGTTCATGCCTCTTTACGGACCCTTAGCTCAGTTGGTTAGAGCGTTTCCTTGACATGGAAAAGGTCACTGGTTCGAGTCCAGTAGGGTCCACCATCCTTCGCTCCTGTGGAGCTTCGGATGGCAGGCCAGCTGTCGAAATACCCGGCCTCAAGTTTGCCGGCCAAGCTAATTGCGAAGGTTGCCGCGCCTCAGCCCTTTGGGCGCAGGCCGGCCAATCCAGCCAGGTTCTGCGCAAGATTTTTTGGACCAGAACAGGACCGTGGTTTTGCCGTCTGACCGGCCGGTTTTCGCGTGCATTTAAGGCCCTGCCGGGTAAACACCAGCCGGTATGCTGCAAAGTCTCCGTATCCGCAACCTCGCCCTGCTCGAAGAAGTCGAGCTCGACTTCGAGACCGGATTCACGGCGGTGACGGGCGAGACCGGCGCGGGCAAGAGCATCCTGCTCGGCGCGCTCTCGCTGCTGGCCGGGGCGCGGGCCGACAAGACCATCGTCCGGCAGGGTGCGCCGGCCACGGAGGTCGAGGCGGCGCTGTTCTTTACCGACAGCCGCAAGCTTGATGCCGCTCTTGCCGCTCTCGACCTGCCGTCGTGTGACGACGGCGTGCTCATCCTCAAGCGCAGCCTGCCGCGCGACAAGGCGCCAAGGATTTCCGTCAACGGCAGCATGGCCACGCTCAGCGCCCTGCAGGATCTGGGCGAATACTGGATCGATTTTCATGGACCGGGTGAACCGCGCCGGCTGCTCAAGGAAGGCGGTCAGCGCGAATTGCTTGATCTGTTCGCGAAAAATGAGGCGGCCCTCGAAAAATACCAGCTCCACTACCGCGCCTGGCGTGAACTGGTGGACGAACGAGCGCGGTTGCTCGGGGCGGAGAAACTGTCGGGCGACCAGATGGATTTCCTCAAGATGCAGCTCGCGAAGATTGATGAACTCGAGCTGACGGAGGAGGCCATCGCTGCGCTCGAGCGCGATTTTCACCGGCAGCAGAGCGCACAGGAAATCATGCTGCTCGCCACGGGCCTGGGCCACGGGCTCAGCGGCGAGGACGGGCTGCTCGGCCGGCTGGCCGCCCTTTTGCGCGAGGCGCGTCAGCTCGAGGCGCTCGACGCCGCGAGCAAGCCCCTGGCGGACCGGCTGCTCTCCTGCTCGGTCGAACTCGGCGATCTGGAGGGCGAATTTTCCTCGCTGGCTCAGTCGCTCAACTTCGATCCCGAGCAGGCAGGGACGTTGCAGGCGAGGATGAATGCCTGGCTCGAGTTGAAGCGGAAGCACGGCGCAAAAGTCGAGGCGGTCATCGCCGCGCGCGATGGAATGCGCCGGCAACTGGAATTGCAGAGCGATGTTGAGGGTTCGCTGGCCAGACTGGAGAAGCAGATTTCAGAAGCGGAGAAAACAGCGCGCAAGCTGGCCGGCGAACTGCGGCACACCCGCGAGAAGGCGGCGCAGCAACTGGCCCGGGCCGGCGCCAAGGTCATCGCCCAGCTCGGGTTCAAGAAGGCGGATTTCCGGGTGAAGCTGGTCCCGCTGGCGGACCTGGGTCCGCACGGCGACTGTAGTGTCGAGTTTCTGTTCTCCCCCAATGTCGGCGAACCACCGCTGCCGCTGCACCGCATCGCTTCGAGCGGCGAACTCGCCCGGGTGATGCTGGCGCTCAAGGCCGTGCTGGCGGAGATCGACGACGTGCCTCTGCTGGTGTTCGACGAGGTGGACGCCAACGTCGGAGGCGAGATCGGCCGGGTGGTCGGCGAAAAGATGGCGGACATCGCGGAAAAACACCAGGTGCTGTGCGTCACCCACCTGCCGCAGGTCGCGGCGCAGGCGCAGAATCACTTTGTCGTGACCAAGGACCAGAGCGGCGATCGCGCCAGCGTGGAAATCTCCGCGATCCATGGCGAGCGCAAGGCCCGCGTCAGCGAACTCGCCCGGATGCTCGGCGACCGCAGTGCCAAGAGCGCGCTGGCCCACGCGGAGGAATTGCTGAAAAGTTAAGGCGGAGGGCGCGGATCAGGTCCGGCGCCAGCGCCGGAATCCCAAGAGGGTCGGAACGCCGACCGACAACAGCGCCAACGGTGCAGGCTCGGGAATGGCCGTGAACGAAAACTCACCGCCCAGAATGTCGAGGTTGAGCAACGCGGGAACGGTGATGGTCTGGAGCAACACGCCGCTTTTGGAATACTGGTAGAGGACTCCCGTATTCTGGGTGCCCATCCAAAGCGTACCGGTGGTCGGTTCGAGGGCGAGACTGGTCAAAAGGCCGGAGGTCGGCGCGGCGGCAAAGCTGGAAAGCTGCGTGCCGCTCATGCTAAAGTCGATCACCTGGTTGGTGGACCATCCGGAAACCCAGAGAGAGTTGTTCGTCGGATCGTAGGTGATGCCCAGATAGGCACTGGGCCCGAGGCCGCCGAAAAGCGCGACCGGGTTGCTGAAGTCAAGGCCGGTCTGGTAGACTGTGCCTCCGGAGAAATCCACCAGGTAGTTGTGGCTGCCGTCGGTGGTTGAATCCCACGCGCTGCCGATCGGGGAAGTCAAAGAATAGGATGCGCCGGTGGGCGTTCCGCTCAAGGTGTATTCATAGCCATTGCCACTCCCCGGCACACTGTTGGACGTGCGAAAGGTCGAGGCGTACACCGCAATCGGATACTCATAGGCACCCGATGTCGAGACGGTCACCGTCGGGATGGTGGAAACGACGCTCCCGTTTTGAATCACAAAGACCTTGCTGACGTTTCCCCCGGTGAGATAATACGGGCTGAGCTGCGCCTGTCCTGTGCCGGGCAAAAATGCGGCCAGCGTAATCGCAATTACGCCAGCCAACCGGAACCGATACGTGGAAAATGGGTTCATTCGCTTGAAGGATGAGCATAAATTGTGCTAGATCTTCGGAGAGTCAATTAGTGTATTGGGAGGTTAATTCGTGATGAGCCTGTTACCCCCCGAGGCCTGAGATACCGTGGCGGATGGGATTCCCAGCTTCGTTTCCATTCTGCTAATCCTTCGGAGTTTGGCCGGCGATTTTTCTTTAAACTGAGCCCCGGACGGGGCGTGGCTCGGGCATTGCCAAGCTCTTACCAGTCGGCCTAGCCTGCGACGCATGAATAACCCCATCAGCCGGCGGAAGGCGCTCACCCAGCTTGGCGTCGGTGCGGCCCTGCTGGCCGGAGCCGCTGCCCGCGCCCAATCCACGGACAAACCCATGACAACACGTTCCGGTCGAATTAAACAATCGGTGTGCCAGTGGTGCTACGCCAGGATTCCGCTGGAGGAATTGTGCGCCGCGGCGGCTGGCATGGGCCTGCAATCGGTCGAGCTGCTCCAGCCGGCGGATTTTCCGACGTTGCGCAAGCACGGCCTGATCTGCGCGATGGTGAGCAATCCGCGGGTTCCCTCCGGTGACGCGATGGTGGGCGGCATCGACAAAGCCTGGAACCGGCTGGAGTACCACGATGCGCTGGTGCCGGCGTACGAGTCGCATCTGCGGGCGACGGCAGAGGCGGGTTATCCCAACCTGATATGCTTTTCCGGCAATCGCGCCGGCATGGCGGATGGGCAGGGCCTGGAGAATTGCGTGGCGGGCTTGCGGCGGATTCTGCCGCTGGCCGAGAAGCTCGGCGTCACCATTTGCATGGAGTTGCTCAACAGCTACGTGAACCACAAGGACTACATGTGCGACCACACCGCCTGGGGCGTGGAGCTGTGCCGGCGGCTGTCATCCGAGCGCTTCAAGCTGCTCTACGACATTTATCACATGCAGATCATGGAGGGCAATGTGATCGCGACCATCCGGGAGCAGCAGCAATATTTCGCCCACTATCACACTGGCGGCGTGCCCGGCCGTGCGGAGATCGACGAAACGCAGGAACTAAATTACCCGGCGGTCATGCGGGCCATCGTTGAAACCGGCTTCAAGGGATTCGTCGCGCAGGAGTTCGTGCCGAAGCGGCCGGACGCCCTCGCTTCGCTGCGCCAGGGTGTGCAGATCTGCGACGTGTGAGCGCCTGCGGGTCAACCGCATTGAGTGATTGCATGCCGGTTGCGCCCGGTTAGATTTTTGAACCGATGAAACTTAACCCCAAACTTGTAGTGCTGGGCTCCCTGCTGCTCGGCCTGTACCTCAACGCCATGTCCGCCGCACCCCTGCGCGTCCTGTATTTCACCAAGTCCGCCGGCTACGAACACAGTGTTGTCAAGCATGTGGACGGGAAACCCAGTTACTCGGAAAACATCCTGACCGCGCTGGCGGCGAAGCACGACCTTGCGCTTACTTTCAGCAAGGACGGCAGTTTGTTCTCGCCGGAATATCTCGCGCAATTCGATGTCATCATGTTCTACACCAGCGGCGACCTGCTCAGTGTCGGGACGGACGGACAGCCGGCGATAACCGCGGCGGGCAAGCAGGCCCTGCTGGATGCGGTGGCCGGGGGCAAGGGGTTCATCGGCCTGCACAGCGGCAGCGACACGTTTCACACCGGTGAACAGGGCGGGGGCAACAATCCGATCCGGGCCCAGCGGTTCACCAACTACGGCGACAAGGCGGATGACTACATCAAGATGCTCGGAGGCGAGTTCATCCGACATAATGCGCAGCAGGTGGCCAAGGCCCGGGTGATCGATCCGGCTTTTCCCGGTTGCGCGGCCATCGGCGACCGGCTCGAAGTCATGGAGGAATGGTATTCGCTGAAGGAATTTGCCACCAATGACCATGTCCTGCTGCTGCTGGATACCGCGGGCATGGAGGGGCCCGACTACCAGCGTCCATCCTACCCGCTGGCTTGGGCCCGGGCTTACGGCAAGGGCCGGGTGTGGTTCAACGCCATGGGTCACCGCGAGGACATATGGGACAATCCCAAATTCCAGGCCTTGCTGCTGGGCGGCATCGAGTGGGCGGGCGGGCGACTGCCGGCCGACGTGAAACCCAACCTGCAAGAGGTGGCGCCGGGCGCGAATACCTTGCAGGTTTACAAGCCGTAGGGACACCAATTACCCATCGCTTCAATGGACTGTGGACCGGCACTTGCGCCGCGCCATTTCCGATGGCAGGTATGCCGCAAGCGGCATACCTACAAGGTCCGAAAGCGGACCATGATTGGCACTAATACCAATCGCCACCGTCGCAGACGCATCCTCACGTTGCGACGGTTCGCGCGCCAAAGCTCCGCCATTTTTCGAGCGGCAGGCTGGCGAGGACAATAAGAAACAACTGGCTGCTGACAAAGGCGACGAGCCAGTAAAAAGCGGAGTCCATGAAGCCATAGGAGTGCAGGCCGACCCCGAGCATGTTGACGCCGAACCAGCTCCAGCTCGTCACGACGTTGCCGAAGATGGCGAGGCACATGAGGCCGCGCTGCCTGACGAGGCCGCCCCAGCGGCAGTGCAGGATGATGGCGTTCCAGATGACGATGATCAGCGCACCGTTTTCCTTCGGATCCCAGCCCCAGAAGCG
>CAZBLQ010000164.1:0-7367 GCA_964492635.1 uncultured Oleiharenicola sp.
CCATGATGAAGATCACCGGCAGCGTGAAATAGTTGTTGTGCACGCTGCGCTGCTTGGCGCGCTGGCCGTCCCGCGGGTCCGGCGCCTGGCCGGCCCGCATCGCCGCGACCATCCGCTTCTGGCCGGGAATGATGACCATCGCGACGTTGGCCGCCATGATGGTGCCGATGGCCGTGCCGACGTGGATGAACGCCGCGCGGCCGCCGAAAGTGCGTGCGAGGCCCCACGAAAGTGCGGTGATCAGTGCGAATACCACAAACCCGAGCCACCCGTCACGTTTGCCGAGCGGGGATTTGCAAAGCAGGTCATAGACAATCCACGACCCGGCCATGCTGGCCGCGCCGAGGCCGACGGCCTGCCAGGGCGAGAGCAGTCGCACGTTGGCGTCCACGAGCATCGTCCCCGCCCTCAGCCAGTAAACCAGCACCAGCAGGGCCGTGCCAGAGAGCCAGGTGGTGTAAGCCTCCCACTTGAACCAATGCAATTTCTCCGGGAGCGCGGCGGGAGCCACGAGGTATTTCTGGGGATTGTAGAAACCGCCGCCGTGCACCGCCCAGAGTTCGCCGCCCACACCCTTCTTCGCCGTGTCTGAACCCGGGAGCGGAGCCTCAAGGCTGTTGTCGAGCCAGATGAAGTAAAACGATGAACCGACCCAGGCGATGCCGGCGATGACGTGCAGCCAGCGCACCATCATGCCGAGGAAGTCGAGATAGTAGGGGTCCATTGCCGCTCAGTAACGCACCTTGTCCGTCTTCTTCGCCCACGCCTTGAACGTCGCCTGCGCAGCGTCGCGCAACAGCGGGCTCATCCTGACAGCGCGCTTCCTCGGTGGCAGAGGAATCTGTTGATAAATGAAATCGTCGTCAAAGCCGATGGCCGCGGCGTCGGCGCGGGTGTTTCCGTAATAGACCGCCGGGATGCGGGCCCAATAGATCGCCGCCAGGCACATCGGGCAGGGCTCGCAACTGGTGTAGAGTTCGCACTCCGTCAGTTGGAAAGTCGCCAGTTTGGCGCACGCCTCCCGGATGGCGACCACTTCAGCGTGCGCGGTCGGGTCATTGGCGGAGGTCACGCGGTTGTTCCCCCGGCCGACAATCTGGTCCGAACGGACAATGACACACCCAAACGGTCCGCCGCGGCCGGATGCCATGCCGTCCTCGGCGAGCTGGATGGCTTCGCGCATGAATTGATCCTGACTCATTTGCCGTGCATCAAAGCAAGACGTGTGCCGGAGGCGAGCCCGATGCTGCCCGGTCGCCGTCATCGCGGCGGTTATCCGGGTGGTGAATCTTGTGCTGACACCCGGCATACATCCGGCTTCAGTGCCGCCCAACGAAATGAGTTCATCCACGATTATCAGCGGCCTCGAAATCCGCGGGCCAATGAATCCCGGCTATGCAGAGGTCCTGACGCCCGAGGCCTGTGCGTTCCTTGCCGGTTTGCTGGAGAAATTTGGTCCGCGTCGGCTGGAGCTGCTGGCGAAGCGCGTCGAACGCCAGCACGCCATCGATGCTGGCCAACTGCCCGATTTTCTGCCAGAAACGGCGCAAATCCGCGGCGGCAACTGGCAGGTCGCGCCCATTCCGCCCGACCTGCTCGACCGCCGCACCGAGATCACCGGGCCGGTCGACCGCAAGATGGCCATCAACGCCCTCAATTCCGGCGCCCAATGCTGGATGGCCGATTTCGAGGACGCCAACTCGCCCACATGGGAAAACGTCATGGAGGGCCAGCTTAACATGCGCGACGCCGCGCGGCTCACGCTCACCTACGCCAGCCCCGAGGGAAAGAAATACGCGTTGAAAGAAAAGATCGCAGTCATCATTGCCCGGCCGCGCGGGTGGCACATGGAGGAGAAACACGTGCTCTTCCAGGGTCGGCGCGTCTCCGCCTCCCTTTTTGACTGGGGTCTTTATTTTTTCCATAATGCCAGGGCCCTCCTCGCCCGCGGCTCCGGTCCTTATTTCTACCTGCCCAAGCTGGAAAGCCACCTCGAGGCGCGGCTGTGGAACGAGGTTTTCCTTCACGCCCAGGCGGCCCTCGGCCTGCCGCGCGGCACCATTCGCGCCACGATGCTGATCGAGACGATCACCGGAGCTTTCGAAGCCGAGGAAATCCTCTACGAGTTGCGCGAGCACGCTTCCGGCCTCAACTGCGGACGCTGGGATTACATGTTCAGCATGGTCAAGAAACTGCGCAACCGGCCCGGCTACATGTTTCCCGACCGGACCCTCATCACGATGGAGGTGCCGTTCCTGCGGGCCTACGTAACCCATGTCATCAATGTCTGCCACCGCCACGGCGCCTATGCGATGGGTGGCATGGCCGCGCAGATTCCCATCAAGAATAATCCCGCGGCCAACGAGGCCGCGCTCGCCAAGGTCCGCGCCGACAAGGAGCGCGAGGTCCGCGCCGGACACGACGGCACCTGGGTGGCGCACCCAGGGTTGGTACAGACTGCGCTCGATGCTTTCGCCGGCAGGATGAAGGGTCCCAACCAGCTCAACGTCCTCCACGACGTGAAGGTTACCGCCGCTGATCTGCTCGCGCCGCTCCACGGCCCGATCACGGAAAAAGGCGTCCGCTGGAATTTGCATGTCGGCGTCCGTTACCTTGAGGCCTGGCTGGGCGGCTCCGGCGCCGAGCCGATCCACAACCTGATGGAGGATCTCGCCACTTCCGAAATTTCCCGCTCGCAGCTCTGGCAATGGCTCAAGTTTGGCGCGAAGCTTGATGACGGCCGGCCGGTCACCGCCGAGCTCTATGACAGATTATTGCCGGACGAACTCGCGAAGATCCGCGCCGAATACGGCGCCGAGCGCTACGATGGAGGCCACTTCAGGGAGGCGGTCGGGCTTTTCATGAAGATGTCGAAGAGCGCTGAGTTCGACGAGTTCCTGTCGCTCCCCGCTTATGAGCTGCTGCCCTGAGAAATCAATTCATGGCCACAAAAAGCACAATAAACACAAAAACAGGATTTTTCTGTAGGGGCGCAGTCTTGCTGCGCCCTTTTTGTGTCTCTTCGTGTTTTTTGTGACCAATGCCTTTGTCTGATGCCTTCGCTTGCTGATCTGAACCGAGCTGATCGTGCTGCTTTCGTGGCCGCGCTCGGCCACATTTTCGAGCACTCACCTTGGGTGGCGGAGGAGACTTGGGGAAAGCGTCCGTTCGCCAAAGCGGAGGCGCTTCACACCGAACTTTGTGCCACGATGCGCGCCGCGCCGCCGGAAAAGCAGTTGGCGCTCATCCGCGCGCACCCTGACCTGGCCGGCCGGCTGTCTCAGCAAAGGAAACTCACCGCCGAATCCACCCGCGAACAGGCCGGCGCCGGGCTCGACCAGTTGTCCGGCGCCGAACTGGCGGAATTCACGCAGCTCAACGACACCTACAAGGCGAAGTTCGGGTTTCCCTTCATCATTTGCGCCCGGCAGAATGCCAAGGCGGCCATCCTCGCGGCGATGAAAATCAGGCTGCTGAATTCACCGGCTGCCGAGCACACGGCCGCTCTGGCTGAGATCGATAAAATCGCCTGGCTCCGCTTGCAGGACACTCTCCAGACATGACGGCCTGCGAATCACGCGAATAAACGCCAATCAGCTCTGGTTTGAATAATTAGCGTCGATTTGCGTGATTCGCGGGCAATAATCTTTCCCATGCCCGGTAAACTAAGCACCCACGTCCTCGACCTCACCACCGGCCGGCCCGCCGCCGGCATGAGGATCGAACTTTGGAACCACGACGGAAAGCACACGCTGCTCAAGGCCGTCACGACCAACGCCGACGGTCGCACCGACACGCCGCTGCTCGCCGGGGCTGACATGGCCGTGGGCAGCTACGAGCTGCTCTTCTTTGTGAAGGACTACTTCGTCACGCATTTGGACGACAGTCCGTTCCTCGATCGGGTGCCGGTCCGCTTCGCGATCGCGGATGCCCGCGCCGTTTACCACGTTCCGCTGCTGGTGACGCCCTGGGCCTACAGCACCTACCGCGGCAGCTGATATTTATGGTCAACCCAGCGCAGCGACTCGCACGCATGCTCGACGAGCTCGGCCGGGTGACGGACGAGCCGGGCCGGCTGACGCGGACTTTTCTTTCGCCGGCGATGGAGCGGGCGAATCAGCTGGTTGGCGGCTGGATGCAAGAGGCGGGACTCACCGTGCGAGAGGACGACACAGGCAATCTTATTGGCAGACTGGAGGCCGGTATTCCTGCCCGCGGACGCCGACAAGCGGCGCCCCTACACGCCAAAACGCTGCTCTTTGGTTCCCATCTCGACACCGTGCGCAATGCCGGCCGTTTCGACGGCGCGCTTGGTGTCTTGCTGCCGATCGTCGCGCTGGCGGAATTGAAACAACGCGGTGTGGCGTTTCCTTTTGCAGTCGAGGTGCTCGGTTTCTCCGAGGAGGAAGCCGTCCGGTTCACCGGTGCTTACATTGGCAGCAAGGCCTACACCGGCCGGTTACGGGCGGCGGATTTGAAATTGAGTGATGTTCGCGGCCAGACGCTGCGCGAGGTGATCGAGGCACACACGGGTCGGCGCTTCACCCCGCCCAAGCCGGCCCACCGGCCACGTAACCTATTGGGTTACGTGGAAGTTCATATCGAACAGGGCCCGGTGCTAGAGGCGAAAAAACTTGCGGTGGGCGTGGTCTCGGCGATCGCTAGCCAGAGGCGCGGCCGGTTGATTTTTCGCGGCCGGGCTGGCCACGCCGGGACGACGCCGATGAACCTTCGACGGGATGCATTGACCGGGGCGGCCGAATTTGTGTTGTTCGCCGAGGCCTTTGCCGCAGCGCGAGCGCCGCTTGTCGTCACGGTCGGCACGATCAATGTGCCGTCGGGTGCGGCTAATGTCATTCCCGGCGAGACTGTGGTGTCGCTGGACGTGCGGCATCCCAGCGACGCCGCGTGCAGCGCGGCGCTCGCCGATCTGATCCGGCAGGCGCAGCGGACCGCCCGCCGTCGTCAGCTAATTTGTGAATGGCAGCAGACCATGCAGCACGAGGCGACCACCTGTTCGTCTTCGTTGACCGCGCAGCTTGCGCGCAGCGTCCGGGCGGTGCAGGGCAAATCCATTTCGCTAATGAGCGGTGCCGGGCACGACGGCGTGGTGATGTCCACGTTGACCCCGATCGCCATGTTGTTTGTGCGCTGCCGCGACGGGCTCAGCCACCATCCTGATGAATACGCCTCGCCCCGGGATCTGGCGGTGGCCTTGCGCGTGATGATCGATTTCCTGGAATGCCTTTCCGCGGATTACGCGAATCGGCGCGGATAAAGGCAGGTTAACCATTAATGCACGCTAATGGCTCACTAACGAGGCAAGGCAGCACCTGGCTCCACCTGCTTCGGCGTTTGGTGTCATTAGTGTGCTATTAGTGCAGATTAGTGGTTTCAAGCCCGTGCCTAGAAAAATAGAATCCATCAAGCGGCCGGAACCCGAACATCTCGACCTCGTGGTCCGAGGCGGACGGATCGTGACACCGGACGGCGTCCAAGAGGTCGAGTTGGGTATTTTGCACGGCAAGATCGTGCGGGTGGCGCCGGAGATAACCGATCCGACCCACGCGACACTGGAGGCGGGCGGCCGGTATGTTTTCCCGGGCATCATCGACGCCCATGTGCACTTTAACGAACCCGGCCGCACGGAGTGGGAAGGGCTGGCGTCAGGGTCCACCGCGCTAGCCGCGGGCGGCGGCACATGCTTTTTCGACATGCCGCTCAACTCCGAGCCGCCGGTGCTGGATGCCGCCGGCTTGCGGGAGAAACGATTGCTCGCGGAACGGTTTTCCTGCACGGATTTTGCGCTCTGGGGCGGACTCGTCCCGGGCAATCTCGACAAGCTCGCCGGCCTGAAAGCGGCCGGCGCCATTGGCCTGAAGGCGTTCATGTGCGACAGCGGCATTGACAGTTTTCCGCGGGTGGACGCCGCCGCGCTTCATGCGGGGATGAAACGCGCCGCCAAGCTCGGACTGCTCGTCGCCGTGCACGCGGAGGACGATGCCTTGGCGGCGAAGTTCACCGCGGAGCAGAAGGCCAAGGGGCGGCACGACGCTCGCGCGTTCCTGGCGTCGCGGCCGGTCGAGGTCGAACTCGCGGCGATCCGCCAGGCCTTGGAAACCGCGGGCGAGACCGGCTGTGCGCTGCACATTGTGCATGTGAGCAGCCCCGAGGGCATCGCGCTCATCACCGAGGCCCGGGCGCAACGGGTCGACGTGACAGCCGAAACGTGCCCGCATTATCTTTTGCTCAACGAAAAGGATGTCGTGCGGCATGGTGCTCTGGCGAAGTGCGCGCCGCCGTTGCGCGACGAGAAGCGCCGGCTCGCGCTTTGGGTAGAACTTCGCGCCGGTCACATCCACACCGTCGGGTCCGATCATTCGCCGGCGCCACCGGAGATGAAGACGGCCGAGGATTTTTTTGCGATCTGGGGCGGAATCGCCGGCATCCAGCACGGCTTCGAACTCTTGTTTAACGAGTGCGCTGCGACTGCCGGCAAAAACCTGCCGTTGCTGGCCGCCGTGCTGGCCCGGAATGTCGCCCGCCGTTTCCGGCTCGACGACCGCAAGGGCCTGCTGGCCGAGGGGTTTGATGCCGATTTCTCCCTGTTGAAACTGGAGGACGAACCGCGCACGATTGAAACCGGCGAACTGTGGACCCGCCACCCGATCAGCGCCTATCTCGGGCGTACCAGCCGGGTACGTGTGACCCATACCTATGTGCGCGGCTGTGCCGTCTGGGCCGATGGCAGGTTGACGAACCGGCAGCAATCCGGTCAGTTTCTGCGACCCGCACAATAGCCAATCCGCCTTCACTCCCATGCCTGAACTTTTCGGATCCACCCGCGCCCGCGTCGCCACCCGGCACGCCCTTGTCACACCGAGCAACCACGTCAGCAGCTCCGTGCCGGGCATCACCGGCGCCACGAGCGTCGTCCTGATCAACGGGGCGATGGGCGCGGGGTTCGCGCAGTTGCTGGTGACTTTCACGGCCGAGGGCCGGGCCGCCCAGCCGGCAAGCGCTGTGCAGACATTCGGCTATGTCATGAGCGGCGGCGGCACGCTGACGGTGGGCAAGGACAAGTCAAAGGCTGGCTCCGGCGGGTTTTTCTACGCCCCCGCCGGTAAGTCGTGGAGCCTCACCGCGCCCAAGGCCGGCACGCAGCTCACGCTTTTCCAGAAAAAATACGTGTCGCTCCCCGGATTGGCCGAGCCCAAGGCCATTATCGGCAACGCGGCGAAGGTGAAGGGCACGCCGTTTCTGGGCGACCCGGCCGCCGATCTGCAGGTGCTGCTGCCCGACGAGCCGGCTTTCGACATGGCGGTGAATATTTTCGCCTACCAGCCGGGCGGCCACCTGCCGTTCGT
>CAZBLQ010000165.1:0-7274 GCA_964492635.1 uncultured Oleiharenicola sp.
ATCATCACCGGCATCGTGTCGGGCTTCGCCCCGGCCTGGGGCGCCTCGCGCCTCGACCCGGTCGTGGCGCTGCGGTATGAGTGAGAAATCACGGATAACACGGATGAACACGGATCATACAACCGCCACTTGTCATTCTGAGCGCAGCGAAGAATCCACTCCGCACTCCGCCTTTCGCACTCCGCACTCCCCATGATCCTCACCGAAGTCTTCAAGATGGCGATGGCCTCGCTGGGCGTGAACAAGCTCCGCTCGGCCCTCACCATGTGCGGCATCACCATCGGCGTCTTCTCGGTCATCGGCGTGATGACGGCCGTCACCGCCCTGCGCAGCTCGATCGAGAACGGCCTCACCATCTTCGGCTCGAACATCTTCCAGTTCGCCAAGTATCCCATCGGCGGCGGCCCGGGGGATGGAAGCGGCCGGCGCAAATTCGACATGCGGCGCGACATCACGCTCGTCCAGGCACTGCGCTACGAGCACCTCATGGAGGGCAAGGGCGGCAGCATCTGCCTGAAGCTGTTTGACTACAACGGCGGGCAGGCGGTTTACAACGGCCGCAAGACCACGCCCGGGATCAGCTTTGTCGGCACCGACGAGAACTTTCTCGCCACCAACCAATACTCGGTCAGCGAGGGCCGCAATTTCACCGCCGGTGACGTCGAACTGGCGCGTCCGGTCATCATCATCGGCCAGACCATCCTGAAGAAACTTTTCCCGGCGGAAAGTCCCCTCGGCAAGGTCATCAAGATGAAGGACCGCACCTACATGGTGATCGGCGTCTTCGCCGACAAGGGCAACGCCTTCGGCAGCAGCGGCGACGACATTGCGGTCATCCCCATCACGCGATTCTTCGGTGATTTCGGTGCGGAGAAACGCACCGTGAACATTGCCACGCAGGCGCCCGACCAGACGGTTTACAACGACACGCTCGACAAGGCGGTCACGGCCATGCGCATCGCCCGCGGACTCAAGCCGGAGGAAGACAACGATTTTGAAATCTACTCCAATGACTCGCTCATCTCGGCGTTCGGCAAGGTGGCCGACGTCATCGCGGCCGGCTCGTTCGTCATCAGCGGCATCGCGCTGCTGGCCGCCGGCGTCGGCATCATGAACATCATGCTCGTCAGCGTGACGGAGCGCACCAAGGAGATCGGCATCCGCAAGTCCATCGGTGCGCGGAAACAGAGCATCCTGCTCCAGTTTCTCACCGAGGCGGTGGCGATTTCACTGGCCGGCGGCGTCATGGGCATCCTGCTCGGCGTGGCCGGCGGCAACGGCCTGGCGATGCTGCTCAAGGCCGAGGCGGTTTTCCCATGGAACTGGGCCTTGATCGGCCTGCTGGTCTGTTCCGGCATTGGCGTCGGCTTTGGCTTCTACCCGGCATGGAAGGCCGCCTCCCTTGATCCGATCGAAGCCTTGCGCTACGAGTAATACCGGCGTCCGTTGTTTTTTAGACTTTGACGCGGCGGCGCTGGCCTACCTCACAGAAGCCGTAAAGCGATGGCAGGTAGGGACGGACCGCTGGGCCGTCCGCGAGTGTCCTGACGGCGCGCCCAGCGGTCGCGCCCTACCCATTGATTCCCTCTCAAAAATTTAAATCAATAGGGAGGTTGGTGTTAACGCACTCGTGCCCGACCCGCCGGACTCACATTGTCATCCTCAAAAACCCGGTTTTTTATCTCAAAAACCCACTTTTTCAACTCCCGGAGCTTGTCCGGCATCTTCCGGACCGGCCAATTCATTTGGGAAAATGAGTTTCTGACTCTCACAACTAACATTTCCATCTTTCCAACTCGGGTTTCATCGGCCGAACACCGTCGGGAAGTCACCGCCACCCTCCAGAAACTCCCGAAGACCCTCCGTCGTTTGCTTTTTTACAGTGGGGAAGCGCCGGAGCCATTCCGGCGACTCCAAAACCGCCTCCCGCAGTTCCCAAACTGACAAAACCGGTTCATTTAGCGGCAAACCGGGCTGCTGGCAGGTCCGAATGCCCTGCGACGATGAAGCGCGGCAGCGCCCCGCTCAATCTTCACCTCGCCGTCTTGTTCGTCCAAGCCTCGGCGAAGTCGGAAGCCCATTAAGGCGCTACGCTACGAGAAATGCCACCGTCGTTAGCGTTGGCGACAAACCCCAAAGCCTGACACTATGCGCGGGTCCCTGACGTGTTTAGTTGGGCCCCAACGTTCAACGATGAACCGTGCCTGGCATCGGCGTTGGGTCTGGCGCCTTTTTAGCCATTTCGTTGACTAGCTCTCGAAATTGCGAAAAGGAAAGACTCCCTTTGTTGGACCACGGTTCTTCGTGAAGAAGAACCGCAGAGCCATTTGGCCCTCTTCGGCCGATCTCATCAATATATAAGAGCCTCCACTTATGAAATATCGCCTCTCGTACGCCGGCGTCCCAGCGAGCAAGCATATCACCAGCTTTCACGGTTCCTGTCTGATCTTTTAAAACCTCCGCTGCGTAATAATAATCCTTTTCTCCCCGCGGAACAACGCGGGCGAGTGCGACAATCTTAGCCCTTTCGATCTCTCGTCTTTCGTAATCTAGGGCATTCTTCGTCACGCCATTGCCAGGCAAGAACAGAGGATTAGCTCTAAATGAATATAGATCTTCAGGGATTTGTTTTTCGTAAACGTCAACAGTCGTGCAACTCGCAAGGAGAACGACACCGAGGGCGATTGTTGCGATCTTCACTATAAACTGGCTAAGTGTTATTTACCGCAACTGAGTTGAGCTTTTGCCGGGCGTTTTAACCCGGCAAAGCCCAACTGGTCTAGCGTTCAATCCATGGTCTACTTGCCCATGGCCGCGTAGGTGATCTCGACCTTAACCTTGCCGCCGGCCTCGGAGTTGGCGCTGACGCTCACCGTGCGCTGCGGATTGGCGATAGTAGCGCTAAGAACGCTGACGGGGCCGTTGTCATTGGAATCATTGTTCCGGGCGACGATGGTGAAACCGGCGGCCGTGAGCTTTTTCTCGTAATAATCCGCGACGTCCTCGGGCTTGTCGGTGGTCAGGGCCGAGTAGTTGCCCATCGTCATGCCCATGACGTTGTTCATTTGGGACTCGACGGTCTTGGCGCCGGGATAGGCCGGCAGGTAGTCCGGAAACTTCTTGAGCGTGGCGGACATCGCCGCGGCCTTGCCGGAGGAGATCTTGGGCTCGGGTGCGACCACCGGCTGCTCCTCCTTGTCCGGTTGTGCCGGAGTGACGGAGGAGTCGGATTCTTTCTCAACGGTCTCCCGGGCGATAGACTTGGTGCTCTTGCCAATCTTCTCGAGGGCGCGGCCGATGTTGTCGGAGGTGTAGTCGTTCGTATCGATGGTCACGGTCTCGCCCGTCTTCTTGTTGTGGATGGTGATCTTGCCGCTCGCCTCGTCCTTGGAAACTACCTGCAGGTCCGGATGGAGCGAGGCCGCCAGCGAGAGACTGGCGAATGCCGGGTTCCGCTGGACGTCGTGCGCATACTCCTTCGCTTTTTTGTGGACGAAATAGGCGCAGGTGGTGACGCAGCCGCCGATGAGCAGAATGATGGCGCCGACAACGCAGAGGATGATGATCAGCGTGCGATTACCGCCCTTGGCCGGAGCAGGGGCCGCCGGTGGCGTGGCGGGCGGAGCCGGAGGAACGGGCGGGGGAGGTGGTGGTGGCGTGGCGGGCGGAGGGGGAGGAGGCAGGGCCATGACAGGTGGGGTTCAGGGGTTATTTGACGAGGGTGAAACGCCCGCCGATGACGGGGAGCGGTTTGCAGGCGCCGTTGGCGGCATTGACGATGCCGATCACCGCGAGGGCGACGATGCCGAAGAAGACCACAAGATGCAGCATTGAGAGCATGATCCAGCCAACCACCGGGATGAACAGGAGAATCATGCCCAGCATCATGTTCACGATCCACAGGGCAAACGCAGCCAAGGTCAGCACCAGCCCCTGGTTGCAGTGGTACATGGCAAACTTTGATTCACGCGCCGCCAGCAGCGGCACAAGAAAAAGCAAGGGCGGCAGGTAGGCGAGGATGGCGAAGATCTTGTTTTTCTCGACGTCGGCGGTTTCGGGCGTGGCCACACCGGGCGGCGGTGGCACCGCGGCGGCGACGACCGCCGGCTGGGCCGCACCGCTGAATTCCGGCAGAGTGTTCGCCGGGACCCAACCCGCCAGGCCTTCGCGCCAGACCAGGGCATCGCTGTTCAAGCCGCCGCTGGTGAGGAGGGAGCGAACTTCATCGACTGTGACTGGCCCGTTCTGGGCGCCGTTTTTCATGTAGTGCCATGTGCTCATTATCGTTGGTTGGTTGGGGTGGAGGAGAGCAGTTCACCGGCAGCAAATCGAATACGGGAGGAAAGTTCAAGCCGCGCGGTCCGGCGGACCGCAGTGTTTTATAAGCAAGAAATGCGCAGGGCGGGCTGAAGGTGGATCCAATACGGTTGAGCCGTCTTGGGTTCGGCTGGAGGCGGGACTATCATCCTTCGCCAAGGCTATGGATGACAGGTCAGTCCCTCGGGTTGTCAATTGCGATGCCGGCACCTCGCGGGACTGATAGTCCCGCCTCCATTTATAAATGTGGCGTGATATCATCGTCCCTTGATTAATAGACTTTGGCGCGACAGCGCCGGTAGGGACGGACCGCCGGGCCGTCCGCGATTGTCCAGACGGCGCGCCCAGCGGTCGCGCCCTACCCATCGGATGGAATTCAATAGTCCAAATCATTAGGGACTCTGGTATGATATACCAGCGTATCGTCACTTCGACCGTGAGGCCATGGCCTCCACCAGCGTGGTGAGAAACGGGGCGCCGCCGGGCAGACGGGTGAGAGCGGCCTTGGCCGCGGCCGATTGTTCATGCGCGTGACGGCGGGCAGCGTCGAGGCCGTGGAGTTTGACGTAGGTGGTCTTGCCGGCCCGGGCGTCCTTGCCGGCGGTCTTGCCGAGTGTCGCGGTGTCGGCGGTGGCATCGAGGATGTCGTCCATGATCTGGAAAGCCAGGCCGAGGTGCCGGCCGGCCTCGCGCAGGGTCGCGAGCTGATCTTCGCCGGCTCCACCGCACAGGCCGCCGGCGACGAGTGCCGCGCTGAGGATGGCGGCAGTCTTGTTGAGATGGATGAATTCCAGCTCGCCGGCGGTGGCATCGGATTTTTTCTCGGCCAGCAAATCCTCCATCTGCCCGCCGATGAGCCGCTCGCTTCCGGCGGCGTCTGCGATTTCGCGGGTGAGAGCGGCGCACAACTCCGGGGTCTGCGCGTAGTGGCGGCCGATCAGTTGGAAGGCGAGGGTGAGCAGGGAGTCGCCCGCGAGCAGAGCCGTGGCCTCATCGAACTGCCGGTGGGCTGTCGGCCGGCCGCGGCGCAGATCGTCGTTATCCATGCAAGGCAGGTCGTCATGGATCAGGGAGTAGGTGTGGATGCATTCAAGCGCCACGGCGGCGGGCAGCGGGTCGCAGATTTTGGGTTTTCGATTTTTGAGTTTCGACTTTGAACTGTCCGGTGTGGGCTGGTTGGCGGGGTGGGCCAGGGCAAACAGGTCGGCGGCGGCCAGAACAAGGATGGGACGGAGGCGCTTGCCGCCGGCCTCCAGACTGTAGCGCATGGCCGCGTGCAACCGGGCGGGGCGGGTGGCGGCGGCGGGCACCAAATCATCGAGCCCGCGTTCCACGCGCTTGCGGTATTGCTCGAGCTGTCCGGAAAAATCCATCGCTGCGGCACAGTTTGGCGGGTGGGACGGGTTGGCAAACGGAATCTGTCCCGCGCTGCCGGCGCCCGATCCATCCAGTCTGAGGCCACCACGAAATACACCGAATACACGAAAAGAATACCAGCGAAGGCGGTGGCTTTTCCGGAACTTCCTCATTTCGTGTGTTTATACCAAGCTCCCTTGATTTCTAGACTTTGGCGCGGCAGCGCCGGTAGGGACGGACCGCTGGGCCGTCCGCGAGTGTCCTGACGGCGCGCCCAGCGGTCGCGCCCTACCCATCAGATGTAATTCAATAGTCCAAATCATTTGTGAGATTGGTAGTAGTGGTTAAATCCGGCCGGATTATGGGCTAAGAACAGACTCGCCAAGCCGCGCAGGCCAAATCATATCAGAGGACACTTTTCGGATGCCCACCTACGAATACGTCTGCACCAAATGCGGCCACAAAATGGAAGCATTTCAGTCGATGAACGACGGGCCGCTCAGGCTGTGCCCGGCCTGCAAGCGCCGCACGCTCAAACGTCAGGTGGGCGGCGGTGCCGGGTTGATTTTCAAGGGCTCCGGCTTCTACATCACCGACTACAAGAAGAAGCCGGTCGAAAAGAAGGAGCCGGCTGAGGCCAAGCCATCTTCCAAATCCACTGAACCCAAACCCGCGACCCCTGCGGCCGCCAAGTAATCCCTTACTCCCATGGCTGACAATAAAATCAACAAAGCCCTGTATGGTCCCAGCATGCTGGAGGTTGCCCTCGGCGCGGTCCTGGGTCTGCTCATCGGCGTGGTGGCCGCCAGCGTGTACCTCGTGTTCAAACCCGTGCAGTTGGCAAAAGAAATGCCCAAGGAACCGTCCCGCAGCGTGGTTTATTACATTCCGGGCTCAGAAAGCACCGCCAAGAGCAAGGGCTGGCAGGCCAAACAAAAACTATTTATCGCCGGTACCCGCATCCAGGTCGTGGAGGATGAATTGAACGCCTGGATCAGCTCCTTGGCGGCTCCCCCGCCCGCCCCGGCCAAACCGGCCAAGCCCGCCGACAAACCCAAGCCGGGTGACAAGCCACCCGCCAAGGCCAACGAGGCCCAAGGCCCGGTTCCGGAGGGCTACATCATTCCCGGCAAACCCAATTTCCGGATCATCGGCGACAAGCTGCAGGTCGGACTCAAGTGCACCCTGAACTGGTACGGCCTCATGACCGAGGTCACAGTGAAGGCGACCGGCGGTTTCCGCAAAGACGGTGATCGCTTTGTCTTTGCCCCCGACACCCTTTACCTTGGCTCCTGCCCGTTGCACATGCTGCCTTGGGCGTCACCCCCGCTGGTCTCCCATATTATTTCGAGCGTGAAAGTCCCCGACGAGATCAGCGCGGCCTGGGTCAAGCTGAATGACGTGACCATCGAGGGCGGCACCCTGAAGCTCGCGGGCCAGTGAGCAAGCGGCCCGGCTTCGTCCAGTCTGCACGTGACCGGCCGGCCCTCCTGCCGGCTTGAAGTCCGGCTGGGGCGCAAGCTCGTTCATCTTTCCGTGTCGAAAAGCCTAAAAAACATCAGCGTCGTTGCGACGGCCACGGTCATCTCGCGCGTGCTGGG
>CAZBLQ010000166.1:0-7253 GCA_964492635.1 uncultured Oleiharenicola sp.
CCGGTTGCCCGGGATTATCCCAGTCGCGCTCTCGGCGGGTTTTTCATGCCGCCGCACTGCGACTGTTCTATCAAGGAACAGTTAAAAAATGCGCCCGCGCAGTGGGAAAGTCACGGGTTTGTTCCTCCCATCTTATTCACTCGGTTGTGCCGGGAATTTGCATCACGTGACGTGAATAACTTGTGCTTACCGGTTTGCTCACTGGTTATTCACCGGAACCAATATGGCACAGCATTATCAAGATTGACCTGGGACGATTTCGGGAGGCTTTTCTCGACATTCGGACTTATTATTGACCCGTCCAAGCATGATTTCCCCTCAACAACTGCCCATCTATGAACTCGAAGACCGCCTGATCGCGGCCGTGAGGACTCAGGGCCGGCTGATCGTGCAGGCACCAACCGGCTCGGGCAAATCCACCCAGGTGCCGCAGATGCTCCTTGGTCACGGACTATTGGGGGACGGCGAGGTGGTCGTGCTCCAGCCGCGCCGGCTGGCCGCCCGCATGCTGGCCAAACGGGTGGCCGAGGAAGTCGGCACCAAACTGGGGGAAATTGTCGGTTACCAGATCAGGCTCGATTCGCGGGTTTCCAAGGCGACTCGTATCCGCTTCGTGACCGAGGGAATCCTGCTCCGGCAGATGTCTTTTGACCCGTTGCTGCGTGGCATCAGCGCCATCATCTTTGACGAGTTCCACGAGCGCCATCTCTATGGCGACATCTCCCTGGCCCGCGCCCTGCAAATCCAGCAATCCACCCGGCCCGACCTGAAGCTGATGGTCATGTCCGCTACCCTCGATGCGGCGCTGCTGAAGAACTACCTTGCCCCGTGCGAAGTGCTCACCTCGCAGGGCCGTACTTTCCCGGTGCGGATTGAATACCTGCCCAAGGCGGTCGACTTCGAGCACGATCCGGTCTGGGTGGTCGCGACCCGCGAGTGCGAACGCATCGCCGCACAGAGCACGGGTGACATTCTGGTCTTCATGCCCGGTGCTTTTGAGATCAGCCGCACCGTGCAGGATGTCCAGGGTTCGCACGCCCTGCGCGGCTTCGTCTGCTACCCGTTGCACGGTGAACTGCCGCCGGAGCAGCAGGACCGGGCTGTCGCCCGGTACGACACGCGCAAGATCATCGTTTCAACCAACGTGGCAGAAACCTCATTGACCATCGACGGTGTCATGGCGGTGGTTGACTGCGGCCTCGCCCGCATAGCCCGCTACGATCCGCACCGCGGCATCAACACGCTACTGATTGAGAAAATCAGCGTGGCCGCGTCCGACCAGCGTGCCGGCCGCGCCGGTCGCACCGCGCCGGGCGTTTGTGTGCGATTATGGACCGAACGGGAACACGCCCAGCGTCCGCTGCAGGAGCTGCCGGAGGTCAAGCGCCTCGACCTTGCCGAGGTGGTGCTCACGCTCAAGGCGGCGGACATCGACGATATCTATAACTTCCCTTGGCTGGAGAAGCCTGAGCCCAAGGCGCTCGAGCGAGCGGAGGCGCTATTGGAGGATCTGGGAGCAGTAGGGCCGGTCTCTGACCGGCCGCCCGGGAAACAGGCCTGTCCAAGACCGGCCCTACAGATCACCGAAACCGGCCGGCGGATGCTTCGTTTTCCGATGCATCCGCGGTATGCCCGGATGTTTCTGGCCGCGCAGGACTACGGTTGTGTGCGTTCGGTGGCCTTGATGGCGGCACTCACACAGGGCCGGAATTTCCTGCTGCGCAATGTGGACAAGCGCACGCAGGAGGCACGTGACGAGCTTTTCGGCGAAGAGCATGAGTCGGACTTCTTCCTGCTGATGCGGGCCTGGCGATATGCGGACAAGGCGAATTACAATCCCGACGCCTGTCGCCGGCTGGGCATTCACGTGCAGGGCGTCAAGCAGGTCGGCCCGATGTTCCAGCAGTTTCTGGAAATCGCGGCAGACGAGGGACTCGACGTGGCCGAAAAGCGCATCGATGGTGTGGCCGTTCGCAAATGCGTGCTGGTCGGTTTCAGCGATCACCTCGCGAAGCGGCTCGACCAGGGCACGCTGCGCTGCGAACTGGTCCACAAGCGCCGTGGCATACTGGCCCGGGAAAGCGGCATTGATCAGGCCCCATTGCTGGTGGCGGCGGAAATCACCGAGATCGAGAGCCGCGGCGAGGTGAATGTGCTGCTCAACCTGTGCACGGCGATCGAGGAAGCGTGGTTGAAGGAGCTTTTCCCCGAGGATTTCGTGGACGCGGGCGGAGTGCTTTATGACGAGACTGCGAAACGCGTGCTGGCACGCAAGGAGCGGCGATTCCGCGATCTCGTGCTGGAATCGAAGCAGACGGCCGAAGAACCGCCAGAAAGCGAGGCGGCCGTCCTGCTCGCGCGCGAAGTCATGGCCGGCAGGATTGTGCTGACTGAGTGGAACGAGGCCGTGGAACAGTGGATCATCCGCGTGAACTGTCTCGCCAAGTGGTGGCCCGAACTGGAGGTCAACCCGATCACCGATGCGGACCGGGCGACGCTCATCGAACAGATTTGCCATGGCAGCCACGGCGCGCGCGAATTGAAGGACAAGCCGGTGATGCCCGTCCTGCATGATTGGTTGCTGGCGGAGCAACTTGCCGTGCTCGATGTATATCTGCCCGAGCGGCTCGTCATGGCCAACGGGCGGAAGGCGCGGCTGACCTATTCGAAGGAAGGTCCGCCGGTGATGAGTGCGCGCATCCAGGAGCTTTACGGGGTTTCCTCAAAGTTCGCCCTCGGCCACGGGCGGGTACCGGTGAAGATCGAGGTGCTCGCGCCCAACCATCGCCCGATTCAGGTAACGGATGATCTCAGTGCTTTTTGGCGCGACATGTATCCGAAGGTGAAAGCGGAACTCTCCCGTCGCTATCCGAGGCATGAATGGCAATAGCCGGAGCTTTTCTGCCAACCTGCTGGTTCTCCGGTGGCTGGGCGCGGACTGCTTGCCGAAGCGGCAGCCTGGAAGCCGCGGCGGAATAACCTATGCAGATGGCGACCTGCGCACATTGGCTTGTGTTCAAGCCAAAGGGAGTACTCGAATCTGGCTGTTTGCCTGAGCTTGCAAACCCCATCCGATAGTATCTATACCCACCGACGCTTGCGACTCAAACTGCAGCCGGCTTATTTCCCGTATCCATATCAAATGCCGCTGCGGTGGAACGCACTTTCCAATCATTTGTCTCATCACTTCAATTATTTTCAATGAATTCGCCTGAAACGACGGTCCTGGTTCCAAAGAGCAATTTTACGCCTGATACAGGTTCCGAGCGGGTAACCCCAAGGATTTCAAACGCAATCAGCTTGCTTTTGCTGCTGATGGTTTCGGCGGTCCCGAGTTTATACAGCCAAGAAGCTTACACGTTTTCGACTATTGCCGGACTCGGTGGCGTTGCCGGCAGTAGCGTTACAGGCAGCGGCGGCGGTGCTGGCTTCCCGCTTTTCAACGGACCGAGCGGGATTGCAATCAACAGTTCCGGCAATATGTATGTGACCGACTCATTTAACGAATTGATCCGGATGGTCACGCCCGCCGGCGCTGTCACCACGTTGGCTGGCACAGTGAGGCAGACGGGCTCGGCCGATGGGACCGGCACTGGTGCAAGCTTCAATACACCCTCAGGTCCGGCCGTGGATGCATCGGGTAATTTGTATGTGGCCGACTACGGCACTTCAATCATTCGCAAAATCACGTCTGCCGGTGTGGTTACAACTTTTGCCGGACAGGCCGGTCTTAGCGGCTTTGTCGATGCCACCGGCACTGCGGCACGGTTCACCAGACCCACCAGTGTGGCAGTGGACAGTTCGGGCAATGTCTATGTAGCCGACTCAGGCAACCACGTCATCCGCAAAATCACATCCGCGGGTGTTGTGACCACTTTGGCCGGTAGTGCCGGGATCGTAGGGCTCGCCGATGGTACCGGTACGGCCGCCAGTTTTAACAATCCCCGAGGGGTGGCGGTGGACGGCTCGGGTAACATCTATGTGGCCGATACGGGCAACAACACCATCCGCAAGATCACCGCCGCCGGCGTCGTGACCACCCTGGCCGGCATGCCGGCCACGTTTGGCAGCACAGATGGGACAGGCAATGCCGCGCGCTTCAATTTTCCCAACAGCCTGACCGTGGATACAACCGGCAACGTTTACGTAGCCGATGAGCTTAACGATACCATCCGCAAAATCACACCCAGTGGCACGGTGACGACTCTGGCCGGATCAGCCGGAGTTGTGGGCAAGGCTGATGGCACCGGCGCGGCGGCCAGCTTTGGTCATCCCAACGGAGTAGCCGTGAATCCGAGTACGGGCGACCTTTTTGTGGCTGATTATGGCAACATGCTGATCAGGAAAGTCACCGCAGCGGGAGTGGTGACCACTGTCGCCGGGGTTGGCTCAATCATTGGCGCCCAGGACGGCTCAGGTTATGTCATCAGTCCGGCGTTGTTCTTCAACCCTTCGGACACGGCGACCGACGCCAACGGCAATGTTTTTGTGGCGGATACCGGCAACAACCTGATCAGGCAAATCACCACGACCGGGAGTGTGGTCAACCTGGCGGGCAGTGCAACCGTGGCCGGCAGCATAGACGGCACTGGCAGTGCCGCCAACTTCAAGGGTCCGGTAGGACTGGCCTTGGACGGTTCCGGCAATATTTATGTGGCCGATACAGGCAACCATTTGATCCGCATGGTCACTTCGGCGGGCGTGGTCACAACCTTTGCCGGTACCGTCGGCGTGCCCGGCAGTGCGGATGGGACCGGTACGGCTGCGAGCTTCGACAATCCAAGTGGCATCGCGGTGGATAAGGTGGGAGGAAACATATACGTTGCTGACTTCAACAATCATACAATTCGCAAAATCACACCGACAGGTGTGGTGACGACCTTTGCGGGCGCCGCGGGCAGCCCCGGCAGTGCGGATGGAGCGGGTGGCAGCGCCCGTTTCAACTTTCCCCGAAGTGTGGCGGTGGACGGCTCGGGCAATGTTTATGTGGCCGATTATGGCAACGAGAGTATCCGCAAGATTTCCCCAGCCGGACTGGTGACGACCTTGGCGGGAACAGCGGGCACCGCCGGCAGTGCCGATGGGACAGGCAGCAATGCCCGGTTTAACGGACCAGCTGGCGTCGCAGTGGATGGCGCCGGCAATGTGTATGTGGCTGATACCAACAACAGCACCATCCGCCAGATCACAGCGGCGGGCGTGGTCACCACTCTCGGTGGCACCGCCGGCAGTGCCGGTGATGTCGATGGGATCGCGACCGCGGCTCGATTTGATCATCCGACGGGTCTGGCCGTGGATACCGCAGGCAATCTTTACATCTCGGACAATCGCAACCACACGATCCGGAAAGGGACCACCCCAACCAGTATTGCCAATAGTGGTGGCAACGGCAACGGCAACGGCAATGGCAATGGCAACGGCAATGGAAGTGGCGGTAGCGGTAGCACCATCGGAACGGGGGGGACCGGCAGCCTGGGTACCTCGGTCGGCGCCGGTTTCTTTCTTCGGCCGGGCGGGGTCTCAGCCGACGCTTCGCAGGTCCTTTACGTCGCCGACACCGCGAACAATAGCATCAAGAAGATTGCCACCGACGGGACGGTCACAGTCTTTGCCGGTCAGGACGGCTCCGCCGGCTCGACCGATGGAACCGGCACCGCCGCCCGGTTCAACGGTCCAACCGGCATCTTTGTCGATAGTGCACTCAATGTTTACGTATGCGATACCGGAAACGCCACCATACGCAAAATCGACTCGACGGGAGTGGTCACCACTTTTGCCGGTTCCGCCGGCAGTCGTGGCAGCACGGATGGCACCGGTAGTGCCGCGTCCTTCAACAGTCCCACCGGTATTGTCATGGACTCGTCCGGAAATCTCTTTGTGACCGACTCCGTCAATTGCAACATACGCATGGTCGCTTCCGGTGGTGTCGTGACCACCATTGCCGGCCTGGCCCGGAGCAGTGGCGAAGCCGATGGAATTGGCAGCGCTGCCCGGTTCAACAATCCGACCGGCGTGGCCGTGGACAGCGTCAACAATCTCTATGTGGCCGATACCTACAATGATACCATCCGGAAAATCCGCGCAGCGGGCACGTCGGCAACGGCGACGGCCGCGGGCACGATTGTCACCGCCGGCAATGCCTCGGTGATCTTCACCGACGCCAAGCTCGCCGGCAGTCCAATCACAGTCAGCGTTCCTGTGGCAATCGGCGATGCCCCGTCAGACTGGGCGGCCAAAGTCGTGACCGCGTTGCAGGCGAATACGACGATCAGTGCAGCCTACAGCGCAGGGGCAAATGGCGGCACAATCATTGTGACTTCGTTGACCAGAGACGTGACTGACACGACTCTGAATGTCTCCCTGGCGAACGATACCTGCACCGGCATCATCAATGCCCCGACAAGTGTGGCCGCCTTGTGTGGCACGGTCACCACCTTAGCCGGCTCGCCCGGACTCAGCGGGGTGTATGATGGCATCGGTTCCTATGCACTTTTTAACCTGCCGCAGGGGGTAAGTGTCGATGGGAATGACACGGTTTATGTGGCGGACACGGGCAACAGTTGCATCCGGAGAATCTCCAGCCGGGGCGCCGTTGCCACGTTAGCCGGCGTTGCTGGTGTCGCTGGCAGCAAAGACAGCACAGGCGGAATCGCCTTGTTCAATCAGCCCCAGGCCATGAATCTAACCTTTGCGATCATTGTCGCCGATACGGGCAATTCCCTGATTCGCATCGTCAACAGCTCAAATGGAGCCGTGTCCACGCTCCCTTTGAAAGCGCCCTCCAGCAGTACGACGACCACAACGACTACTCCGACCACAACGACGCCCACCAGCAGCGGGTACGGCGGTGGCAGTTTTGACCCTTGGTTCGCCGGGGCAACGCTGAGCTTGATCGGACTCGCTGTACGCAGCAGGCGGCGGAACCATCGCGTTTAGCAAACCATCTTTCCTACCCGTGCCGATGCGGGCCAACTCTGGTGGCAATTGCGACCCGCCAGCCCGGATAAATCATGGTGGGAAGCACTACTTTCCCGTGGCTTTGCGCTGCAGCAGGTAAGTGGGCATGGGGACCGAACTCTTGATGTCGATATTGCCCTGCGGCTGGAACTCGAACTTGTCCCCGAGCAACTTCATGGTGATTTCGGAAATCTGGATTTTTCCCGGCTGCCCGTGCGACTCCATGCGGCTCGCGATGTTGACGGTGTCGCCCCAGAGGTCGTAGGAGAATTTCTTGGTGCCGATGATGCCGGCGA
>CAZBLQ010000167.1:0-7236 GCA_964492635.1 uncultured Oleiharenicola sp.
GCGCTGAAATTCTGCATGAACAGGCTGCCGCCGAGCAGCCACCAGGTCGCCTTGCCGCCCGCGCGGAAATAATCGCTGGTGTCCTTGCTGAAGCGCCGGAACACGAGGCCCACGCACACCAGCATGAGGAGGAACCCGGCGATCACCGCGAAGATCGTGGCCTTGTCCTGCACGACGAGGACCGCGAGGACGGGGTTGCCAGTCACAAAAAAGGGTGATGCGGGGGACATGGCCGGGGTCGGAGTTGAGAAGAGTGGCGGGATTATCGGTGGCGGCGCAACGCCGGAAGGCCGTCCAACACTTCCTGCAGCCGGGGTGCATCGCCAATCAACCGGAGGATGATAGACATGCCGGTCCCTTTAGAAAATGCCATAAATGCCGAACTATTTAACAAATCTGCCAGCCACGCTCCGGCGATCGAACAGGCAAGGCTGAGTAGCTGAGATTGATCGGCCCTATTTTGCGCCCGCCTTCCGCAGCAATTCGGCGATCTCTTTGTTCCCGCTCTGTTCCGCAAGCAGTATTGGCGGCATGCCCTTCGCCGTATCACCAAGTGGGGTAACCCCAGTGTAGTCTTTGGTATCCACTCCGCGCGTTTCTCCCCCAGCAGTTTCACAATTTCAAAGTGTCCGTGCTGTGCAGCCCACATGAGCGGCGTGACGCCGTAGTTATCCGGAATCAATGTACCCATTGGGCGCGGCCAAGGCGGATGCTCCTGCGGTCATCAAACTGAGCCAGCTGCCCGCGGCGGCTACCGGAAGTTTCATGGGAAGAGGCGCCATGGAACAAACCCTTGCCGCTTTTTCCAGCCAAGATTGCTCCGCGCAAGTAGGCCCGTGCCCGGGCGACACCGAAAAATCCTCATGACCCCTTGGCCTGTCAGACAGTTGCCGCGGTGCATGGGCTGGACTTGAGCCAGCCGACTATGGCAGCATCCAGATTCTGAGTGCTCACCACCCGATCGCCCACTCGCCGCATTCTGGCGGCTGATTCAACCCCATGATAATATGAAACTGCCCCGATTTATCCTTTGCTGTCTTGCCCTTGCCGCCACGCTGACCGGCCGTTTCGGTTTCGCCGCTACTCCCGCGAACACCTCGCCGACCCCGATGCTGACGGCTTTGGCCCAATTCACAGCCACCGATGTGCCGGCTTGGGGACCCTCGGAGGTTCAGGTCGATCCGCCGAATTGGACCGACGCCCCGACCGCAGCCGACGCTCACCTGCCGGGCGCGGGCCTCGGCCAGCATCCCATGCTCTATATAGGGGAAGGCTGTAACAAGCTGTTCGTCGTGAATGAGGGCAAAGTCATCTGGACGTATTCCACCGGGAAGGGCTGGGAATTCGATGACGTCTGGATGCTCAGCAACGGAAACATCCTTTTCTCGCGCATGAGCTACGCCGAGGAAGTCACGCCAGCCAAGAAAGTCGTCTGGCACATCGACGCGCCCAAAGGCACCGAGATCCACACGGTTCAACCGATCGGCCTGGACAAGGTGCTGCTGGTCCGAAACGGACTTCCTCCCCGCCTCATGATCATCGACAAGAAAACCGGTGCCGTCGAAGTGGATCACGCCCTGCCGTGCCCAAGCCTGACGGATCAAGCTACCGTCCACGGCCAATTCCGCCGGACCCGCCTGACCGCCCAGGGCACCTATCTGGTTCCCTTCCTCACCCTGAACCGCGTGATCGAGTATGACAAAGAATTCCATGAGATCTGGTCGTACGAGATTCCTTCACCGTGGGCTGCCGTGCGGCTCCATAATGGTAACACGCTCATCACCGACGAACGGGACCGGCTAACACGGGAAGTGAACCCAAAGGGCGAGACGGTGTGGGAATTCAACCTGGCCGAGTTGCCACCTGAAATCGTTTTCCCCGGTTCGCAGACCTGCGTGCGCCTCGCGAACGGCAACACCGTGCTCTGCTCCCGAGGCGACAACGGCAAAGGCTGCCAGCTCGTCGAAATCACGCCCGACAAGAAACTCGTCTGGGCGCTCAAGGACTGGCGAAACTTCGGGCCCGCCACGGCGGTCCAAATCCTCGACGAGCCCGGCGTGCCGGAGAACCCGGGCGACCTCCAGCGCTGAGCCCGGCGCCAGCCACACGCCTCAGCAAACCCGCACGGTTCATCGCAACGTCCGGCAAGAAAACCCGATCATGGCTTGGCGAAAAACAACCCTGCCCGCACGCGCTCTGGTCGCGGTCCTTTTCGCCGCCGCATCGGCAGGCCTCGCGCAAGCCCCGGTCCCACCGCCCGCCACGACGGTGATCGGGCGCGACCTCGTGTTTGCCCGGGCCGGCGAGAAAAACTTGACGCTCGATCTCTACCGCCCGGCAAATCGCCCGCGAAACCTTCCCGTGGTGGTCTGGATCTACGGCGGTGCCTGGCGGACGCGCAACCGCGTGCCGCAAGCCACTAAAGCCTCCTGGCTCGCCACCCACGGGTATGCGGTCGCGGTGATCGACTACCGCCTGAGTTCGGAGGCGCTGTTTCCCGCCCAAATCAACGACTGCAAGGCCGCGGTCCGCTGGCTTCGCGCCAACGCCGCGAAGTTCGGATTGGACGCCGACCACATCGGCGCCTGGGGCGAATCCTCGGGCGGCCACCTCGCCAGTCTGCTGGGCGTAACCGGCGGCGTGCCGGACTTGGAGGGCGATCCGGGAAACGCAGGCACCTCCAGCCGCGTGAGCGCCGTCGTGGATTTCTTCGGCCCCACCGATTTCGTGCAGATGGACGCCCATGCCCTGCCGAACGCCACGCTGAAGCACAATTCTCCCTCCTCGCCCGAATCCCAACTGGTCGGAGGCCCGATCCAGGAAAACATCCAGCGGGTCGCGCGGGCCAATCCCCTCACCTATGTGACGAAAGCTGCGCCGCCCTTTCTCATCGTGCATGGTGAGCAGGACCTGCTCGTGCCCGTCCATCAGAGTGAGCTGCTCTTCGCCGCGCTGAAAAACGCGCAGACCGACGTCACGTTTTACAAGATCGCCGACGCGGGCCACAGCGGCGCCGCCTTTTACAACGAGATGATGCACGCCGCCGTGCTGGCTTTTTTCGACAAGCATCTGAAGCCAACGCAAAATTCCGATCTGCTTCCACCGGGGCCTTGAGCAAACCGGTGCGCCGTGGCCTGCCCGCACCGCCCAACCCGAAATCCTCCCATGAAAAGCGAACCCCGGTTTAGCCGTCACCTCACGCGTCTTCTGTCGCTGCTCTTGTTTGGCCCCGCCGTCATCGCACACGCATCGCCGATCAACGTCGACACCGGGCGCCTGTCCGTCTCGGTCGACCCCGTCACCTGCCGCTGGTCCGCGAATCTCAAAGGCACGCCGATGCAGCTGAACGAGGTACATTTCCTTCCGAACGACGATCCATCCGGCTGGACCGTGACGAGTGCCGTCAACGACCACGACTCCGGCAACCTCGGCTCGTTTGTCACCGTCACGTTGCACGGCAAAAAGCCCGGCCAGCTCGATTTCGAATACCAGATTTCCGTCAGCCAGGCCGGCACCGATCTTCTCGTCAGCCTCGGCCGCGCCAACTCTACCGCCGCGCCCGTCGACGTCGACGACCTGGACATCTTCGTCTCCCGCGACGCCCGGCTCGGCGGCACCGCCGACAAATGGATCAGCCTCGGCACGCAGTCGCGCAACCGCGATTACTACGAACTCTGGCCGGTGATTCATCTGATCACACCGCGCACCTATGCGGTGAACCACGTCGTCCGCGACGCCGCCACCGGCAACAGCCTGCTGCTCGGCCATGTGACGACGTTGAAAGGCGCATCGCGTTTCGAAGTGGCCGCCGGCTGGACCGGCAAGACCCCCGACCGGATGCAGGTCCGCGGCTACTGCAGTTACAAGGTCACCGTGCCGCCGGGCAAAAGTTTTCCCGGCGAGAAACTGCTGATCGACTTTAACCAGGATGCCCTCCGCGCGATGGAGCACCAGGCCGACCTGATCGCGCTTGCGCACGACATCCGTCTGCGGCAGCGCCGGCCGATCGATCTCAACGACCGCGAGCTCGTCGCCAACAATTACAGCCGTTTCCATGGCTGGATGTCTGGCGGTTCGAACGCCAAGGCCGCGGCCTTTTTCAAGGAAAACGGGCTCGACGCGTTCTATTACGGCCTCGGCGGCCCGGCCCCGCAGCGGAGTTGGGCGCTCTACGGCTCCGGCGGCGGCACCCAGGGACGCCCCTCGCGGATCAACTATCCGGCGGAATGTTATCTCCCCATTCACACCCCGAAATACGACGGCGAGCGCGTGATCGATTTCTCCAATCCGCTCACGGTCCGGCTCGAGCGCGAACGCGCTTTTCAGTCGATGGTCGGCCACGAGAAGGAGACCGGCCGCGTCGAGATGGACTTCGCCGATTGGTGGGACAAGTGGCCCGGCCAGTTCGATCCTTTCCAGAGCGCGCTCGAAACCTACCGCGCCGCCGGCACGCCCTGGCGCGAGGTCATCGACCAAAAGGCCCCGCGCATGGTCGTGCGCTCCAACATGCAGCCCGTCGACCATTCCTACGGGCTCGTCGACCTCTGCCGCGTTTCGGAAGACGCCGATCACGGCTACGAAACGGGTTTCTCCCAGCTGGCGGGCATCGAGTTCACCGGGCTGTTCGCCGAGACGGTCTTCGGCTCGTCGATCCGGTTTTTCTACAATGGCCGCGTCTTCTGGAACGACGGCGACGGCTTTCACCTCTACAAATACAATTCCGGCCGCGACCCGATGTTCACTGCCGGTCAGGCCCGGGTCGATGCGTGCTTCCACGCCATCGCCGGCAGCACGCTCTTTGTCTCCGAAGCCTTCGACGTGAAATATCCCGCGGACCGGATCGAGCTCTTGAAAAGAATCAGTCCGCCGACGATGGACACCGCCTATCCCGTTGACCTGTTCGTGCGCAAGCCGGCGCAAATTTGGAACATGCCCGTCGCGCGTCCGTTTGGAAACTGGAACGTGCTCGCGATTTTCAACTACACCGACCTCGGCGCAACCGGCCGGGGTAAAGCCGAGTTTGCTCCCGCCCCGCTCGATGCCGCCCGCGATCTCCGCCTCGATCCGACCAAGGAGTACCTCGCCTACGAATTCTGGTCCGCAAAACTCGTGGGCACGTTCAAGGGCACCTTCACGCCGCGCCCGCTCGACCCTTACAATTGCGACATCTACAGCATCGTCGAGAAACTCGACCGGCCCGTGTTGGTCTCGACCAGCCGCCACATCCGACAGATGGCCGTCGACATCAAGGAACTCGCCTACGAGGCCGGCCGGCGCGTGCTGCGGGGCGTCTCGCGCGCCGTCGCCGGCGATCCCTACCAATTGCGCATCTACGTTCCCGACGGCTTCCACGCCAGCCGCGTGGAACTGTCCGGCGGGCTGGCCGCCACGATGACCACCGACGGCGCGCTGCTCAAAGTCGACTGCACGTCGACCACCGGCGACGACATCGAGTGGAAGGTGTTCTTCTGAAACAAGCCAACTTATGGTCTGCCACGGCCAGTCAAATCAGGGCAAACTCAACCTGACCCCAGCGGATCGCTTTATGGCCAAAATCGGAGTGAAAATGCGTTGCGCGATATCGGTGGCGGCGCAACGCCAAAAGGCCGTCCAACACTTCCTGCAGCCGGGGTGCATCGCCAATCAACCGGAGGATGATAGACATGCCGGTCCCTTTAGAAAATGCCATAAATGCCGAACTATTTAACAAATCTGCCAGCCACGCTCCGGCGATCAACCGAGTAAGCTAGGGTAACCCTCGTTCTAGCTGACGACCGCTCGCATCGATGAAAACAATTTTCCGACCCGCTTCGTCGATTCGCTGAACAGTTATGTTGTCCAATCCATCCACACGCTCTCCCATCTGATATGACGTACCATTGATGAAAACTCGTGATCGCGAGCCGCCGATTATACCCCCTATTTGAAGGGAACCAACTGCCTCTTTGAACAGGTCTCGGGCTGGTTCGCTCGGCGCGACGACTGGCGGCGGTTCATTTGTAGTGACGGTAGTTGGCGCAGTCGTCGCAGGTTTATCCTCGGCTTGTCGGGCTGCTGCAATACGGCGCATGTTTTCTGCGTCATTGTAAATATTGATCCCAATAAGGGTAAAAATGACCACCGCCAAGCAGCCGAGAATCACTGCCACCCTGAACTCGGGGCTACGTGACGACAGTGCTGAGTTAGGTCTGGAAATGCCAACAGAATCGGGTCGCAATTTAGGCGTAGCCGCGGGGCCACCGGCCTTAATGCGTGCTAAATACTGAGCCCCAGCTCCAAATGGAACACGCATCGGATCGCCCTGTAGTCCATTGTCCTCGCTCTCCTCCTTAAAGAGTTCCCATGCCCTCTTTCGGTCTCCGTCCTCCGCATAGAAAGAATCCATCCATTCACTCACTTCACGTGTACCTTCACCGTGGCCCACAACACGTCCCCAAAAACGCAGCACCATGTGCTGACCTGGGCTAAGAGGTTTCCCTCTTAAAAGCCCATCAATAAGTACCGAGGCCTCTCCTTTTGTTGCGTTCGCGTGTATCGTTCCTCCAAGCGACCGAATAAAGCGCCGCTGCGGCTCCGTCATAGGATCAACGCGCCAATCCGCGTTTGTCTGAAAAGTGTTGCCCGACTCCTCCTCGCATTCGTGCTCCTTTTGCCGCGACTCATGCACCATTTGCTTTAGGTCAGCCCGCGATAGTCCAGGACCTACTCCCTCAAATTGTTTTCGCGTGGTTTCGGCAGCATGTTCACGCGCTTCCCGCGCAAAACCCCGCTCAGTAACAGGCAAAACCTTCTCAATACCAACAAACAACTCAACACGATCAGCCTCGGTCATTGTGCCAGCCGCCAGCATTTCATCGATGCCATTGGCGAGATAATCTACCGCCGGTATATCCGAACCTTGATTCGCGTGCAGCCAAGCCTGAAGGCGCAAGATTTCCTCGTCTGTTAGAATTCCGTCCGCAACAATTTCTGTCAGCAAATTAAGGAGCTCGGTCCCTGTTTCCTTTTGTAGCTGTCGTTTAGTCAGTGACAGCCGGCTGTGCCGCTCTGGGACCTGGTCCATGAGTACAAGCGATATTGTTACCCGACTGGTTCGGGCAATGATAAAGATTTGAACCCAGAACAGCGGAGGTAGACCCGGGCATAAGGACTCGACCCGCCGGAAACTGTCGAAGTTGTCATGGCCCGATTGGACCGGCGGATGCTATTGCTCGCGGTTGACCCATTCGAGGCAGC
>CAZBLQ010000168.1:0-7071 GCA_964492635.1 uncultured Oleiharenicola sp.
CCAACTGGTCGAACTGACCGACGCCCTGGCCGGCCAGCCCGTGTTTTTCTGGATCAACCGGCCCACGGAACCCATTGAGTGGAACGGCGCCGACCTCTCTGGCGTGGATGAGCATCTCGCCGAAAAGAGCCCTACCATAATGGAGGCCGGACTATCAGTCCCGCGCGATGGGGGGCGTCCGAATGATCGCGGGACCGATAGTCCCGCCTCCATCCCCACGTCTAAACGCCCTGTGCCTGAATACAAGCCGATGACGGTCGACGGCTCCGAACATTTTCTCGCCGTCACCCTGCCCTCGCGCGAGGCGGACAATTACCAGGAAATCTGGGAGCTGCTGCGGCGCAGCGGCTTCATCCTCGAACCGACCAATGGGAAATTCTGGCTCCGCAACCGTCACAAGACGCTTAATTTTCTTGCCACCTATGGCACCGCGTTGCGCGAACACCACGGCGCGGAGTTCACCGACAATTTCGAACGCAATACCGCGCACATCCAGCCGGTGGCGATGGAAGCCGAGGTCAAGGAGAAGGCCGGCGACTATGAAGTCACCCTCGGCCTGAAGGCGGGTGAGGCCGCCGAACTCGAGATCCTCAATGCGGTCAACACGAGTCGCAGCTACATCGAGAGCGGCCAGGGCATCTACCTCGTCGATCCGGTGCGGCTCGCCCGGTTGCAAGCCGCGCACCAGGCGCTGGCCGGTGCGCCCGAAGCGATGGGCGGCCTGCGCCGTTCACACCGCATTGTCCGCGCCCGCGTGGCCGAGGTGCAGGAGATCCTGGCGGAGACCGCGCCGCATTTCCAATCGCCGGAAACCTGGCGCGAGCGCAGCTCGGCGCTGCACCAGCTCGCCACCCTGGCGCCCGCACCCGTGCCAGAGATCCTGGCCGGAAAGCTGCGGCCGTATCAAAAACTTGGCGTGGCCTGGCTCTGGTATCTTTATGAACAAAGGCTTGGTGGCATTCTCGCGGACGAGATGGGCCTCGGCAAAACCATCCAGGCTCTGGCGCTGCTCGCGGCCCGGCGCGGTCGCGCCTCCCCGGGCGGGCGATTGCCCTCGCTGGTCGTGTGTCCCGCCTCGTTGATGGAAAACTGGCGGCGCGAAGCCGCACGCTTCACCCCGGAACTGCAGGTGCTGGTCCACCACGGCGACCGACGCCTGACGGAACCGGCGCCATTCGCCGCGCAGGATCTCATCATCACCTCGTACGGCACGCTCACGCGCGACGAAGAACTCTTCACCGCGATGGAGTTCGATCTCATCCTCGCCGACGAGGCGCAGCACCTGAAGAACCGTCGCACGCAGGCCGCCCAGTCACTGCGGACCCTGCGTGGCCGCGGCCGTTTCCTCCTCACCGGCACGCCGCTGGAGAACTCACTCGACGATCTGCGCTCGCTCTTCGAATACCTCATGCCCGGCTTCCTCGCTTCGATGCCGTCCGGTGTGCGGGGCAGCGACCGCGCCTGGTATGACGAGCGGTTGCGCGTCCAGACGGCACCGTACATCCTGCGTCGGACCAAGCAGGTGGTCGCGCCCGAGCTGCCGGAAAAAATCGAGCAGGTTGTCTACTGCGAACCGACCCCGGAGCAAGCCGCTCTCTACCGCCGCATGCAGGAAAAGACAGAGCAGGAGCTGTACAAACTTGCCGCCACCGGCGCATCCGAGGGCCATTTGCGGCTGGCCACGCTCACCCAGTTGCTGCGACTGCGCCAGATCTGCTGTGACCCGCGGCTGGTTGAGGCCCCGATGGCAGCGGAGCAAACTGTAGGAGGGGCTTTACGCCCCGATTTATACGAGCCATCGCGGCGTAAAGCCGCTCCTATAGCCGACCGAGATACCTCGACCCATAACCCGCTCTACCAGGACTCCGCCAAGCTCGACGCGTTCCGCGAGTTGCTCGCCGAGAGCATCGACGAGGGGCATCGCATGCTGGTGTTCTCACAGTTCACCTCATTGCTCGGATTGCTGAGGGAAGAACTCGATGCGGAAGGAGTGATTTATTGTTACCTCGACGGCTCGATGACCGCCAAGGCGCGGCAAGCCGCCGTCGACCGCTTCCAGAGCGACGCAACGGTGCCGGTCTTTCTCATTTCGCTCAAAGCCGGGGGCACCGGGCTCAACCTCACTGGGGCTGACGTCGTCGTGCATTACGATCCGTGGTGGAACCCCGCGGCCGAGGCGCAGGCCACCGACCGGACCCATCGCATCGGCCAGACGAAGGTTGTGACCAGTTACAAGCTGATTTGCGCCGGCACCGTGGAGGAGAAAGTACTGACCTTGCAGGACGCGAAACGTGCGCTGCTTGCGGATGTCTTCGAGGCCAGCGACTCGGCGGCGGCCATGCTCAGCCTCGCCGACCTCCGGGAATTGCTCAAGTGAGCGCCGGTCGCTCGCCCCATTGTCACAGGAAAAGAAGCGGGCTTGCTCCGGCGTGATTTGCCCGCGATTGATTGATGTTCAACCCCAGTTGGAGCTGCCATGAAAATTCTCCGCCTTGTTCTTTCGCTCGGTTCTCTATTTTTCACCGGGCTGATTCTTGGAGCCGGCACCCCCGGACCAGTGCATGTCTGGGAAAAACAGGAGCTCAGCTTCACCGCGGCCAAGACCTACGCCAATCCGTACACGGATGTCGTCGTGTGGGTCGACTTGAAGGGACCCGGTTTCGCCAAGCGCGTCTATGGCTTCTGGGATGGCGGCCAGACCTTTCATTTGCGGCTGCTCGCCATCATGCCGGGCGAATGGACCTGGACGAGCGGCTCCAGTCCGGCCGACCCGGGCCTGGGTGGAAAAAACGGCGCTTTCACCGCAATCGCCTGGACCGAGGCGGAGCTGGATGAAAATCCCCTGCGCCGCGGCATGATCCGGCCCACCGCCAACCGCCATGCGCTGGAGCACGCGGACGGCACACCTTTTCTCGCCATCGGGGATACCTGGTACGCCGTCCCCGCCAACCGCTTCAAATGGTATGACGACGATCTGGAGCGCCCCATCGGTCCCACGGCGGGTTTCAAGGACTACGTGCGCTACCGCAAGGCCCAGGGTTTCAACTGGGTCAATGTCATCGCCGCGTTCCCCAATTGGAAAACCGACGACAAGCCCTGGCGGCTCAAGATGGAGGACGCGGCGCAAACCACGATCCGCTCCGCGTGGCTCGAGTTCGGCACCGGCAGCGCCAAGAACATGGACAACGAGGGCGGCCGGCCCTTCTTCTTCCCTGGCAAGGTGCCCGGTTGGGCGGACTACTTTCCCGACATGGACCGGATCAACCCCGAGTATTTCAAGTATCTCGACCGCAAGATCGACTACCTCAACGCCAACGGCTTCGTGCCGTTCATCGAAGCCTCCCGGCGTGATTCCGGCCTGTGCTGGAACAAATACTACGGATGGCCCGACTCCTACGCCCGCTACATCCAATACATCTGGTCGCGCTACCAGGCCAACAATACCGTGCTCAGCCCCGTCCACCTCGACATCATCGACGAGACGGTCAGCCCCGACGACTACTCCAACGCGATCCGGGTCGTGAAAGAAAAATTCGGCCCGCCGCCCTTCGGCACCCTGCTCTCGGCCAACGCCAATCCGTCCACGCTCGAAAACTGGGGCGAAAACTCCTGGGTCACGTTCCACCAGATCGGGAATATGCGGGAGCATAATAATTACTGGTACCTGACGGAGATCTACAACCTCAAGGACCCGGTCCCCGGCATGAACGGCGAGCCCTACTACGCCGGCTACAAGGACAATCGCGGCGCGGGCGCGACCAACTACAAACTCGGCGCCGACGGCGGCACGGAGCGCGACAACCAGCTGTGCCGCTCCGGCCTCTATGGCTGCTTCCTTTCCGGCGGACTGGCCGGCCACGTTTACGGCGCCGAGGGCATCTGGGGTGCGGATATCGAACCCACCGCGCCCACGAAAATGTGGGACGCGTTTCAGTGGCGCTCCGCCGCCGAGGTGCAATACCTCCGTACCTTTGCGTTCTCCATCGGCCGGCGCTATCAGGAACTCGCGCCCCTCGCTGACCTGGTCTCACCCAACAAGACCCACGAGGTCCTCAGCTATGATGGCTGGGCCTACTGCGCCCGCACCCCCGACAAGGAAATCTTCCTCGCCTATTTTGAAAAGGGTTGCCCGAAGTCGCAGATCCGCGGCGCAAAATTGAACAGCCTCTACCGCGCACAGTGGTTCGACCCGCGCCACGGCACCTGGTCCGACGCCGGCGACGGCCGGGTCCGCGCCAGCAAGATTGGCATCATCGAGCTGCCGGATTTTCCCGCCGACAACGACTGGGGTCTCAAGCTCGTCTGGGAAAGTCCGGCTCCGAAATAATGCAGCCCCAGGTGTTGCAAGATGCCTTGTCATCACGAGGCCTGTGGAACGGGCCGGGGCGATCCGGGTGGATTGCTTCCACCTTCGCCAAGGCTTCGGAGGACAGGTCGTCGCCCGTCAAGCCGGGCCCCTCGCAATGACGGTTCAATAATGTTTGCCTAATGCGGCTTCCGGAACTGCGTCTATGACATAACATCCAATCCAGTCATTTCATGAAACTTCCCGCCCTCCTCCTTTGTTCACTCGCACTGCTCACCTCCGCCCTGGCCCAGGGCAAGCACACCAAGGGCGAGAAGCCGCTGAGCATCTCCCATGGCGAAGAGGTCAATCTCCAGGACTTCCTCGTCACGGGCAAAATAACCGTCTTCGACTTCACCAGCGAGTATTGCCCGCCCTGCCGCGCTTATGCCGAGCCGCTTCTCCTGCTGCACCGCAAACTCGCCGACGTGGCGGTGGTGAAAGTGGACATCAACCGGCAGGAAATGCACAAGATCGACTGGGATTCACCCGTCGCCCGGGAATTCGGCCTGCAATCGATCCCACGTTTCAAGATTTACGGCCCGGATGGAATTTTGATGGCGGAGGATACCGCCGACCAACGCCCGGCCCGGATCATGGTCGACAAGTGGATCAGCAAGCTCAACTAAACGGGACCCGACCGGTCAGGTGGATTTTCGCAACGTGAGCCACGCGCCGGCCAGCACCAAGGCCGCTCCGCCGGCGATATAATAAGCATGCCCGGGAACGCGGGACCCACCGTCAATCCTGTTGGCCACCTTGGTGCCCAGGGTTGCCACGTCCCCGATGAGCGAGTCCTTGCGGGATACTCCCTGGTAAATCAGCACGCCACCGACGACAACCAGCAGGAGACCGAGGGACTTTTGCATGCCGCCAATCATTCCACGTCTCATGCCACGGGCAAAGCCCGAAAAAGCGTGCCGCCACTTGGGGCGGTCTTTCCTAGAATACGGGATGGACGATGGCCGGGTAGGCGCCCAATGTGAATGAATTAACCCCTCCCCATAATGATATTGAAAAACACCCATCCGCTCATCGTCCTCCTTGCCCTCGGCGTGCTGCTTGCCGTCAATGCGCGAGCCGATTTTCACGACCATCTCGGCATGCAACTTTGGAGTCTGCGCGCGCAAATCCAGGCCAACGGTCTGCCCGCCTCGCTTGATCTCATCAAGGGCTGGGGGATCACGGAGGTCGAAAGTATCAGCGTGGCCGGCATGACGGCGGAGCAGGTCCGCGCCGAACTGGATAAACGCGGGCTGAAGGCGGTCAGCGCCCACGTCTCCTACGATCAGATGGCCAAGGACCTGCCGGCCGTGATCCGCGACGTGAAGGCACTGGGTGCCCAGGTTGCCATCTGCCCCTGGATTCCCCACGAAGGCGCGTTCGACGCCGCGCTCATGCGGCGGGTCGCGGACGATTTCAACAAGTGGGGCGCGGCCTTCCGCGCCGAGGGCATTCGGTTCGGCTATCATCCGCACGGCTACGAGTTCGTCCCCAATGGCACGGTCGGCGAAACCCTGCTCGATGACCTGATCCGCGCCACCAAACCCGAGAATGTCTGCTATGAGATGGATGTCTTCTGGGCGGTTCACGGTGGCGGTGACCCGGTGAAGCTGCTCAATAAATACCCCACGCGCTGGGTCGCACTCCATGTGAAGGACATGCGCAAAGGCGCCTTGATCGGGCTGCCCAAGCCGGAAAGTGCGCCGGACACCGACAACGTCGCCGTGGGCGCCGGCCAGATCGACTGGAAGGCGGTACTGGGCACGGCGGAGAAAATCGGGGTGACTTATTATATCCTCGAGGACGAAACACCGACACCGTTGCAGTGCATCCCGGCCAGCCTCGCCTATCTCCGGGCGCTGAAGCTTTGACCCCGGTTCGCCCAGCGCGCTTTTAATTCCACGCAACCAACCCCGCTTCAGCTCCCACTGTTGCCATGCCGGTCATAGCCACCAACCAGGCCCGGTCCGACTACGATGTGATTGTCGTCGGTTCCGGCGCCGGCGGCGGGCAGGCGGCCTACACGCTTACCATGGAGGGCGCGAAGGTGCTGATGCTGGAGGCCGGCCGCGACTACGATCCGGTCCGGGAGACGCCGATGTTTCAGGACAACTCTGTCGCGCCCCTGCGGGGCGTCGCCACCCCTGAAAAGCCGTTCGGCTTTCACGACGCCACGGTTGACGGTGGCTGGACGGTGCCGGGTGAACCCTACACGCAGGCCTCGGAGGACCCGGCGCGGCATTTCGAATGGTATCGCTCGCGCATGCTGGGCGGCCGGACCAACCACTGGGCCCGCCACGCGCTGCGCAACGGTCCCTACGATTTCAAGCCCCGCAGCCGCGACGGACTTGGCTTTGACTGGCCTCTCACCTACGAGGAACTGGCCCCGTATTACGACAAGGTTGAGATGCTGATCGGGGTTTACGGGGAAAACAACGGCTTGGAAAACACGCCCGATTCCTCGCCCGGCGTGCTGCAACCACCACCTGCGGCGCGGGCCAGTGAGTTGTTGGCCAAGGACCGGATGAACAAGCTGGGCATACCCGTCATCCCGATTCATCGCGCGGTGCTGACCCAGCGGCTCGATGCCGAGCGGCTGCCCGCCCGGCTGCACCCGGGCAACCCCAAGGCGCAGCGGGTGCTCGCCAAGGCCATGAGCGAGCGCGCCGCGTGCTTCTGGGCCACACCGTGCGGCCGCGGCTGCGCCATCCGCGCCAACTACC
>CAZBLQ010000169.1:0-6915 GCA_964492635.1 uncultured Oleiharenicola sp.
CGCCTTTCATCGCCACCCGCTACCACTCTCTTCTGGTCGAACGTTCCAGCCTGCCGGGTTGCCTCGAAATCACCGCTGAGACCGCCGAGGGTGAGATAATGGGTCTCCGGCATAAACAATTCCCCGTTTTCGGGGTCCAATTTCACCCTGAATCCATCGCCACTGCAGGCGGCATGCAGATTCTAAAGAACTTCCTAGCTCTGAATTAATGCCCACGGAACACACAGAATACACCGAAGTGGATACTGTCTTGCGAAACCCCTCTGTGTATTCTGTGTGTTCCGTGGGCCTATAACTCCTTCCCATGCGCTGCCCCAAGTGCACCTCCATTGAAGACAAGGTGATCGACTCCCGCATCGCCCGCGATGGCAATACCATCCGCCGCCGCCGCGAGTGTCTCGAGTGCGGACACCGTTTCACCACCACGGAATTCCTGGTCCGCGACAGCATGGTCGTGGTCAAGCGTGACGGCCGCCAGGAGCCCTTCGACCGTGACAAACTTCTCCGGGCCGTCCGCGCCGCCTGTCATAAGCGCCCGGTGGACAACGAGCAGATCACGATGTTGATCGAGGACGTGCTCGATGCCGTGGAAGCCGAGTACGACAACCAGGTTCCGACCAGCGCCATCGGCGGGCACGTCATGCAGCGTCTCCGCAAAACCGACCAGGTCGCCTACGTCCGCTTTGCCTCCGTCTACAAGGAATTCCGCGACGTCTCCGAGTTTGTGCACGAAATCAGCAGTCTTGCACCCGGCGATGCGTCCGTTATTTCGAAGCCCAAGAAATGACGCGCCCCCTCCAACTGCGCCGGCTGCACTTCCTCAACGCGCTTTTCGCGCCCGTCACCGGGCACGACCTTTATCTGGCCCAGCAAATCGACGCGGCCATCAGCACCAGTCTCGGTGACAGCGCGGAACGCACCCCGAGCGACCCCTCGTTTGTCGGTGCCGCTGCGAAACTGTTCGAGCGCCTCTGTTCCGCCCAGCCATCGCACGGCTTCTTTCACTGGGACGCCAGCGCGGATGACACCGGCGCCGCACCGCTCTTCGCTCGCGCCGGGGTGATGCAGGGCCTGAAGCAACTCGCCGCCTATCCCGAGTCCACGCTGCTTGTCACCAATCTCCGCTCGGCCCAATGCCCGCCGACCAAACGCTGGACCAAGCGGCGCCGCCGCGAGTATGACGACACCCTCGCCTACATCAGCGAACTCGCCGCCGCCCGCTCCCGCCGCAATGTGAATCTGAATGTGTTGTTTTTGTAAGAGTGATTTTACAGAAGAAAACAGAGGGAACGGAGACCAGCCATGCATCCGCTGTTTGCCAAGGCCAATGGACTGACTGGGACCATTATCGCTGCAGCAATCGAGGTGCATAGGGACAAGGGTCCTAGCTGGTTGAGTCGATTTATGAATGGTGTTTGCTTTGTGAACGGGAGCTACACCACCTCACCGCAACCAATCAAAAGCTGGTCACGATTACTTATAAAGGCTTCACGCGGCAGGAACCTCTCCGTTTTGATGTGCTCGTTGAAGAGTGTGTCCTGATTGAAGCCAAAGCAGTCGAGCGTATTCTCCCCATTCACAAAGCCCAGCTTTTGAGTTACATGAAACTTCTCAATGTGCCTGTCGGATTACTCATTAATTTCAATGAAACCAAACCCACTGATGGGGTCTCACGCCTGATCCTGCCCGGAGCCAACTTGTAAGTCTCTGTTTCCTCTGTTTCCTCCTGAAAATCACTTCCATGAAAACCCTTTTTCAGAAGATCATCGACCGCGAGATCCCGGCCAAACTCGCCTTCGAGGACGACCTCTGCCTCGCCATCCACGACATCAACCCGCAGGCACCAGTCCACGTATTGGTGATTCCCAAGAAGGCCGTCGCCCGTGTTGGTGAGGCGACCACCGCCGACCAGGCCTTGCTCGGGCATCTGCTTTTGACGGCGGCGGCCCTCGCCAAGAAGCTCGGCGTTTCCGAGTCCGGCTACCGGCTCGTCATCAACAATGGCCGCGACGGCGGCGAATCTGTGCCGCACCTGCACGTCCATCTGCTCGGCCAGCGTCCGCTCGCCTGGCCACCGGGCTAGGCAAAAATCGCAGAGGGGATTATCCTGAAATGTAGCTTTTGGAGAGCACCAGCGTCAATCTGTTCTCTGTCCACCTACTGCCCTTCCAGCACATCGGACGGAACAACCGTTGCGAAAAACAAATCTTAAGGCCGGCACCATCCGCTCCTTTTGACGCAATGACGCCGCCGGGCGGCCCGGGTTGGTCAAAATCTTAATGAAATTCCCTGCATTTCTTCCCTGGACCGCTTCGTTCCTCCTTGTTGGCGCCGTCCGTCTCCACGCTGCGGATCCAACCGAAATTCATGCCACTCCTCCGGTCCGGGATCTGAACCTGCCCGCTGCGGCAACCAGCGATCAAACCCCCGACCGCATCCAGCAAGTTCCCGAATTGAAGCTAAGCGCCCAATTTGACCGGAACGGTGATCAACGGCTCGACGCCACAGAACGTCAGGCCGCCCGCGCGTACCTGCTCCAGCATCCGCCCGCCAATCCAGCTCCGCCGCCTGGCCGGCCCGCCCCCGTCCCGCCCCCGGCGGTCGCACTGGAGCCGGTCAAACCGGGTGAAAAAATCAGCCCCAGCGGCGTCGAGGTTTTTAGCGCGCAGCCGCTCTATGAAACCCGGGTTCTGCGCACGCTCTTTCTCGAATTCGAGGACCCGGATTGGGAGAAGGAACTGGCTGACTTTGCCCGCACGGACGTGCTTGTTCCGGCGCGTCTTACCCTCGATGGCAAAACCTACGCCGGAGTGGGCGTTCATTTTCACACAGAATCGGCCGTCCCGTCGTTTTCATCCGGCTACAAGCGATCGCTCGACCTGGTGCTTGATCATACCATCGCCGGGCAAAGCCTCGGCAGCCAGCGCGAGCTCAGGTTGCTCGCTTCCCGGACCGATCCCACGTTCCTCCGCACCCTGCTTTATTCCCGTGTCGCCCGGGATTACGGCCCCGCACCCCGGACCGGTTTCGTGCGGGTCGTCATCAACGGTGAAAACTGGGGGGTGTATCTCAGCGTCCAGCCCTTCGACGAGAATTTCGTTCAGGATTACTTCCACAACGCCACTGGGGCCCGCTGGACGGTCCATCCCGGCGGCAACCTGGCCTATCTTGGGGACAACCCCGACGCCTACCGCCGCATCTACCAGCTCCAGTCACCGGAGGATCCTGCGGCATGGGCCGCACTCATCCAGCTTTGCAAAATCCTGAACCAGACTGCACCGGACGAACTCCGGGCGGCGCTCACCCCGCATCTTGATCTGGACAGCACGCTCATGTTTCTCGCGCTCGAAAACACCCTCATCAATCAGGATGGCTATGGAAGCAACACCGGGACCTATGGGCTCTACCTCGACCATGATGGCCGCTTTCATCTTATCCCGCAGGATGCCGAGGCCAGTTTCCGCCTGATGCAAGTGAGCGAGTATGGTGAGCGGCCGCCAGACCGGGCCGGAAAAGGCGGCGGGCGCGAGGGAAAAGGTCCGGAGCCCGCCGACGCGGTGCCGAAGGGGTACGATACAAAGGACTTTCCCCATCAGACCGGCACCGATCTCGCGATGCTGCTGAGCTACAGTTTCATTTACAAAGCCGACACCGATCTTGACGGCAAAGTGACCAAGGAAGAGTGGCTCGCCTTCGCGCGGGCGTGGTTCATGGCCATGGACGAGGACTTCACCGGCCGGCTCACGCGGGAACAATTCATGAGCAAGGTCCGCCTCCTGATCACCCCGCCCTCGATTGCTGACGGACGCACGAAGCAGACTTTCGGCCGCGATGATCCCGCCGGCGTCATTGGCCAGGATTTTTTCGCCGCCATGGATGCAAATCATGACGGCCAATTGACGCTGGAAGAGTTGACCAATGTCTTTGCCGGATGGTTCGCCGCCTGGAGCGATCCGAAAACCGGCCGGCTTACGCAGGATATGCTCCAACGTGGCTTTACCGCGCTATTTTCCCGGTCGGTCTTCCAAGCCGACCAGTCATTCATTGCCAAACATGATACCCCGCATCAAGGCGGGGAAGACGAGCATGCCGGCGGACGCGGCCGGCGGGGGGGTGGCGGCAACAGCGTGGGGGTGGGCCCGCTGCGTTTTCTGGGGCTGGGTGGCCGGGGCGGGAAAGGCGATGGTTCACGCAGTCTGATCACCTTCAGCGAAGAACTCGATCCACTCGCGGGACTGGACGACACCACCAAACCCCTGTTGACAAAACTGCTGGCCGAACCCGCGCTCCGAGCGCACTACCTGGGTTTCATGCGGGATATCACGGAGAATTGGCTCACCTGGGCCAAGCTCGGTCCGATTGCGAAGGATTATCACGACCTCATCGCTGCCGAGGTCGCGAAGGACACGCACAAGCCCGCAAGCTATGAACACTTCGTGCAGGAGCTGGACCAGGACACGACCCCGGGCGCTCGCGACGGTGACGAGGCGCCCAGCCTGAAAAGTTTCATCACCGAACGCAGCGCCTACCTCCACAAAGACGACATGCTTACCGGCGGCAACTGAAGCCAGCAGCAGTCAAATTTATTTTCGGACAAACCGCGGCAGGCGATTCCCGTCTGGCGGACCATTACTGGTTTTATTTTCAACGACAATCACACGGACATAGTGTCTGAGCGATTGCGTCGAAGAAAAAAGATCGCGGCGGCTCCGAATGACGGTTTGCTTTTTGCCTTCGCCGGGCAATCGGTGGTTGCCGTGAGTCCACGCCTCTCACCTTCCCCGATTCCCGGTCGCGGCCCGAATCTCAATCCCGCCAACCGGTTCGAGTCCATCCACGTCGAGCCCGACGGCGAATGGCTCGATGCGGAATTCGCAGAGACCGGTTCGGTGCCGCACCCGCGCACCCGGTTTTTCCACGACGCCAGCGAGTCGATTCTCGTCCACAACGACAGCCCGGACGTCGGCCCGGGCTGGGGGCTCAACTGCTATCGCGGCTGCGAGCACGGCTGCGCCTACTGCTTCGCGCGGCCCTACCATGACTACCTCGGTTGGAGCAGCGGGCTGGACTTCGAGACGAAGATCCTTGTCAAGACGCGCGCCCCGGACTTGCTGCGCACCGAACTGTCGGGCCGGAAATGGCGGCCCGAGCCCATCATGATGAGCGGCGTCACCGACTGCTACCAGCCCGCCGAACGCTATTTCCGGCTGACGCGCGCGTGCCTGGAAGTGTTGGCCGAGTTCCGCCAGCCCGTCGGCATTATTACGAAAAACTTCCTCGTCACGCGCGACCTGGACCTGCTGGCCGAGCTGGCGCGCTGGCAGTGCGTATCAGTCAATGTTTCCGTCACCACGCTGGACGCGGACCTTGCGGGCAAGCTCGAGCCGCGCGCCGCCCGGCCCGAGCACCGCCTGCGGGCCATCCGGCTGCTCACGGACGCCGGCGTGCCGGTCAACGTGCTGGTGGCACCGGTCATCCCGGGACTGACCGAGCATGAACTGCCCGGCATCCTCGCCGCTGCGGCCGCGGCCGGCGCACGCCGCGCGGGCTATGTTCTCCTGCGACTGCCCTACGCCGTAAAGGACGTCTTCCTCCAGTGGCTCGACGATCACGAGCCCGGCAAAAAAGCGCGGGTGGTGTCGCGTCTGCGCGACCTGCGCGGCGGCAAGCTCTACGACGCCACCTTCGGCACCCGGATGCGCGGCGAGGGGATCTTTGCGGAACAAATCCGGCAGATGTTCGAGGTTGCCGCACGTCGGGCCGGCCTCAACCGCGAAGAAACTATATTGTCCACCGCGTATTTCCGCCGCCCCGGCGGTGTGCAGCTCGAACTGCTTTAGGCTAATGGGGGCGGATGTCGGACTGTGGCGCATGGTGAAATGATCGCTGACTGCTTTATCTGGATCCCGGCCAGATCCTGTACGGATCCTGGCTGGAAGCTTTTTTGCCCCGCCGGACCGGTGACGGGTGTCGGGATAGCGGTGCCAATCAACCGAAACAATCGTAATGGCGACAAACGGCGCAGAATGCGCATAAACCAAACGATCCCGATCAATCCTTGTGTGCCTTTTGCGCCTCGTGTGGCGATCAAATGGACTCCAAGTATTGTCTAAAGAGCTGCACGACAGTACTCTGTAAGCAGTTCTCCTTGGTTGGAAAGGACATCGGATTTGTCTCTGAGCAGTCGTACTTAGTTGCTGAGCAGCGGTCCTCAGCTCCTGAGCAGCAGTGCTCACCTCGTGAGCGGTGGTCCTCTGGTCGTTGAGCGGTCGTACTCAGGTCCTGAGTAGTGGTGCTCAGCTCCTGAGTGGTCGTCCTCACCTCCTGAGCAGTCGTGCTCATTTGCTGAGAAGCACTGCTCAGGAAGAAAGTAGTCGTGCTCAGCGACTGAGCGGTGGTACTCAGCGACTGAGTAGTGGTGCTCAGAAGCCAAGCGGACGTCCTTAGAAGCGGAGGACAGGTGCTCAGCAAGCAAGTTCGCGTGCTCAGAACGCGAGTCGCAGGCCAAGGTTGGAAAGGTGAATGGCTGACAAGGAGCGGACGGAGGACCACTGACAAGCAGACGACGGACCAAAGACCACTGACCCGCCTGCGGACCTGTTGGAAGCGGGGCATCAGCTCGCTGGTCCAACACCGGTTTCAATCTCTTTGGGTCTGATTCCCCGGAGCTTGCTCCGGCTTGGTTTGTTGTAGGAGGGGCTTTACGCCCCGATGGTTCGGCGATATCGCGGCGTAAAGCCGCTCCTACAATTTTCTGAAATGCCCCGGAGCTTGCTCCGAGGATCTTTACTTTCACAGCCTGCCCCAAGTGCCTGGATTTCTATTTCCAAAGTCACTGGATCATCCCTTGCCCTGGGTGAGTGGCGCGCTAGGATGTTTGCCGCATGAAATCCCCGAGTCGCTTCCTGATCGCGT
>CAZBLQ010000170.1:0-6869 GCA_964492635.1 uncultured Oleiharenicola sp.
GCCCGCAAGTCCGTGACGAACTGGTTCTCGCCGGGATAAATCCAGCCCGCCACCCAGGAGGGGCCGGCCGGGAACCGCCAGTCGGGGGGATGAATTTCAACGGCGAATTGCCAGCCAGGGGGCGCGGTCATGGCCTAAGCGATTGGGCTGAACTGGAGAATGTTTTTGCGCGCAAGGATTGACATGGACAACCATGCGAAATTGGACCCCGGCAGTGGCAGGTCAACCCTCGGATGCCAGGTTAATTAGAGATCGGCCAGCACGGCGCTTTGACGCGAACAATCCGGTTTGCCCGCAAATCACACTCATGGCTGCGAAGGAAAAATCCCAAGCCACATCAGGCACAGATGCGTGTGATAATCCGAGTCAAAGTGATCCACTTTCTCTCCTCTGAGATTCGCGTGATTCGCGGGAAACCTTTTGCATGCGTCTCCCCAGGGCTGCAGGAATATGTTCTGAAATCAGTTCTTTACCTGTAGTGGCCGTCGGGCGCACACGACAAGATCCTGATGCTGGTCCCATGCCGCCTCGCGAATATAAAGGATGTGCAAAGCGGTCTCTTGGGTGATCAGCTCAAGGATCCACGCGGGTTGCGCGACTGAAATGCCATAACCTGGGGTGTCGCGATAGTCGACGTAGCCGAAGCCCTCCGCCACCGCGCCGGCACACAGTCGCGTGATTTCGATCTGCGGCAGGCCGTAGTCCTTTTCACCGCTTTGCAGTTTGTCCAGCGCGAGCAAGCCGTGCGAGGTGAACACCAACACGCCGTGCGGCGTCAAACGCTCGGCGAACCGCCGGAGGTGGGCGACCCACTGGTCCCGGTCCATGTGCGTCAGCAGCGAGCCACACCAGATGATATCATAGGGACCAGGCAGGGCTGTCCAATGGCGGCCATCAACCGCGGCCTGCACTCCGGTTGCCGCCAGCTGCTGGATGCAAAATTCCACGGCGGGTCTTTGGATATCGCTCACGGCCAGCCGTGCCTCCGGATATGCCGCGCGCAACCAACGGGCGACGCGGCCGTAACCGCAGGGCAGATCCAGGATCGCCTCAATCCGGCCGCATCCCGCCAGCGTGTGCGCTTCCTGCACCAGCGTCAGCGCCTCCCTGCCCAGATGAAAGTACTGCGCGGCGTCGGGCACGCACATATCGTCCCCGGGTGCGATGATGGTGCTGGCGGGCGGTCCAACCCCGGATCGAGGAAGAGTTTTGGTCAGGAACGGGGGTTTTTTTTTCGGGCGGTAGGCCGGGATTGCCCGATAACCGGCCCAGATTGCACGCGCAGCCCGGATCAGGCCGTGGCGGGGGAGCGCATGCCTTCCGGCCGAACGGTACAATGCCCGAATGGCGCAGGCGAAGGTGAATCCCGAGACGAGGGGCGGCAATGCCCCGGTGTCGCCATGGAACCGCGGGGTGAAACGCCGGGCAAAGGCCAGGTATTGCTCGCCGTTGTCGAGCTCCGCGAAGATCTTGAGCAAAACGGGTGCAGCGAGGTCGGGCGGCAGGACAATTTCTCCGACAAAAGCGGAATTGGCATGGCCGTCGAGCGCGGGAAAAACACCGGTGATATCCTGGCGCGCCAAACCATGAGGCAGGCCTTTGGCCGGCAATGGATCAATGACCGCCGATAGCCGGGTGATTCTGGCCTCGGGGTGAGCCAACCAGCCGGTCACGGGGATGAGGCCGTAGCGCAGCCGGCCGATATCATGCGGTTCCTCCAAGGCTCCGATGAAAGGAGGATTGGGGTATGAATTCAGTGGTTCGGCCACAAATGCAACGATCAGTTCGTCGGCCAATTCCGTCCAGGCCCTTCGGGGAGCGCGCCTCCGCCGTCTCAACAATTCGGTGAGAAGCCGGTGGAGTGACTGGCTCAGACTGTGAGCGGTGGCGGGCGTGGGCGCGTCCGGTCCGGCGATGATGTTTGCCCGGTAAAACTCTGTCCAACGGCCCGTCAGATCACGGGCCTCAAGCTGCAACTGGGAGGCGCCCGGCTGCGGAGCGAGGAGAAAGGAAAATCCCGAGCGCGACGAATCGGGCTGAACGGGGAAATTCTCTTTGAAAGCCGGATGCGGTAATCCGAAAAGACCGAGAATGATCCGATGGTGCAGACGCGCCCGGACATCAGTGATCACCTGGCCCGCGGTCGGCCTAATCCACCCGGCGATCCAGGACTGGCCCGCGGGGAAACACCAGTCCGGGGGATGGACTTCCAGGTCGAATTGACAGCCGGCGGACTCGTGCATGCTTCAGACCTGACTGTTGGCTGTCGCGCCGGCAAGCGCCGCGTGGCGGGGCAGAAGAAGGGCGGCATCGTAATTGGCGGCGACGCGCGTTTGGCCACGATGGGCGAGGGCCTGGGCGAAATTACCATCCGCCAGTACCCGCGCCATCGCGTCAGCGAGGGCCGAACTGTCGCCGGGCGCCACGAGCACGCCCTCTTCCTCCGGCCGCGCCATTTCGGGAATGCCGTGCACGTTGGTGCTGACGATGGGCACCGCAAAGGCCATCGCTTCCAACAGCACGCGCGGGAATGACTCCTCATAACTTGAGCAGACGAAAAGATCGGCGGCTCCGTAGTAACCGTAGGGTTCCGGCGTTTCGGCGACGACCCGCAGATTGGGCCGGTTCAGGTCGCCGACCAGGCTCATGATGGCGCGGTCATAGGCGCTTTCGCGTCCACCCACCATGAGGAATTCACATTGGCGGGCGAGTTCCGGCCGGCGCCGCCACAGCAGGTCCACCGCGCGGACGAAAATATGCTGGCCCTTGCGGTTGCAGACGTTGCCGATGTTCACCACGAGCCGCATTGCGGGGGTGAGGCCGAGCCGGATCCGAAGCTGCCCGCGGGGATTCTCCGCCCGGAAACGATCGACACGGGCCAGGTCGATCCACCCGGGGTTGATGCTGTGGTTGGGCTGCGTCAGGTATGGCAGGTAGTAGCGGCGGGTTGCCGCCGTCAGAAACGAGACCTGCGTGGCCAGCGCAAAGGCCTGCCTTATGACCGGCAGGGTGGCAGGCGCCATGTAACCGAAATAAAAACTGTCCGGCGTGGTGCTTTCATGAATGTAGAACAGGGAACGTTTGCCGGCCAGCCGGGCGAGATGCACGCCCCAGTAGGTGGAAAGGGTATTGGCCACCACCAGATCGGCGCCGGCCAGGTTTACCTGCCGGGCCAGAGCCTGGAGCGCAGCGCGCAAGGCCCGGGCATCCGGCGCTTTTAGCAGTGGCGCGATATCGACCAGGTCGACGCGCGCGCCGAGGGCTTCAAACCGGTTGCGCAAAGGCCCTTCCTCGGCGCTGATGACGGACAATTTCACACCCTGGCCCGCAAGATAACCCGCGAACTCCAGCAGGAAAAGCGGAGCACCTTCGAAATTCAGGTTGTGGGTGATGAGTACGACGGTGGCGGGCAATTTGGCTGCGTCTGGAGCGGTCTGGGCGGTCGTCGCGGAAGCCGGCAACGCCTGCCGCGGAGCGCGATCGCGATATTCCGCCCAGACTTCCCGCAAGGCGCGAAGGAACCATTTGTTCAATGGAACGGTGAAGCCGCGTTTCAGGCAGGCGGTCCGCAAGGCGCGCGCACCGTGCGCAAAGGTGAGCGGGCTGAAGCGGGCGTACGGCGCCTTGTGCTGCTCGTCGCCATAAAGGTGGTTGCGCTCGACGTGGCAAAGATGCCAGCTGCCGTCCGCCAGCTCGGCGTAGAGACGTACGCTGAGCGGCTGCGGCAGTTGCGCAGGCACATCGATCGAACCGTGAATGCGGCAGGACGCGGCATGAGGAAACTGCGGAAAAAGTCCGGCAACGTAGGGGAGAGCCCCGTCCTGTTCCAGAATCTGCCAGGCCTGCAGGTCCACCGTGGCCGCGACGCGGTGGATTTTCTCAGTTTCGTGAAACAACCAGCCTTCAACAATCACGCGGCCGAATTCTGTGCGCTGCAGCAAGGGCGGATGATGCAAGTGTCCGTGAAACGGGATCGCCGGGTAGCGGGTGATGTGGGGCCGCGGCAGAAGACCGGCTACGATGCTGGCGGCATGGTCCACCGAGTCATTGGCGGCAGCCTGCAACACCAGCCTCAAGGCCCGGGCAAATTCATGCGGTTGCACGGTGCTGATGAGAGGCGGTAACGCAATGGCGTCAGGTTTGCCAACCAGCGATACGGTGCCGACCGACAACCAATGCCCGGTGATTTCGCACGCCTCGAATTCCAGGCGGTTTTCCCCGGGGAGGAGCGCAAGGGCGGCCTCAAATCCGGCCAGCAGAAACGGTTCGCGCGCCTTGAAGTATTCGGCGAGATCGGCGCGCGGATGACCATAACACACGGGGTGGATTGTGCTGCCGAGCCTGACGCGAAGGTCCGTGATAAAATATCCCGGCTTCGCCACGGCCCAACCCTTGAGCTGAACCGGTCCGGCAGGGAGCACGGCGCCGCTGGCGTGATCCTCCAGAATAAAAAAGGCGTGGGTGGTTTCCTGCATGCGTTACCTGATGGGTCGGATAAACGGGTACGCTTGTGGTGGAAACGTGGCTTGTAAAGCGAAGCTGTCGGCCTTCGCCCACACGCAGAAAGGGATTGGCATCGCCCGGCCCCTCCGCATTTTGGCCGCATGGAGGAAAGCAATGTCATGGCGCAGACCGAACGCCGTGAGTACCATCTCGCCGTTTTGCTGTTTTGTGCGGCTTTGGCCTTTCACGGCTGGGGCGCCACGGTCGGATGGACGAGCTTGAACCTTCCCGGCTGTGAGTTCCGACAGACCCAGACCGCCATCTCGGCGTTCTTCATCCAGCATGAACACAACTTCTCCCTCGCCTATCCGACCCCGGTGCTGGGCAAGCCATGGTCCATCCCGTTGGAATTCCCGCTTTACCAATGGGCCGTTGTCTGGGTGGCCGATGGCTTGAAGATGCCACTGACCCAGGCGGGGCGGGCGGTGAGTCTGGGATGTTTTTACCTGACCCTGCCCGCGCTTTACTGGTTGCTGGCCCGGATCGGATTGGCTCGTTCCCGGCGGCTGCTGGTCCTCGGGCTGGTGCTAACGTGCCCGCTCTACATCTATTATGCGCGCGCTTTTCTGATTGAAACCATGGCGCTGCTGTTTGGCGCGTGGTTCCTGCTGGGCTATGTGCGGGCGGTGGAGAAACGGAATGGGTGGTGGCTGTTGGTGGCGTCGGTCGCCGGCACCGGCTGCGGCCTGGTGAAGGTGACGACGTATTTCTTTTTCCTGATGCCCGCCTTCCTGTGGACGCTCTGGTGGTTTTGGGAGGACTGGCGGCAGCCTGCCCAAGTGCGCGGGCGGGCGCTCGGCGGTCGCGTGCTGTGGTGCGCCCTGGCGGTCGCAATCCCATTCTCCGCCTCTATCTGGTGGGTGCACTACACGGATGCGATCAAGGCGCATTCCGTGGCCGGAAATTTCATGATTTCCAGCCGGCTGACCGCTTACAATTTCGGCACGGGCGTCCGGTTTTCGCCCGATCTTTGGCGGCAGCACTGGCAGGTGCTGGTTCATGATTTGACCTCGGTGCCGGTCTTGGTCGGCTGTGCCCTGCTCGCGGTGGTTTTTGCGCGGCGCTGGTGGGGGCTGATCGGTCTGCTCGGGTTGCTGTTTCTTGCCGTGCAACTGATCTTCCCGGTTCTTTACGCGTGGCACGAATACTATTACGTCGCCAGTGCCTTCACCCTCATGGTCGCGTTTGGCCTGGCGGTTTGCGGGGTATTCGAGTCGCGGCTGCCGCGGGTGGCGGCTTGGGCGGCGGCGCTCGCGGTCTATGGGCTGCAGATGGGCGGTTATCTGGGTTATTATTATCCCGATCAGAAACAGATCAGCAACGGAGGCGACAATCTCACCCGGGCATTGCGCGCCGTCATGGCGCCCGACGAGGTCATGGTCATTGCCGGGGACGATTGGAGTTCCATCATCCCCTATTATTCACAACGCCGGGCCTTCATGATCCGGCGCAGTCTCGAGCAAACTTGGGACATGATTCACCCCGCCTTTGCGCAGTTGAAGGGCGAGGAAGTCACCGCACTGGTGCTACGGGGTGACCAGACTCAAAATCAGATTCTGATCAGTCTCGCCGCGCAGTATTTCCAGATCGATCCCCGGCCCGCCTTCCAGTACCGCGATATGACGGTGCTGCTCCATGAACAGATCCGGCCGCATGCCGCCGCACTCCTGCGGGACGTGCCGGGAATCACGCTGCTTGATCCGGCCGCCGGTGAATCCGACCCGTTGCTCCGGCGGGAGCTTGAGACGAGCAAGCTGCTGCACCGCTACCAGGAGGATTTCCGCGGGATGCAGCCTATGCCCTTCAAGTGCTACACCACCTACGGCACTACCCCGGCTGAATATGAGGGGCGCAAATTCTTCAGTGCGCATCCCGACACCCGCCTCTGGTTCAAAATCTCCGGTGGCCTGCGCACCTTCTCGGCGGAAGTGAACATTCTGCCGGAGGCCTACGGTCCGAAAGTGCTCGCGGCAGACCGGTCGGATGGCATTGAACTTCGCTTGGAAGAGGAAATGCCGGACGGGACACGGGCTCTTTTTTTCTCCAAAATGATCAACCCGCGCGACGTGGGGTCGGATCGCGGCATCCGGCGTATCGAACACGCCTTCGAATTACCGCACGACGGAGTGGTGGTACTGACGGTTGGACCCGGTCCGCACGGAAATTATGCTCGTGACTGGGCCATGCTTGGCCGCATCGAGATCAAATGACCCGATCGGCCGCCACCTCGGCCGCGAGCGCAGCGTGACGGGGCAGCAGAAGGCCGGCTTCGAAATGTGCCACGACCCGGGCGCGGGCGCGGGCGGCAAGAGTGTGGCCGATCTCCGGCGAGAGGAGCAGCTTCGCCATATTTTCGCAGAGCGCAA
>CAZBLQ010000171.1:0-6744 GCA_964492635.1 uncultured Oleiharenicola sp.
CGGACATCGCCGCTGGATTCCTTCACGGCGTGCAGATTGGCGTGCTCCGCGGCCAATTCTGCGACCTGCTCGGGCAGGAAGTCGGTTTTATAGGCGGGCGGATTGTTGTAGAGCATGCAGGAGAGCTTCGTCGCACCGATGACGGCGCTCACATGCGCCTTCATCTCGCGCCAGTCGCCCGTATAGACATAGGGCGGCAGCACCATCAGGCCGCCGGCTCCCGCCTGTTCCGCCGCCCGGGCCATGGCCACCGCCTCGACCGTGCTGAGCGAAGCGATGCCAAGCACGACTGGCGCGCGGTTGTCCATGGCCCCGACACAAGTGCGCAGGATGGCAATTTTTTCATCGAAGCTGAGCGTGGCAGCTTCACCCAGCGAACCGCAGGCGACGATGCCGGTGCAGCCGCTGTCGACCATCCAGCGACAATGCGCCGCGAGGGCTGCATGGTCCACCGAGAGGTCGGCCTTGAGGTTCGTCGTGATGGCGGGAATGACACCTTTCCAGAGCATGGGGTGATTTTGCAGGGCGGGATCGCTGATCCCGCCATTTGTTAATGAAGGCGCATTCGCGGCGGGGTCAGCGACGACGCCCTACAGTTCAGGAATATCGATTGGGGTTAAGCATGGTCAGGGCAACCGATGGTTTGCGGCCGGCCAGAATCTCGGCGACGAGCAAGCCCGTGATGGGCGCGAGGGTCAATCCGAGCATGGCGTGACCGCACGCGGCGGTCAGATTCCCATAGCGGTTGAAGCGGCCGATGTAGGGCAGCCCGTCGGGTGAAACGGGACGCAGGCCGTGCCAGGGCTTGATGCCGGCAAAGTCCTGTTCACCGAACTCGGGGAAATAGAGCGGTACCGACTCGATGATCTGCCGCACCCGCTCGGGGCGCACCTCGTGGTTGAGACCGCTCAGCTCCATCGTGCCACCGAAGCGCAGCGTCTCGCCCATCGGAGTAACGGCAATCCGGTGCTCGGTGAAAATCAGTGATTTGGTCAGTTTGAAGCGCGGCTTGGGCAGCGTCAGGCTATAGCCCTTGCCGGCCTGCATCGGCAGCCGGAGGCCCAGCCCCGTCAGCATCGACGGCGACCACGAACCGCCCGTGAGCACGAATTCATCCGCGAGCAGATCGCCGACCGTGGTTTGCACCGCGGCGATGCGCCCACCTTCGGTCCGCCAGCCAAAGACGCTGGCGCTCCATTGGAAGCGCACGCCCATCTCCTTGAGCAGCGCGGTCAGGGCCTGCGCGAATCGCCACGGTGTCAGGTGGGCGTCGATGGGAAAATAGACCGAGCCGGCGACATCCAGCCTGGTGCCGGGCTCGAGCTCGGCGGTCTGCCTGGCGTCAAGCACACGCGCCTCGACCCCGAGTTCATTCGCAATGCGTGCCATGCCGTGCGCCTCGTGATCGAGCCCCTCCTGGGTTTTGCACAGGTTGAGCAGACCCTCTTTACTGAGTTCGAAGACGTTGCCAGTGATATCGTCGATCTCCTCGAACAGCCGGCGGCTGCCGAGACAGAGATCGCGCAGAATGGGCGCGGCGCGGCGCAGATGGCGCTGATTGCACGCCCGCCAGAACAGCCAGCTCCAGCGCATGAGGTCGCTGTCGAGCCGGGGTTTGATGTAGAACGGACTGCGGGGGTTCAGCATCCATTTGAGCCCCTGCCAGACCATGCCCGGAGACGAAAGCGGGATGACGTGGCTCGGTGAAATGAATCCGGCGCTGCCCAGCGCGCAATGATCACGATCCTCGGCGTTCCGCTCCAGCAGAGTCACCGCGTAGCCCTCGCGCGCCAGGTAATAGGCGGAGCAGAGGCCGACAATGCCGCCACCACAGATGATGACCGACTTCGCCTGGCGCATTTTATTGGCGGATGCCCGAGCCGAAAGGATCTGCCGGATCAATAATCAAGGTTGCCTCGGCCATGATGTGCGCCGTGCCGGTGATGGTTGGGATGATCTTGTCGCCCTGTTTCCGGTATTTCCCGCGAAAGACACTGCCCACGATGCTCTCCTGCACCCATTCCGCCCCGACCGCCAGTTTGCCGTCGGCCGCAAGGCAGGCGAGCTTGGCGCTCGTGCCCGTGCCGCAGGGCGACCGATCATAGGCCTTGCCCGGGCAAAGGACAAAATTCTTGCTGTTCACTCCCGGTTTGGCCGAGGGACCGAAGAGTTCGACATGGTCCACCTCGGGAAAACCCGAGTCGCTGACCGCCTGGCGGATGCGCGAGGCATAATCGGTGAGTTGCGCGACGTTGGCCAGTTCCAGCTTCTGGTCGTGGTTTTCAATCAGGCAAAACCAGTTCCCGCCCCAGGCCAAATCGCACATCACGTCGCCGACGCCCGGCAGGTATAGCGCCAGTTCCTTTTCCTTGCGATAGCTGGGCACATTGGTGAACGACACCTCGCCATTGGCGTGGAGCATCGCGTCGATCGGCCCGACGGGCGTGTCGATCCGCAGGGCGCCGGGCTTGATGCGACCCAGGTGGGCCAGGGAGACCACCATTCCGATGGTGCCATGGCCGCACATGCCGAGGCACCCGATGTTGTTGAAGAAAACAACCCCGAACTGGCAGCCGGGCTCGTGCGGCTCGCAGAGCAACGCGCCCACCATGACATCGGAACCGCGCGGCTCGTTCACGACGGCGGAGCGGAACTCGTCATGTTTTTCCTTTAGAATCTTCACCCGCTCACTCAGCGGACCGCGCCCCAAGTCAGGTCCGCCCTCAAGCACGAGGCGGGTCGGCTCGCCGCCGGTATGTGAATCCAGGACTTTGATACGGGTTAGTGCAGCCATCGGGAATGGGGATGGGATAGAATCACCGGCCTTGCCCCCGGTGAAAAGCAAAAAGCCGGCCTCCCCAAGGCGACCGGCTGGCTGGTAGCGGGTGGTATACGCGTCAGACCGCGGCGTCGCCGCGTTCGTCGGTGCGGATGCGCAGCACTTCGTCGAGCGGCGTGATGAAGATCTTGCCGTCGCCGATCTTGCCGGTTTTGGCCGCCTTGGCGATGGTGGAGACCACCTTGTCGAGAATGTCGTCGGCCACCGCGATCTCGATTTTCACCTTGGGCAGGAAATCCACTGTATATTCGCTGCCGCGGTAGATCTCGGTATGACCTTTCTGCCGGCCGAAGCCTTTGACCTCGGTCACGGTCATTCCCTCGATCTCGATGGCGGTGAGCGCTTCCTTCACTTCCTCAAGCTTGAAGGGTTTGATGATAGCAGTGACAAGTTTCATGGGATTGATTGGTTGATGGCAGTGATGTTAAGTGCCGTGTCCGTTGATGTCGAGACCCTGCGATTCAATATCAGCCGGAGATTTCGGTTGATGCCCGCCTGGTGGATCCCAGCCGAATAACAGCAAATTCGATGCCAGCAGCCCGTCTTCCAATCCATATGCGGCGATTGTCCGCATTGCCGGAATCGGGCGACTGCCTCGGAATATCGCTTAAGCAAAGGCCGGCACCCGAGAGCGGCCGGCCAGGCAAACGGGGGATCAATTCCACGCATCCCTCAGATGGCGGCATCGCCATGCTCGTCGGTGCGGATGCGGATAACCTCGTCAAGGGGCGTCACGAAGATTTTCCCGTCGCCGATCTTGCCGGTCTTGGCGGCATTGGCAATGGCGACAATGACCTTCTCCTTCATATCATCCGCCACCGCGATTTCGATTTTCGCCTTGGGCAGGAAATCAACGGTGTACTCGCTGCCGCGGTAGCTCTCGGTGTGGCCTTTCTGCCGGCCGAAGCCTTTGACCTCGGTCACGGTCATTCCTTCCACGCCGGCGGCGGCCAACGCTTCCTTAACGGCATCGAGTTTGAACGGCTTGATGATGGCAGTGATTAGTTTCATGGGGGTAGGGGCAACCGGGCCAGCTTTCGCTGATTGAGCGGCCAGCGCAAGGCTTACTGTGGCGGCACGACCGTCTGGATATGCAGGTCCTTGAGCTGTTTCGCCGTGACCGGGGTCGGGCTCTGCGCCATGAGATCCTGGGCCTTCTGCGTCTTGGGAAACGCAATGACATCCCGAATGCTGGTGGTGCCACAGAGCAGCGCCACCATGCGGTCGAGGCCGAACGCGATGCCGCCGTGCGGCGGCGCGCCAAAGGTGAAGGCCTTGAGCATGTAACCAAAGCGGTTCTCGACCACCTCGGCCGGGATCTTGAGCACGTCCTCGAAAACCTTTTTCTGCAACGCCGGCTGATGGATCCGGATCGAGCCGCCGCCCAGCTCCATGCCGTTGAGCACGACATCGTAGTGCTGGCCGCGCACCGCCTTGGGGTCGCTGTCGAGCAGTCTCTCGTCCTCGCCCACCGGCGCCGTGAAGGGATGGTGTGTCGCCACGTAGCTCTTTTTCTCCTCGTCGTAGCTCATGAGCGGAAAATCCACGACCCAGAGAAAATTCCACTGGTTGGCGGGAATGCTGAGCTTGCCGCGCTTGACGAGGAGCTGCGCCGCCTCCAGCCGGGTGCGGCCCAGGATGGCGCAGGCGCGCTCCCAAGGCGCAGCGGCGAAGAAGATGATGTCGCCGTCAGCGATGGAGAGCTTCTGCGTGAGCTCGGCCTTTTCGGTCTCGGAGAAAAATTTGACGATGGGCGACTTCCATTCGCCGCCCTCGACCTTGATGAAGGCGAGGCCCTTCGCCCCCAGCGATTTCGCGATCTCCTCCAGTGCGCCAATCTCGCCCTGCGTGATGTCCGCCAGACCCTTGGCATTGACCGCCTTCACGCAACCGCCGGCGGCAACCGTGGAAGCGAAGACCTTGAAGGTAGACGCCTTAAACGTGGCGGAGAGATCAACCAGTTCCAAGCCGAAGCGGGTGTCGGGCTTGTCGACGCCGTAGCGGTTCATCGCATCCTGGTAGGCGAGGCGCGGGAACGGCACGGGCAGATCGTGGTTGAGCACATCCTTCCAGACCTTCTGCAGCATGCCTTCGAAAAGCGCATAGATGCCCTCACGGTCGATGAACGAAGCCTCGACGTCGATCTGGGTGAATTCCATCTGGCGGTCGGAGCGCAGATCCTCGTCGCGGAAGCAGCGGGCGATCTGGAAATATTTCTCCACGCCGGCCACCATGAGGATCTGCTTGAACTGCTGCGGGGACTGCGAGAGAGCGTAGAACTGGCCGGGATGGATGCGCGACGGCACGAGGTACTCGCGCGCGCCCTCGGGCGTACTTTTGAAAAGCGCGGGCGTCTCAACCTCGATAAAACCCTGCGCGTCGAAGTAGTCGCGCACGGCCTTGGTCGCGCGATGGCGGGTGACCAGGTTCTTGCGCATCTTCGGCCGGCGCAGGTCGAGATAGCGGTAGGTCAGGCGCAGGTCCTCGTTGACCTTGTCACCGCCCGCATCAGTCAGCGGGAAAGGCGGGGTGTCGGAAATATTATGCACCACCAGCTCCGTGGCATCGACTTCGATTTCGCCGGTCGGCAGATTTTTGTTCACCATGTCGGCCGGGCGCAATTCAACCTTGCCCTGGACGCCGATGACGGACTCATCCTTGAGATGGGCCGCCTGCTCGCGGAGCGACGAGTCGAACTTCACCTGCGTGATACCCTGGCGGTCGCGCAGATCGACAAAGATGATGCCGCCGTGATCGCGGACCGAGTCCACCCAGCCGGCGAGCGATGCGGTGGTGCCGAGATCGGCTTTCGTGAGTTGGGCGCAGTGATGGGTGCGTTGCATGGAGACGGAAGGCGGAACTAAGCTGGGCCCGGCAGGCGAGCGCAAATAGATATTCTTATGTCATAATCAGACTCTGGCCGGTCATCTCCGCCGGCTTGGGCAGGTCCATCAACTGCAGCACGGTCGGGGCGATGTCGGCCAGCCGCCCGCCAGTACGCATCCGGGTTTTACCCGCGACCAGCCCGGCGCCCACCACGAACACCTCGACAAGATTGAGGGTGTGCGAAGTATGCGGGCTGTTCGCAACCGGGTCCCACATTTGCTCGCAATTCCCATGATCGGCCAGAATCACCGCCTTGCCTTGCCGCTGGTCCAGCGCGGCCAGCAACTCCCCCACTCCCCGGTCCGTGGCTTCGACCGCCTTGATGGCCGCAGGCAGCGAACCGGTGTGACCCACCATGTCGGGGTTCGCAAAATTCACCACGATCAGGCCGTATTTGCCGGACAGGATGGCTTCTTTCGCGAGGCGCGTGACCTCGCTGGCGGACATTTCGGGTTGCATGTCGTAGGTCGCTACCTTGGGACTCGGCGGGCAGGCGCGATCCTCGCCGGGAAACGGATCCTTGCGGTAGTTGTTGAAGAAAAAAGTGACGTGCGGGTTTTTTTCCGTCTCCGCGCAGCGGAACTGGGCGAGGCCCGCCTCGCTGACCACCTGGCCGAGGATGTTTTTCAATTTCTCCGGCTTCGGCAGAATGACCTGCACGGGCAGGCCGGACTCATATTCCGTCATGGTGGCGTAATAGAGATCGAGCTTTGGACCGCGATCAAAGCCCTTGAACTCATCGAGCACAAACGCCTTCGTGATTTCGCGCGGCCGGTCGCCACGGTAATTGTAGAAGAGCACGGCGTCGCCATTGCCAATCGTGGCCAGCGGCCGGCCGTCGGCGCCGATGACGCAGGTCGCGGGCACGAACTCATCACCTTTTTGAGTCTCAGTAAGCGGATGCTTGTAGTATGACTGCATGGCTTCTTCGGCGCTCCGGGCGGTCGCCAGGATTTTTCGCCCCGTCAGCATGTCGTAGGCCTGCTGCACGCGCTCCCAGCGGTTGTCGCGGTCCATCG
>CAZBLQ010000172.1:0-6607 GCA_964492635.1 uncultured Oleiharenicola sp.
ATGGTCGGCAGCACCTTTTGCACATCGGTGGTGGCGAAGATGAACTTCACGTGCGGCGGCGGCTCCTCGAGGGTCTTGAGCAACGCGTTGAATGCCTGGGTCGTGAGCATGTGGACTTCGTCGATGATGTAGACCTTGAATTTGCCCTGGGCCGGCGCATAACGAACGGTGTCGCGCAACTCGCGCACCTGTTCGATGCCGTTGTTCGAGGCACCGTCGATCTCGATAACATCGAGGCACGAGCCGTCGGCGATGGACACGCAGATGGGGTCGTTGACATCGAAGTCGGCCTTGGGTCCGCCGGTGCAGTTGAGCGCCTTCGCGAAAATGCGCGCAGTGCTGGTCTTGCCGGTGCCGCGCGGGCCCACGAGCAGGTAGGCGTGTGCGATCCGGTTGCGGGCGATGGCGTTCTTCAGCGTGCGGACCACGTGGTCCTGTCCCACGACGTCGTCAAACGTCTGCGGACGCCACTTGCGGGCAATGACCTGGTAGGAACCGGACATATCAGAGGTCAGAAATCAGAGGTCAGAAAAACAGAAAAGCGAGCCTGATGTTCGGTAAGGTGGACCCGCCTCCTCTGCGCTGACGCGCAGCTCCGACGCGTATGTTTTCCCGCGGTGCGGTAAAACAAAGTGGCCAGGCAATCCACGGCACTGGAAGGACGTCGTCACCGTTGCTGCCTTCCGGCCCTGGCGGGGTTCACGCGCCTGCGCATGCATGGCGCCTGGCCAAGGCGGAACGTAGGTCGGACCCCTCCTCTTTCAACCAAAATAGTAAAGGCGCTTTGTTGCGCTTTTAAAACTTACAAAGCGGCTTATCCACCCGGTGGCTTGTCCGGTGGCGTTTCACCGCGAGGTTGGCCCGGCTCGTCCGCGGGTTGCTCGTGCTCCCCATGATGAGAACCGCCAGAACCGTTTTGCCGGTTCGGGCGGTCCTGCATGAACCTTCTCGCCCGTTCCCGGAATTCCTTGTTCATCTGCTCAAACTTGGTGCGCTGCTCCGGCGTGAGCTTTTCGGAGATTTCCCTCTCCATGCGCTCAAAGATGCGTCTTGTCTCCGCCATGGATTCGTTGCGCAGACGGTTCATTTCCTCCATGTTGCGGTGTACGATCGGACGGATCTGCTCCGTCTGCTCGGGGTTCAAGTCGAGACGATCAACCAGCCGTTTGAGGTGGTTGGGAGCCCATTGCTCCGGCCCCGGACGCCGGGCCATCCATTGGTGGCCGATGCGCAAGGTCACAAAAGACCCGGTGATCCCGCCAAGGACGAAGATGCCGGCGAGTATCAGGACCATTTTCCAGGGCTTGTTCATGTCAGGAAAGGTCGAGCATCTCGGTCATGGGATCGGTCGTGGCATACTCGTCGGTTGGCTCCAGCATGATGCTTGAAAAATTAAAAGCAATCGCTCCCACCCCGAACGCCGCCGCGACGATCAGGCCGCGCAGGGCAAAGCGCTCGAATGCCGCCCCGGGGCCCGCCGTGGGGCTGCTCGCCGCCTGGGCGGCGATGCGGGTGGCAAAACCATACGGGGCCGCGGAGTCGCGCTCATCGCCGGCCTGCCGCGCGAGTGTGGTGAGTTTCCGCCATTGGTGGTCGAACAGGTTCATGATTTCTCCTTGCTTTGTAGTTCCTGAAATAGTTTTTGCAATTTCCGTCGTGCACGAAATGCGCGCACTTTCACGAGGGTCTGGTTCCAGCCGGTCTGGGCGCTGATCTCGGCAATCGTCTTTTGCTCCAGGTCGAGCAACTGGATGACCAGCCGGTCGGCGGGCTTCAACTGGTCAAGCAGCTTGTGGACCAGTTCACGGGCCGCCAAGGCATCGCCGGGCAGGGTGTCGCGCTCATCCGTGAGCACGTTGTCCAGCACCTCGGCCTCGTTTTCCGACAAATCGGCCCAACGGAACTCCGGCCGGCGTTTTTGGGCGCGCAATTGGTCGATGCAGGTCGTCACCGCGATGCGGGAAACCCAGTGCGGGAACGGCACGGCGCCCTGGTACTGTTCGATCCGGGTGAACATTTTTAGAAAGATATCCTGGGCCAGATCTTCCTCGGCGACGCGCCGCGGCAGATGGGACCGCACGATGCGGATGACGAGTGGGTAAAGGTGCTCGACGAGCTCGCGGGCCGCGGCCTGATCGTGGCGGCGCACGCGTTCAAGGCAACCGGGCAGGTCGAACGAGTCATCAGCCATGTCAGTTGTTTCCGTGTGTTATCCACGGAAAAGGAGACGGTGGGAGACCTGCTCGGGTTACGTTCATCGCGCCTATAACTCTTTGTGCCACCGGACACTAATGCCAGCTTTTGGTAAAAGTAAATATCCGCCCTGAAAGCGTGCGCATGTTTCCAGAAAACATAAATGCCTCGGCAGCACTGTGAATTTTTAGCCCGCAGCTGCGTGATCAGGATCGACAATCCATTTTGCCAGCCCACCCGGCTCATTCCAATGAACCCGGCCGGAGCCTTGCCCTCCGCTTGCGAATGTAATCTTGCAGCCGGCGCGGGCTCAGGTGTTCTGGCTTGGTATGCACGAGGTTATGCCGGATACCCCTTCCGTATCTTCAGCCCGGAAGAACACCCCTTCCTATGGCCGGGATTTGCTCTGGCTGGCGCTGCTTTGCGCGGTGTTGTATGGCGCCGGGCTCGGCCGTTATCCCCTCGGGAATCCTGATGAGGGACGCTACGCCGAAATTCCGCGCGAAATGGTGGCGAGCGGTGACTGGATCACCCCGCGACTCAACGGGGTGAATTATTTCGAGAAACCTCCCCTGATGTACTGGGCTGTGGCGGGCTGTTTGAAAATATTCGGTCCCAGCGAATGGTCCATGCGCGCCATGCCGGTGCTGTTTGCGCTCGGGGGCGTGCTGCTGACCTATGCTGCCGCCCGAAGCCTTTACGGACGCGCCGCGGGGCTGTTCTCGGCCGCGGTGCTGGGCACGTCGCTGCTCTACTTTGCCATCGCGCACATCATCCTGCTCGACATGGCGGTATCGGTGTTGATGAGCGCCACGCTGTTCTGTTTCATTTTGGGCGTGCGCGAACCACCGGGCGCGAAACGGCGGTGGCTTTTCTACGGCCTCTACGCAAGCGCCGCGCTCGCCACGCTCACCAAGGGCCTGATCGGGTTCCTCGTCACGGGCGCAGTGATGTTTTTGTGGCTGCTGGTTTTCAACCAGTGGAAGCGGCTGCGTCCGTTCCATCTGCCGACCGGTGCCCTGCTCTTCCTCGCGATCGCCGCCCCGTGGCATGTGCTGGCGGCCTGGCACAACGAGACCTGGGTGCACCGCTATTTCGTCTATGAGCACTGGCTGCGCTTCCTGACCCCGGTGGCCTCGCGGCCGGGACCATGGTACTACTACATCGGGATTGTACTGGCCGGGTCGATCCCGTGGGTTGGTTTTTTATGGCCGGCGGGGCGCGATGCCGTGCGGGGCGGCTGGCCGGATAGGGCAAAAAATGCGGACGCGTGGTTCCTGGTCACGTGGGTGGGTTTTATTTTTCTGTTCTTCACGGTAAACCACTCGAAACTACCGACCTATATACTGCCTGTTTTTCCGGCACTGGCGGTACTCATCGGCGCCTGGCTGGCGAAGGTCAAGCAGGAGGAAAGTGTGGAGCGGCTGCGCGTCGGGCTGGGGGTGTTTTCTTTTGTCTGCGGGTTGCTGGCGGTCGCGCTGTGCGTGGTGGTGGCGCGGCCAACCCTCGTGCGCATGGACGCCGACCAAGCTCTCTCCCTCCAGCCGTTCGCCTTCGCGATGGCGGCCGTGCTGCTGCTTGGCGGTATCATCGCTCCCTGGCTGGCGAAGACTCGCGGCGTCAGCACCGCCCTGGGAGGCATGGGTGTGACCATTGCGCTGTTCCTGGCCTTGCTGCAATTCGCCGCGCCGGACATCCCGAAGCCCGGCACGAAACCGCTGGCCCTGCTCGTGAAGGCCGGTGCCCAACCGGGGGATCGCGTGCTGCACTACCACGATTTTTTCCACGATTTCACGTTTTACGCGGAACGGGTCGTGGATCTCGTCGGAGCCCAGGCCAAGGGCGAACTGGAATTGGAGGAGGACGGCGCGGCGCGGGCCAGCGGCCGGTTCATCGACGATGTCGAATTCCGCCACCAGTGGAACGGCCCGGCGCGCCTCTGGGTCGTCGCCCGGCGGAGCGAAGTAAAGGAACTCTTCGCCGACCCGGCGTTCCATTATCATTTGCTTGGCCAGACCAAGGATCATTATCTTTTCAGCAACCAACCCTGACATGCCCACTCCCGCCCGCCCCGAGCCCGTCGCAAGGGCCGCCCAGAATGCAGCTCCGGCCAAGCCCGCCGCGCCATTTTTGCCTTTCACGCGCCCAACCATCGACGAGGAGACCATTGCCGGCGTAGCCGAGGTGTTGCGCTCCGGCTGGATCACTTCCGGTCCGCAAGTAAAAGCCTTCGAGACGAAACTCTCCGAATATTGCGGCGGCCGCCCCGTGCGCGCCTTCAACTCCGGCACCTGCACCCTGGAAATCGCTCTGCGCATCGCCGGCATTGGTCCCGGCCACGAGGTCATCACCACGCCGCTCTCCTGGGTCGCCACCAGCAACATCGTCCTCGATGTCGGCGCCAAGCCGGTCTTCGTCGATATCGATCCGGTCACCCGCAACATCGATCTCGACCGGGTCGAAGCCGCCATCACTCCCGCCACCCGGGCCATCATCCCGGTTGATTTGTCGGGCCTGCCGGTGGATCGCGACCGGCTCTACGCTATCGCAAAAAAATACCATCTCCGCGTGGTCGAGGATGCCGCGCAGTCTTTCGGCAGCACCTGGAAGGGAAAACGTATCGGTACTTTCGGCGACTTCGTTTCCTTCAGTTTCCACGCCAACAAGAATATCACCACAATCGAAGGCGGCGGCCTCGTGCTGAACGACGAACGCGAAGCGAAGCTCGCCGAACAATACCGGCTGCAGGGTGTGGTGAAAACCGGCCACGACGGCATGGAAGTCGAGCTGGTCGGCGGCAAATACAACCTCACTGACGTCGCCGCGCGCGTCGGCCTCGGACAGTTGCCGCACCTCGACACTTTCACGGCGAAACGCCGGGAACTCGCCCAAGCCTACTTTGAACAGTTCGAGGCGCTTCAAGCCGGCAAAACCGGCCTCCGCCTGCCGGTCGCCGACTTTGCCCACAGCAACTGGCACATGTTCCAGGTTGTGCTGCCGGAGGAGCGGCTCTCGCTCAAACGGGCTGACGTGATGGCGCAGCTCCACGCCGCCGGCATCGGCACGGGTGTGCATTATCCCGCCATCCACCTGTTCGCGCTCTACCGCCGGCTGGGCTGGAAGGACGGCGATTTCCCGCACGCCGAATACGCGGGTCGGAACATCCTCACGCTGCCGCTTTTTCCGGCCATGACCCAGGCTGACATCGCGCGGGTGGCCGGCGCCCTGGTCCGCATTGTCCAAACCAATCAAAAATCATGAGCGCCGCGCCCTCCGTCCAGCTCTCCGTCGTCATTCCCGTCTATAACGAGGAGGCCAATCTCCCGACGCTGTTCGCGCGACTCTACCCGGTGCTCGACGGACTCGGCCGCCGCTACGAGGTCATCTTTACCAACGACGGCAGCGCCGACCGCTCAATCGAACTCCTGAAGGCGCAGCATGCGGCCCGGCCCGACGTCACCCGCGTCATCGATTTCAACGCCAACTACGGCCAGCACATGGCCATCATGGCCGCGTTCGAGCGCGTGCGCGGCGACATCGTGGTCACGCTCGACGCCGACCTGCAGAACCCGCCCGAGGAGATCCCGAAACTCCTGGAAAAAATCGCCGCCGGCCACGACTACGTCGGCGGCTACCGCCTCAAGCGGCAGGACTCCCTCTTCCGCACGCTCGCCTCCAAGCTGATCAATTTCGTGCGCAGCCAGACGACGAACATCGAGATGACCGACCAGGGCTGCATGCTCCGGGCCTACACGCGGCCGGTGATCGACGCCATCGTGCGCAGCGGCGCCATCAACACCTTCATCCCCGCCCTGGCCTACAGCTTTTCGAGCCGGCCGGCGGAGGTCGGCGTGCAGCACGACGAGCGGAACGCCGGCGCGTCGAACTATTCGCTCTACCAGCTCATCCGGCTGAATTTCGACCTGATCACCGGCTTCTCCCTCGTGCCGCTGCAGATTTTCACGATGTTCGCGATGCTGTGCTCGGCCGGAAGCTTTTTGCTCGTGCTCGTCCTGGCCTACTATCGGATATTCCTCAACGACGACACCAAGGGGGTGTTCACGCTCTTCGGCATTCTGTTTTTCCTCATCAGCGTGACCATGGTCGGCATCGGCCTCATCGGCGAATACATCGGCCGCACCTACCAGGTCGTCCGCGCGCGCCAGCGGTATCACGTGAAGGAAACGCTGGAGACCAAGGACTGAGCGCCGGGGTGGGTGCGCGTGCGGCCAAATCTTTTCTCGAACCGCCGCGGTTTTGCCGCCACGTTCGGCGCATGACGCAAATGGCGGCCGGTCAAATCAAGAAAATCGTCGGGCTGTTGGCCGCTGTGGTGGTGGTGGTTGCCGGGATGGGACTGACCGCGTGGTGGAGTGCGACGCGGGTCGTCACGAACTTCGGCTGGGTGGATCAC
>CAZBLQ010000173.1:0-6541 GCA_964492635.1 uncultured Oleiharenicola sp.
CGCGAATCTGGACCTCCTTGAGGCCGTGGGCCATGGCGTTGCGGGCGGCGTCCTGCGCCACCACCTGGGCGGCGTAGGCGGTGGACTTGCGCGAACCGCGAAAGTTGCACTTGCCGGCGCTGGACCAGGAGATGACGTTACCCTTGGCGTCGGTGATCGAGACGATCGTGTTGTTGAAGGTGGCCGCGATGTTCGCGATGCCGGAGGTGATGTTCTTCGAGCCCTTGGCCTTGCGGACCTTGACCGAAGCCAGTTCTTCCTTGAGGAGGTCCTCGGCGGTGACGGCCTTTGGCACGCCACCGACCAGTTCAACGGGAGCAGCCGGGGCGGCTGCGTCGGCGGGGGCCTTGGGCGCCTTGCCCGCCTTGGCGGGGACCTCGGCATGGCTGTCGGCGGGCTTGGCCTCGGCCGCCAGAGCGGCCTCGACGGCAGCAGCGGCGGCCTTCTTGGGCGTCTTTTCCTTCTTGGGGACTGATTTCTCTTCGGACATGGAGATAGGTGGTTTTTAAGAAGCAGCTGAGGGTTCCTTGACCTTGGTGACACCCACGGTCTTGCGCGGACCTTTGCGGGTACGGGCGTTGGTGCTGGTACGCTGGCCGCGAACCGGGAGGCCGCGGCGGTGACGGATGCCACGGTAGCAATTGATGGCCTGAAGGCGCTTCAGGTTGCCGGCAATGTCGCGGCGCAGATCACCCTCCACCACCCACTTGTTGTCGGTGATGACGTGGAGAATCTTGTTGAGCTGCTCCTCGGAGAGATCCGAGGCGCGCATGTTGGCATCAAGGCCGGCGGCCGCAATGATGAGGTCGGCCCGGGCGGGGCCAATGCCGTAGATGTACCGGAGGGAGTATCCGATTTTCTTTTTGGCGGGAAGTTCAACGCCGAGGAGACGAGGCATGGGTGATTGGGTTGAGAGTTGGTTGTTGAGAGATAGAGAAGGAAATTTATCAGGAAACGGGGCGCGGAATCGTGAGGATCTCGGGGCCGGAATCAGTGGTCAGCACCGTGTGTTCGAAGTGGGCGGAGGGCGAGCCGTCGGAGGTGACGACCGTCCAGCCATCGGTGAGCGTGCGGACTTCGTAGCGACCGAGGTTGACCATGGGTTCGATCGCGAACGTCATGCCGGGCTTGATTTTATCACCGGAATTGCGGCGCCCGAAGTTCGGGATTTGCGGCTCTTCGTGCATCGAACGTCCGACCCCGTGGCCGACCATTTCACGCACGACGCTGAACCCGTGCGATTCGACGAAAGTCTGCACCGCGTGCGAGATGTCACCGATGCGGTTGCCGGTAACGGCCTGCCTGATGCCGACCTGGAGGGCTTCCGCCGTGACTTTCAGCAGTTCGGCGGTACGCGGGGCAATGGTGCCGATCGGGACTGTCAGGGCGTTGTCGCCGATGTAGCCGTTGTATTCGACCACGATGTCGAGCGAGATGATGTCCCCGTCGCGCAGGATGCGTTTGAGGGAGCCGATGCCATGTACCACCTCATCGTTGACCGAGAGACAGGTGTAGGCCGGATAGCGGCGCGAGTGCAACTGGTAGCCGTGGCAGGCGCTGCGGGCGCCGAACGAGGCGATGAGATCGCGGCCGATTTGATCCAAGTCGTAGGTCGTAATACCGGGACGGACCTGCTCCTTCAGCCGCGCGAGAACAGTGGCGGCAATGGCGCAGGATTCGCGCATCCGCTTGATCGCCTCCGGGTTTTTAATCGGAATCATCAGGCGGCGGCGGGAATGGCTCCGGACTGGAGCCCTTGGGTGCGGTAATGGGTGACGACATCCTCCTGCGCCAAGGCTGCAGAGGACCGGGGAGCGGCAAAAACCGCGGTGAGATTTTCACCGCGGGCTTCGAGCCACTCGTCGAACACCAACGCTTGGAGCAGCGTAGCCGGGAAGCCTTCGAGAAGGAATCCCGCATCGGGTTTGCGCGCCCAGAACCATTTGCGCAAAAGCGCAAGGTGGAGCTGGTCAGGCACGGCGGAACCGCGCGTGAACGCCTGCGCAGCTTGCTGGCCGTGCAGGGTGCGTCGCGAAATCTCCTGTTGCACAAGAAACGCAGGAGAGACGTGCTCAAGATTCAAAGAACGACCTTGGAGAACCAGCGCCGCGAAGTGCGGGCCGGATGGACCAAGGAGAAGGATTTTCGCCTTCGCAGATGCGAGAGCGTAAAAGGCGCTGGAGTGTTCAGCCCCCTTCATTGAAGTAAAGTATTAAAGAGCAAAGTGCCGGATGGCCCATGCAGTCAGGCCAATCAGCAATATAACCACCATGACTGCAGTAAGTTGCATGACGGTTTTATCGCTGGCCGCCTCACCAATCGCCACGTTGGCGGAAGTGCTGCGACCACGAATGCGACCTTTCTTCAGGAAGCCGTCGTAGTGGCGCTGGAGCAGGAAGGTTTCGATCTGCCGCATTGTGTCCAGAATGACACCGACGACGATCAACATGCCGGTGCCACCGAAGAAATAAGCGACGCGGGGTGGAACCTTCAATTCGAACAACAGCAGGTCGGGGATGATGGCAATGATGGTCAGGAATATCGCGCCGGCCAGGGTCAGGCGGGTCATGATAAAATCGAGGAAGCTGGCGGTTGGCTCACCCGGGCGGACGCCGGGAATGTAGCCGCCGTATTTCTTCAAATCATCGGCAATCTGGATCGGCTTGAACATGACGGACACCCAGAAGTAGCTGAAGAAAAGAATCAGCAGGGCATTGCCAATGTAGTAAACCGGGTGGCCGCGCAGCAGATCGTTGGCAAACTCAACCAGAAACTTGATGTTAAAGGCCGCGCCGGCCTGCGACATGATCGTCTGGGGGAAAAGCAGGATGGCCGTGGCAAAGATGACCGGCATGACGCCCGAGTAGTTGACCTTGAGCGGCAGAAACGAACTCTGGCCGCCGTAAACTTTCTGGCCGACGACACGCTTGGCGTATTGCACGGGGATTTTGCGCTGACCCTGCGTCACTGCAATGATGCCCATTGTCACGATGATGAAGAGCGCGGCCATCATGACGCCCTGGGGCAGGCCGAGCTTGGCCACGCCGACGGGAGCAAAGAAGAGCTGGTAGGTCTGAGTGGCCGCGCCCGGGATGTCGGCCAGTATGCCGACGGTGATAAGCAGGGAGACACCGTTGCCGATGCCGCGCTGGGTGATCTGTTCGCCCAGCCACATCAGCAGCATTGTGCCCGCGGTCATGATGACCGTCGACTGGACCAGGAACCAGAATTTGCCAACCACTACAATCTGGCCATAATGGTTCACATCAAAACCGCTGAAAAGCTTGGCGGGATTCTCGAGCGAAAGAATCAGAAGGACGCCCTGCACCACACAGATGAAAACGGTGGCGTAGCGGGTGTATTGCGTAAGCTTCTGGCGGCCAACATCACCTTCCTGCTGCAGACGGCTGAGCGCCGGCAGGACCGCCGTCATCAACTGAAAGATGATCGAGGCGCTGATATACGGCATGATGCCCAGCGCGCAAACCGCGCCTTTCGTGAGCGCGCCGCCCGTGAACATGTTGTAGAGACTCACGAGACCGCCGGTGCCGGCCGCGGTCTGGTCGGCGAAAAATTGTTGCAACGGCTTCGGGTCGATGCCGGGCAGCGGAATGTGCGCGCCAACGCGAGCCACAAAAAGCAGCGCAAGCGTGTAGAGAATCCTCGAGCGAAGCTCGGGGATTTTCATGGAGTTCGTGAAGGCGGAGAACACGGGGAGTAATTTTTGATTTTTGCTTCTCGATTTCCGATTTGTTCTTTGGACTGTCGCGCCCCGGGGGCCTTCAATCAAAAATCCAAATTCGGAAATCCAAAATGAGGGCGTCAGCCCACGATGGCCTGACCGCCGGCCTTCTCAAGCTTGGCCTTGGCGGAACCGGTGAATTTCTGGGCCGTGACCTTGAGCGCCCGGCTGATTTCGCCGTCGCCAAGGACCTTGAGCAGTGTGATGCCCGGGCGCACGAGACCGGCCTTGGCCAGCACTTCGGCGTTCACCTCGGAGATCGCTGCGTCGAGCCGGGCCAGGTCGCCGACGTTGATGACGGCATAGCTGGTCCGGAATTCATAGTTGTTGAAACCGCGATGCGGCAGCTTGCGGTACAGGGGCATCTGGCCGCCTTCGAAGCCGGGGCGGATGGAGCTGCCGGAGCGGGCGCTCTGGCCCTTGCCGCCACGGGTGGAGGTCTTGCCGTGACCGCCGCCCTCGCCGCAGCCGACGCGCTTCTTCCGGTGCACCGCACCGGGAGTGTTCGTGAGATTATGGAGACGCATTTGAGTGATTCCTGATTTGGGCGCCGGCCCCCGCACAGGGAGACGACTCGGAGTTTGGTTGCTTAGGCGCGGAGGATCTTGAAGTCCTCTTCGAGGCGGAGTTTGCGCAGGCCGTTGAGGGTGGCATGGACGACCGCGATGTGATTCTTGGAACCCATCGACTTGGTGAGAACGTTGTGGACGCCGGCAGCCTCGAGGACGGCGCGGACGCCGCCACCGGCGATCAGACCGGTGCCATTGGAAGCAGGGCGGAGAAAAACCTTGCCGCCATCGAATTCGCCGAGCACTTCGTGCGGGATGGTGCCGCCCTTGAGCTTGACGGAAACCATGCGTTTCTTGGCGGATTCGGTGGACTTCTTGATGGCATCGGGAACCTCGTTGGCCTTGCCATAGCCGATGCCGACATTGCCCTTGCCGTCTCCGACGACGGAAAGCGCGGAGAAGCTGAAGCGGCGGCCGCCCTTCACGACCTTGGCGCAACGGTTGATGAAGACGACTTTCTCAAACATGCCGGGCTCAGCCGAATCATTGTTCGAACGGGGACCGGAGGACGAGCGGGTTGAATTGTAATTCATAGGGCGGAGATTAGAACTGGAGACCACCCTCGCGGGCGGCTTCGGCAAAGGTTTTGACCCGGCCGTGGTAGGGACGGCCGTTGCGGTCGAATACGACGGCGGTGATGCCGGCGGCCTTGGCCTTGGCGGCGAAGGCAATGGCAAGCGACTTCGCGCCGGAGATGTTGCATTTCACCTTCTGCTTCCGCACCTCGGGATCGAGGGTCGAGAGGAAGACGAGGGTCGAACCGGCGTCGTCGTTGACGGCCTGCGCGTAGATGTGCTTGCCGGAAAACTTGACGCTGAGACGCGGACGGGCGGCCGTGCCGGTCACCTTTTTGCGGATGCGCCATTTGCGCTTCTGGAGGAGCTGGGCCTTGTAAACGGTTTTCATGGTGGTGGTGCGGTTAGGCGACGGTCTTGCCTTCCTTGCGGCGGACGCGTTCGGCGTGTTCGCCAACGATGCGCACGCCCTTGCCCTTGTAGGGCTCCGGCGGATAGTAGGCGCGGATTTCCGCGGTGACCTGACCGACAAGCTGCTTGTCCGCGCCCTCGATCTTCAGCTTGGTCTGATCGGTGACGGTGATTTTGATGCCGTCCGGAATGTTGTGAAGAATGGGATGCGAGTAACCGAGCGCGAGGTCGAGCTGCTTGCCCTTGAGGTTGGCCTTGAAGCCGACGCCCTGGATTTCGAGCTCCTTGAGGTAACCAACGCTCACGCCCTTGACCATGCCGGCGATCACGGAGCGGGCCGTGCCATACATGGCGCGGGAAAAGCGGGTCTCCTCAGTGGGCGAGACGACAACGGAGTTGTCCTTTTTCTCGATCTTCACGACGGACGCGAAAGTCTTGCTGACCTTCCCCTTGGGCCCCTCGACGGACACAGTGGTGCCTTTGATGTCGATTTTGACCTTGTCGGGAATCTGAACGGGTTGTTTGCCGATTCTGCTCATGGTGGTGATGCTCCTTACCAGACGGTGCAGACGAGTTCACCGCCGAGCTTGTGGCGGCGGGCGTCCTGGTCCTTCATGAGCCCCTTGGACGTGGAAATGATGGCGATGCCGAGGCCGTTCAGGACGCGCGGGATGTCCGAGTAGCCGGTGTAAATGCGGCGGCCGGGCGTCGAAGTGCGCTTGAGGCCGGTGATGACCGGTGCGCTGTCGACATACTTCATGGTGACAACGACGGTCTTGTGGCCGCGTTCGTCGACGCCGGAGGTGACATCGCGGATGAAGCCTTCGGCCTTGAGGATGCCGGCCAGGCTCTCCTTGAGTTGGGAATGCGGGATGACGCATTCGGTGAGCCCGGCCTTCGACGCATTGCGGAGGCGGGTCAGAAAATCACTGATGGGATCGGTCATGGATGGATGTTGGGTTGTTTGCCCGTCGGATCATATCCGACTTCCGGCGGGAAAGTGGTTTACCAGGATGATTTGGTGACGCCCGGGATTTTGCCGGCGAGCGCGAGTTCGCGCAGGGTGATGCGGGAGACTCCGAAACGCCGGTGAAAGCCGCGCGGCCGGCCGCTGAGCGAGCAACGGTTGCGGATGCGGACCTTCGAAGAATTGCGGGGCAGCTTCGCGAGTTTTTTCTGGGCAGCGAAGAACTCCACGTCCGAGGTGGCGGGATTGGCCAGGATGGCCTTCAGTTCGGCGCGCTTGGCAGCGTGCTTCTCGACGAGGCGGATGCGCTTCTTGTTGCGTTCGATGGCGGAGGTTT
>CAZBLQ010000174.1:0-6528 GCA_964492635.1 uncultured Oleiharenicola sp.
AGAAATGCGAGAAGAGCAGCGACAAGCCGGCCGAGAAAAAAGAAGAGAAGAAGTAATCCCAATTCGACTGAGGAACCGCTTTTTTTACACAAAGAACGCAAAGGGCACCAAGATGCTGCCCGATTTCAAACGTAACTGCTCCGCGTCCTTGGCGCGCTTGGTGTAGAATTCCGGTTTGGGCGGGAATAATTCTTACGCCTCGGCCTCGATCGGCGCAGTGCCGAGGCGCTTGTAGCGTTCCCTGACCCGGCGCACAATGTCGTCGGTGGACAAGCCGTAAGTGGCGCGGAGTATCTCCACACTGCTGCCGTGCTCCACGAATTTGTCGGGCCAGCCGATGCGCTCGACCGGTGTCGGGCAATCCGCGTCCTGCAGGGCTTCCAGCACCGCGCTGCCGAATCCGCCGGTCACCACATGGTCCTCGAGGGTCACCAGCAACGGAATGCAGGCCGCCTGGCCCAGCAGCAGGGTGCGGTCGAGCGGCTTGGCAAAGCGCGCGTTCACGACCCCGACCGACAGGCCCTCCTCGGCGGCGAGCCGGCCGGCGACTTTCAAGGCCTCCTGCACCATCGGGCCGAGCGCCCAGATCATGACATTGGAACCCTCGCGCAAGACCTCCGCCTGGCCGATGACCAACTGCACGGGTTCGGCCTTGATTTGCACGCCGGTGCCGGCCCCGCGGGGATAACGGATGAAGGCGGGCGAGCGGAGCAGCAGCGAAGTGTGCAGCATGTCCACCAGTTCATCCTCGTCCTTGGGCTGCATCACGATCGCATTGGGCACGCAGCGGAGATAGGCGATGTCGAACAGGCCGTGGTGCGTCGGGCCGTCGTTGGGTGAAAGACCGGCGCGGTCGAGGCAGAAGGTCACCGGCAGTTCCTGCAGGCACACGTCGTGGATGACCTGGTCGTAGGCGCGCTGGAGAAAGGTGGAGTAAATGGCGCAGACCGGCCGGAAGCCCTTCGTGGCGAGCCCGGCGGCGAAAAGCACGGCATGCTCTTCCGCGATGCCGACATCAAAAAACTGCGCCGGAACTTCCGTGGCGAGCTGCGACAACCCGGTGCCGCTGGGCATGGCGCCCGTAATCCCGAGGATTTTTGGATTTTGCTTCGCGAAACGCGTGATGGCGGCGCCGAACACATCCTGGTAGTTGGGCGGCGTGCCCGGGACCGGCTTCATGTTTTCGCCGGTAATGGGATCAAACGGGCTGGCGCCGTGAAACTTCTCCGGATGCTGCACCGCCGCCTCGAGGCCCTTGCCCTTCTTCGTGAGCACATGGATGAGCACCGGCACGTCGCAGTGCCGGGCAAATTCCAGGTTTTTCACCAGGGCGTTGAGGTTGTGTCCGTCCACGGGACCGAGATAGCGCAGGCCGAATTTTTCGAACAGGGACGACTCGACGAAGAAATCCTTCGTCTCGCGCTTCCATTTCATGTAGACGCGGTTCATTTCCACGCCGGTGGGAAAACTCTTGAAGAAACCCTCGATGTCGTGGTGCAGCTTGTTGTAGGTGGAATTCGTGCTGATCCGGTTGAGGTAGCGCGAGATTGCGCCGACGTTCTTGGCGATGGACCATTCGTTGTCGTTGAGGACGACGATAAGCCGCTTGGTCGAGCTGACGACGTTGTTGAGCGCCTCCAGTGTGATGCCGCAGGTGAAAGCGGCGTCGCCGCAGACCGCCACCACGTGTTCCCCGGTGCCGCGGAGGTCGCGCGCCGTGGCCATGCCGAGCGCGGCGGAGAGGGCGGTGCCGGCATGGCCGGCGCCGAAACTGTCGTGCGGGCTCTCCCGGCGGTAAAGGAAGCCCGAGGCGCCGTGGCTCTTGCGGAGCTTGGCGAAAAATTCGCCGCCGCGGCCGGTGAGCAGCTTGTGGACGTAGCCCTGGTGCGCGACATCGAACACGATCTGGTCATCCGGGGTGCTGAACACGCGGTGCAGGGCGATGGTCAGCTCGACCACGCCCAGGTTTGGGCCGATGTGCCCGCCGTTCCGCGAGGTGACCGCGACCAGTTCCTCGCGGATTTCCTGGGCCAGTTGCGGCAACTGGTCGGGCGCGAGGGCCTTGACGTCGGCGGGGCCGGTGATGCGGTCGAGAAGGCGGGGGGCGGACGAAGAGGTGCTCATCAGGTCGGGACGCGGGCCGGCGGTCATTCCGTGCGGCTGGATTCAAACGGCTCGAAGGCGGCGGTGCCGTCCTTCTGTTTTTTCAGTTTCTCGATCTTCAGCTCCGCCTCCTTCAGGCGGCCTTCGCAGATCTTGAGCAACTTGGTGCCCTCTTCATATTTGGCCAGCAGTTCGGCCAGCGGCACTTCGCCCTGTTCCATCGCGTCCACGATGGCTTCGAGCTTGGTGAGCGCGGTCTCGAAACTGAGTTTGGAGATTTTGTCTGAATCCACGCCGACACTGTGCGCCGGTGCAGAGTGATTTCAACCCTCTTTCGTGAAAGAGGGCACGTCAGTGATTTAAGGTTGGCGTGGCGGGAAATTCCCTTGGAGTGGCGGCATGGATTGGTTCCCCCTGACCGTCGTCGCCCTGATAATCTTGCGCCTGGCTGCGCAGTTGGCCCTGGAGGCCTTGAACCGGGCGGAATCGCGCCGCCACGCCGGACAGCGCCCGCCGGCCCTGGCGGGAATGATGGACGAGGCGACCTACGCCAGGTCCGCGGACTACACCCTCGCAAAAAGCCGGTTTGCCTCGGTGGAAACAGTTTACGACGTGGCGGTTTTGCTGGCGCTGCTGTTCAGCGGTGCGCTGCCCTGGTTGTGGGCCCGGTTCAACCACCTCGCGCCGGGCTCGTCGTGGAGCGGGGCGCTTTTTCTCGCCGGCACCATGATCCTGCTCGGGCTGCCCGGCCTGCCGCTCGGCTGGTGGGCGCAGTTCCGGCTCGAGGAAAGATTCGGTTTCAACAAAAGCACACTCGGATTGTGGGTGGCCGACCACGTCAAATCCACGCTGCTGGGACTCGCCATCGGGTTTCCCCTGGCGTGGGCGTTGCTGGCGCTGGTGGGCTGGGTCGGGCGGTTCTGGTGGGTGTGGGGTTTCGCTCTGCTGTTCGGCTTTCAACTGCTGATGATCGTGCTCTACCCGAAGCTCATCCTGCCGCTGTTCAACAAGCTCACCCCCCTGCCCGACGGGGAACTGCGCGCGCGGCTGCTGGCCCTCTCCGAGCGCACGGGCTTCCGGGCGCAGACCATCGAGGTGATGGATGGCAGCAAACGTTCCGGGCACTCCAACGCCTTTTTCACCGGCTTCGGCCGCTTCCGCCGCATCGTCCTGTTCGACACGCTCATGGCCCAGCTCACGCCGGAGGAACTGGAGGCGGTGCTGGCCCATGAGATCGGCCACTACAAGTGCGGCCACATCCCGAAATTCCTCGCGCTGATGGCGCTCCTGCAATGCGGGGCGTTTGCCGTCATCGCCTGGCTGGCCCACGCGCCGTGGTTCAACGCCGGTTTCGGGCTGCCCGCCGGCACGCTGGCGCCGACCTTCCTGCTGTTCGCGCTGCTCGGCGGGCTCGTGACCTTCTGGTTCGCCCCCGCGGGCAACTGGCTGTCGCGCAAAAACGAATACGAGGCGGATGCGTTCGCCAAAAAAGCCATGGGCTCCACGACTCCCCTGAGCGGGGCGCTGCGGAAACTCTCGCAGAAAAACCTCTCCAACCTCACGCCCCATCCGCTCTACAGCGCCATCTATTACTCGCACCCGACGCTGGTGGAACGCGAACGCGCCCTGGCGAAATAAACTGAACTCGCCCGCTAATGACGCGAATCGACACCAATTCCCACACACTTGGAAATATGTGCGTTGCCGATGTCTGATTCATATTTGCGTCAATTGGCGTGTATTCGCGGGAAATCTATTGGGTGGGTCATTTTTGTTTTGATGGCTTTGATCGCGGGCCGGCGGGTTTTTGTGTTCTTTGTGGCCATAAACATCCTCCTGGTCGCGTCGGCCACGCTCGCCCCGGCGCTGACCGTCGCCACCTACAACGTGGAAAATTACCTCGTGGCCGACCGCCTCGTGGATGGCGTGTATCGGGCGGCCTACCCGAAACCGGAGAAGGAAAGGACCGCGCTCCGTCAGGTCATCGCCGGCATCGCCCCCGACATCCTCGCGGTGCAGGAGATGGGGCCGCAGCCGTTTCTGGACGAATTCCGGCGTGAACTGAAAGAGTCGGGGCAGGATTATCCATTCACCGTCTTGCTGGAGGCCGCCGATCCGGACCGTCATGTCGCGGTGCTCTCCAAACTGCCTTTCAAGGAGGTGCGCCCCCACGCCCGGGTGCCCATCACTTATTTTGGTCACAAGGATTTCGTGAAACGCGGCGTGCTCGAAATAATCTTCGCGACCAGCGCGGGCGATTTCTCGCTCTTCGTCGTGCACCTGAAGAGCCGGCTCACCGAGCGGCCGGACGATCCCGAGAGCGCCCTGCAGCGTCACGAGGAGGCCGGGGCGGTGCGCGACCTCGTGTTGGCGCGTTTCCCCGACCCGGCGCAGGGCCGGTTCATCCTGTGTGGCGACTGGAACGACACGCGGGGCAGCAAGCCCGTGCACACCCTCACCCGGCGCGGGGAACGGGACCTCGGGGAGATCCTGCCCGCGGCCGATTCCCACGGGGAGACGTGGACGCATTTCTACCGTCGCGAGGACACCTACAGCGGCATCGATTACATCCTGGTGTCAGCGGCGATGAAGCCTTGGGTGGCCGGCGGGCGGGCGACGATTTGGGACGGCGCCGGTGCGACCGACGGCAGCGACCACCGGGCGGTGTCGGTGCAACTGAAGGTTGAACCGGTGAAGTAGAGTCAGTGTCGAACGATCTTCTTTATCGCGGCGACGTCCTTCCCCGGGATCTTGGCGACGCTGGCTCTAGGCGAGCGCGGTTCCGTCGAGTGGGCACAGTATTCATCGGCTTATTGCGTATATTTGTGCGCGACCGCATCAGTCGGATACAATCGGGGACTCCACCGAGCGCAAGTTAGCCATCCCTGGAACGACATCTGCCGCCCATTTCTCATCGCGTTTGGCAGTCTGCTCAATGCTTGAACCAAACGAAAAGTTTATGCTCTCAGGGTTTCCGCGGGCATACTCACGCAACGGTCGTCGGATAGCTGATTCGTGAATCCGGAAAGAATCAGCCAATCGGCGAATTGGTATCAGCTGCTTGATCCCGTCGGCGACTGCCCTCGACGTCAGCGCTTCCACTCGTCGTGCGCCGCCTTGATCGCCCGGGGGTGATCAATGACATCCGACGGGAACACCTCAATGAACAAACCGTTCTGGTTCGGACCCATCCCACCCCGGGGGTACATTCCGTTATGGAGCATCCGCAGGTAGGACTCGTCGGTACACGCCACGGCGTTCCGCATCTTTTCGATGAATCCATTGCCCGGTCCGGCGCTGGCCGCGCCCTTTCCGAATTTGCCGAACCAGATGTTGGTTTGCCAGGCGACCGGGATACCGTTGTCCCGCGCGAGGCCCACCGTCCGCTGATCGGCAGGCTCGTCGTCGATGAGAAAACAGTCCTGAACCACCAGATGTCCGGGCAGAACCTGGGCGGCAATGCGCACCAGGCTATCGAGGAGGTGGTTGTTGATCCCCAGCGCCTTGAGCCTCGGTAGCGGCGGGCCGGTTTCGCCAATGGGCGGAAATGCGAACATCACGATGATCGGCAAGGTCACCGTCGTGTTCGGAAAATAGCGCTGATACGACGCCGCGATTCCGCCCATGGCCCGAGCGACGAGGGAGGGTCGATACCCTGCCGCGGCCCAAATGCGCGGGTTGTCGGTGACACCGGGATTCGGGTTGACGGAGTCGGCTGGGCTCTCGCTGGGAAGCGCGAGCTCTTCGGTGAGCGTGTTGATTCCCGTAAGTTTGATCATTTTGACGTCGCCGTCGTAGCCCGTGGCGCGAAGATGCTGGGACAGCTGCGCCAACATGTCTGCGAAAGCATCCTGATAACCGGGGTCCCAGGGCGCGGGCATTGATACTTTATGGCAGGGCTCTTGCTGGCCGCCGTGGAAGGTGATTTCAAAATCGAGGCGCTGAAGACCCAGCCCCGCCGGAGGCGGCGTGAACAGCCACTCGGGATTGCCGTGGCCGGCCTGGACCGCAAGCTCCACCGCCAGATGGTGCGCACGCGCCACCGCGAGCTGGCGGTCGATGGGCGTGAAGTCGTACTTCTTGAGCGCAGGCGAGATCTCCGCCCAGGTGACGTGCACGCCGACTCCGTCAACGCCCGGAATGGCAAGAGCCTTGTCGAAGTCGCCTTTCTTGACCGCCCAGTCGTACGGCCACACGTAGATCCCGCGAGCGGCCGGAGGAAGGACCATTCTGCCGGCCGGGACAACTGCCCCAGGTGCTTGTGCGCTTGCGACTGCAGAAAGTGCCGGAAAGGCCGTGCATATTATCAAGCTCAACGCGCAGGATCGCAGCGCCTTCCATGAGAAGGCGTGTCGAGAGTTTTGTTTGGAAAGGTTCACCTTTTTTGGTGGTCGGCTGCGGCCCGCAGCCGACCGGAGGGTCAGG
>CAZBLQ010000175.1:0-6510 GCA_964492635.1 uncultured Oleiharenicola sp.
TGTAAAACGCTTCAAGTTTAGCACCCCAGCCAGGGCTGAGGTTTAGCACCCCAAAAGTTTGTTCGCGGAAAAAGTTTAGCACCCCTTCGTTCGTGCTAAACGCACTTGTGCTCCACCATTTACAGATGCGAACGGCCGCAATGCCCGGCGAGGCGTTGTGTGGCACGCTCGGTTTCATTACCATTCGTCTTCATGGTTCAGTCGGATGCCCGATCTAGGTGCTGCCGTGGTTGCTTAATCGTGAATGACTACCACGGCTTGCCTCCCGCCCACTTCACGTGCGCCATTGCGCACTCGATGGAATCAGGGCTCAACTCCTAAAAGGTAGGCAACCCAGAAGCCGGCGACCAGCAGTAGGTGGATCCCCAAGAAACTCAGGAGGACGACCGTCACAACGCGCTCATCAAGCTGGGGGACGGCAGCGCGCGGATAGTTGCGCAGGCACACGAGGTAAGCCGCGCCGGCCAGGATAATGCCAGCGATCACGTCGGCGACGTAGTGCTGCTTGGTGAACAGTGTCGAGACTGCGACGAGCGCGGCCCAGACGACAGCGGCGAGGCCGAGGCGACGAGACACGATATTGCAGGTTAGCGCCGCCAGGAAGGGTTGCGCCACGTGGAGGGAAGGAAAGCAGTTGTAGGGCGCGTCCCACGAGTAGGCGATCCGCAAGGTCCAGGCGCAGAAACCGCCGCCCATTGCCGCCAAGGCCGGCCGCGGCAGGATCGTTGGATAGCACAGCCAGACGATGGACCCGCCAATCCACACCATCACAAAAGCCCAGAGCGTGCGGCGAACGTGTTCTTTGTGGCGGATCACGACCATCGGCAGGAACACCGCGAGATAGAGGGAACCGTAGACCAGCGTCCAAGCCGGCTGCACGGGCAGGACACGATCCAGCACCAGCGCGGGCAGGTGCAGCGTCCGGCCGCGCACATAGGCGCCGATGATGAGGTAAGCGGGGACGAGCACTGCGAACAGGCAACAAGGCACGAGCACCGAAGCGCTCGTCGGGTAGGGTCGGGCGAACAACTCCTTCACCAAGCTCCACCGGGAGCGACTGGCGTCGGCCGCACTCAAATTGTGCCCCCCGTGTGAAGCGCCATTCCGTGGGGCCGGTGGAGCGACGAGCCCCCGTGCATCGCTTCGATGCCACGGCCGGTCTGCGTCACGCCGGTGGTGTTGGCCACATTTCCGGACACGAGCGAGAGAATGGCGACCGCGGTGGAGTCAGGAGACTCCACCAGTCGGCTGCAGCCATATCTTTGGTTGGTGAGCATAGGCGAGGACTCCAGGCTGAAAAGATTCAAAGTCCCAATCAAACCCTGAGCGAGCCACGGAACCCCCGGCCGCTATAGTAGGACTGCGCGCCATTGTGATACACGAAGACATGGCCGTAGCGGCGATCACCAAAGAGGGCGCCGCCGAGTTTTCGGATGTCCGCAGGTGCCTTCACCCAGCTCGACGACTTCGTATCGAAGTTCCCGAGTTTCTGCAGCTCCCGATATTGTTCTTCCGTCAAAAGCTCAACGCCCATGGCCGCGGCCATATCCATCGCGCTGTTTTTCGGCTTGAATTCCTTCCTGGAATCCAGCGCTGCCCGGTCGTAACAGACACTGGTGCGGCCCTTGGGACTTTCCGCGGAACAATCAATAAAAATGTATTCGCCCGTCTTTTTGTCCTGACCGACAACGTCCGGTTCACCACCGGTTCCTTCCATTTCATTGAGTGACCACAGTTTTTCGGAATTAGCCTCCAGCTTTGCTTTTACCTTGGCCCATTCGAGACCTTTATGGCGGTTCACGTTTTTCTCAAAACGGGCTCTCAACGCTCGGAGCAGTTCCTCGCGTTGTTTTGCGGACAACACCTTGGTTGTTTTGACGTCTTTCATAGAGGTTTCCTTCTTGATGCTGTGTCGTGCGAAGAGTTGACCCGATTGGACCGATCTTTTCGAAATAAATCGTCGAAGGGCACCGCCTTTCCACATTCAAAATTCCGGAAGGACAAGGGGCTGACGATACCCGGCCCGCTACTCGGAACGCAGCGCGACCATCGGGTCAATGCGTTCGGCGCGCCTGGCGGGTATCCAAAGCGCCACAAGCCCGACGAAGCCCATCAGGACCGAGACAACCAGGTAGATTCCGGGATTGTTGGCCATCTGTGAGCCAAAGAGGGTTTCGAGCGGACGAGTGAGGAAGAAGCCCGCCACCAAGCCGACGCCGATGCCGGCCGCGATCTGCCGGCTGCCCTGCAGGAGCACCAGCCGCAGCACCTGTCCCAGGCTCGCGCCCAGTGCCATGCGCGTCCCGAACTCGCGTGTGCGCCGGCTGACGGCCTGTGACGTGACACCATACACGCCGAGCGCGCCGAGGAACACCGTGATGCCCGCAAAGACCGCGGCCATTATGCCGACGATGCTGAACCCGCGCAACGCCAGGGCCGTTTGGCTCGTCAGCGTGCCGACGGAATGGATGGGCTGGTTGGGATCAATGCTGGCGATGGCCTTGCGAACGGGGGTTACCAGTTGGAGAGGATCGGACTTCGTGCGGACAAACAGGTCCAGCCAGCCCCAGCCCATCTGGTCCTCCACCAGGTAGAAACCAGCCTCGTCGCGCCCCGGGGCTGCAAACAGTCCCTGCATCTGCAGGTCGGGCACGACGCCGATCACCGTGGCCCAGCCCTCGTTGGTCTGGTTGCTGCGGAAGCGCCGGCCCAGTGGATTCGCCTTCGGCCAGAACTTCCGGGCGAACGATTCGTTCACGACCGCGGAGGGAGATTCCCTGGACTGCTCGCGGGTGTCGAACAGACGCCCGGCCACCGGCTTCACCGAGATGAGCCTGAAATAGTCGGTTGAGACGACATCCAGCCACACGGTCGGCCGTTCGTTGTCATGGGCGAAGACGACACCTTCGGGCGCCACCTGGGTGGCGACTCCCGAACCGATGAAATTCCGGCTGGTCACGGCCACTGACTCGACGCCGGGCTCGGCCTGCAGGCGCTGGAGCAAGGCGCGGTAGAACTGCGCCCGTGCCTCGGCGGTGGGCTGGGTGCCTTCCTGAACTTCTATCCGACCGGTGAGCAGCCGGTCCGGCTCGTAGCGCAGATTGGCCTGGCGGGTCTCGTAGATGGTCAGGGCCAGCACGCCGGCGGCGACCAGCAGCATCGTTGAAAACGCGATCTGGGCGCCAACCAGCCAACGGGTCAACCGGCTGCCGCCCACGCCGGCGGCCGTGCGCGAGTCGTCCTTGAGCGCCGTGTTCAGGTCGATGCGGGAAGCCTGCCACGCCGGGATGATGCCCGCGAGAAATCCCGCGGCGAAGGTGGCGAGCACCGCGATGGCAACCACCCGTTGATCAACCCGGAAGTCAAACCAAGTGGGTACGGTCATCTTCTCGACCAGGTGATACTGCAGGAGATCGACGCCTTCCCCGGTGAGCACCAAGCCGCCGACTGCGCCAATGCCCGCGATCAGCAGGGCCTCGGTGAGAAGCTGCCGGATGAGCCGGCCGCGGCTGGCCCCGACGGCGGCCCGGACGGCAAGCTCGCGCGTCCGCTGGGACGCACGGCCAAGAAGCATGCTGGCGACGTTGACGCACGCGAGCGCCAGGACAAACAGTGTCATCGCCAGCATCAGGTAGAGGAGGGGCTGCGTGCCGCCGCCGGCGTAGGCGAGGGCGAACTTCTGCACGCTCATCCGGTCGAAACCCTGGTTGGTCTCCGGCCACATTTTCGCCAGGCCCGCCGCCAGCGTGTCGAGTTCCACCCGCGCCTCGGTCCGGGTGACGCCGGGTTTCAGCTTGCCCACCATTTCCACCCGATCGACCAGCCGCAGGCGCGGATCCCCGGGCGCGGCCCGCAGGTTCGTCCAAATCTGCTGTGCGACCGGAAAGGCAAAGTGCGGGGGCATTATACCGATCACGGTGCCGGGCTCGCCGTTGACATTCAGCGCCTGTCCGAGCACGCCCGGGTTTGCGCCAAACTCGTCCTGCCAGACCGCGTGGGAAAGGACGATCAGGAGCGGCCGGCCCGGTTGGTCCTCCTCGGGGGTGAACCAGCGGCCGAGCATCGGCTGCACGCCCAGCACGTCGAGCAGGTTCGCGCTGCAGAACGCGCCAAGGTGATTGGAGGGTATGCGGCCCCGGCCGCTGAGATTAAGGCTGATCTCGTTCATGCCGGCCAGCGATTCGAAGACCGTTTGCCGTTCCCTCAGCACGAGGTAGTCGCGGTAGGGCACAGCCTGCCATGACCTTGACGCTGTCTGCTGGGGGTCGGCGCGGGAGACGTGCATCAGGCGCTCTGCGCCGGAGATCGGCAGCCCGCGCAGCAAAACGCCATCGATCAGGCTGAACTGCGTGGCGACCAGCCCGATGCCCAGGGCCAGGGATGATGCCGCCATGAGGGTGAAGCCCGGTCGGCGGGCCAGCATGCGGAAGCCAACGAGCAGGTCTTGGAGGGAGGATTCGATGAGCATGACGCGCTTTCGGGTTGGAATTCTTGGGGAGGATGGGGTCTGGCGAACCTGCCGGCCGGTATGACAGCAAGGATGGCGTCCCCGGCGTGACTCGAACACGCGACCGTCGGTTTAGAAAACCGATGCTCTATCCAGCTGAGCTACGAGGACAAATCAAACCCGGTTTACTGGAGACTCTTGGCCGGGATTGCAGCATTTTTTCTTGGAGCCGGGGCTGTGCAGCAGGGCGGGCGTGGATGCCCCGCGGCGAAGCGAGCCGGCGTCTCGGGACCGGGCCGAGGGCACGAGTCGTAGGTAAATGCGCCACGAGTGGTCAGCCCGAAGTGAAACTGGTAAAACACGGAGTAACTTCGGGCTGATCTCGTGTGGTGCCCTTTTCATTCGCCCCAATCCGGCCATTCCGCGACCGAGGGGAACGCCAATCCCGAAAGCCAATCTTGCCGCTTGCGCTTCCAGAAACATATTCCATAATTATATCATAATTATGCCGGATATTTCCTTCGAATGGGACCCCACCAAGGCCGCGTCAAACCTGGCGAAGCACCAGGTCTCCTTTGAGGAAGCGCGCACGGTGTTCTTTGACGAGCAGGCCCTGGTCATCCCCGACCCGGAGCATTCCGCGGACGAGGATCGTTTTGTTATCATGGGTATGAGCCACGGAACTCGGGTCTTGGTTGTGGTCCATTGCTTCCGGAAGGAAAGATCCGTGATTCGAATAATCTCCGCGCGCAAGGCGGGAACAAAAGAAACCAAACCATATCGAAACCAAATCAAATGAGAATGAACTACGACTTTTCCAAAGGGGTGAAAAATCCCTACGTCAAGCGTTTGAAGAAACAAATCTCAATCCGACTCGAGTCTGATGTGATCCACTACTTCAAGACGCTATCTACGGAAACGGGGATCCCTTACCAGAATTTGATTAATCTCTATCTTCGGGACTGTGCGACTGAAAGCAGGAGGCTGACCATGCATTGGAAGTCATCGCCGGTCGCCGCCAGGCGGCGGTAAATCGCCGGGCTGGTGACCCTAAAACCAACCTGTATTGGCCCGCGGGCCGGAGGCGGATGCGGCCGGCAGGCCGCCCCGGCCCCGGACTTTTCCTTGTTATCTATGGTTGATAACTGTCGATGGGCTTTAGAGAGATCTCAAGTCCGCCGCTGTTTCGCAAACTCGGAACCCAATCCGTGTCATCAGTGCAATCCGTGGTTGAACGGTTTGAAGGTTTTCCAGTCTTTGCGCCTCTGTGCCTTCGTGGTTCAAATCCAGGCTCCTACATTTAGCGGTTAACGCGTCCGCAGTTTCCGCCAGGCCGCCGCCACGATGAGCGCAATAAATGCCCCGCTGGTATCGATCGTGACATCGTAAACCGAGGCGGTGCGCCCGGGCACGAATGACTGGTGCCATTCGTCGGTCGCGGCATACGCCGCCGCCACCAGCAACGCGATGCCCGCCGCCTTGTACCAGCCCCCGGTCTGGCCGGTTCGCAGCGAAATGCTGGTGGCGCGGAGGGTCAGCAGCGCGAGGATCGCATACTCGGTCAGATGGCCACCCTTGCGCACGAGCGTGTGGACCAGATCAATGTTCTCCGGCGAGATGTCCGGGTTCAGCCACCGCAACAGCGGCTCGATGATCATCGAGGTGTGTTCGGCCGAGCCCAGGCTCGTGGACAGCACGAAGATGAAACCCATCCAGAGAACAACCGGCAGCCAGTGTTTGTGTATGCGCAGCATGATTGGGGCGGAGACATTGCCGGCGATAGGCCGTGTGCGTCAACCTCTAGGCAGCCCGGATCTGGCGGGCATCATACGACCTGAGGAGAAGTTTACCACGAAACACACGAATGACACGAAAGGAATACATTCCGGCGGTGATCACCCCGAGGGTAAATGAAGCGGACATTGTGATGAACGGACCGCCCAACCTACGGACGGACCCGCCCTCGCCAAAGCGCGGCTGACCTCAACCTTCGGCTTGACCCCATGGAACCAATGGTGCGAGACGAGGAGCATGATGTTTGCGATCAAGGCCGAGGTTGGCGA
>CAZBLQ010000176.1:0-2959 GCA_964492635.1 uncultured Oleiharenicola sp.
CTGCTCCAGCAGCAGTCCACCAGCGACCGCATGCGCAGTGTGCTCGCCACGATGGATCTCAAGAGCCCCGACCGCAAGGTCCTCACCGATCTCGTCGGCTCGCTGGCCTTTGATCCTTCCATCAACGTCCGGCTCTCCGCCGTCGAAGCGCTCGCCCAGCACGCTGACGATTCTCTCGTCCGGGCCGGCGTGCTCTCGGCGCTGCCCCGCGAAAGCGCCCCGCTCGTCCAGGTCGCCATGATTGAATTGCTTGCCTCCGCCCGCGACCAGGCCGCCCGCCCGGTGTTTGAAAAGCTCAGCCGTGACGAGGCCCTGGACCACAACGTCCGGGAAGCCGCCCGCCGCGCCCTCGCGGTGCTGCGCCTGCCGGCCCAGCCCGGCGGCAATCCCACCGCCACCCTTCACAAGGACACTCAACCCGCTCTCACATGAAAACCAACCTCCCCTCCCTCCGCCTTCTCAGTCTCTTTTTTCTTACGTTCGGGCTGACCGGTATCGCCGTCCATGCCGGCGATGACGGCTCGACCGCCACCATCAAACTCTCGAGCCCCGGCAAGCCGGCCACCCTCCGGGTCGACATGCCCTGGGCCGACATCCATATCACCGGCGTGGATGGTGACACTGTCACGGTCGAGTCCACCATCGACCAGAAAGGCGCCAAGGAAACCCGCAGCGACGGTCTCCGCCGCCTCGATGACGAGGTCAGCTTTGAACTCACCGAGCACGAGAATGTCGTGAGTCTGCGTCTTGCCGGGGACAACCCCTGGGCCAACCACGACGCCGAGTTCAAGATCTCGATGCCACGGGCCATGGCGATCGACGTCAAGACCGAGGCAGGCGGCGATCTCACGGTGAAAAACACCGAGGGCGACATCGAGGTCAGCAACATGAATGGCGAAGTGCTGCTTGAGGGCATCAGTGGTTCCACCGTGGTGAACACCATGAACGGCGAAGTGCGCGCCATCTACGCCAAGGCTCCGCAAAAGCTGGTTTCCATCACTTCCATGAACGGGGAAGTGGATCTGCGCGTCCCGGCCGACACGAAGGCCAACGTGCGCCTCCGCACCCACAATGGCTCGATTCTCACCGATTTCGACGAGTCTGTGCTCAAGACCAAGTCCGAGGGCAAGGGCTCCGGCTACAATTATGGCAGCGACGCCGGCCGCATTAGTGCCGACGCCGCCCGGGCCGCCGCCGATGCCACCCGCATGGCCATCGAGGTGTCCCGCGAGGTCGCCCGCGAGGTGAAACGCGAAGTCGAGCGCGCCGTCAAAGAGGATACAGATTCGGATGACGCCACTCCGGCCACGAACGCGACGCCCCGGGCACCGCGTCCCCCGCATGTCCCGCATATCGCCCCGATTCCCCCGATCACCGGCGGCAAGGTGGTGAGCGGCACGCTCAACGGCGGCGGCGTGGACATCAAGGTCTCAACCATGAACGGCGAGATCACCCTCCGGCAGACGAATGGTTCGATCCACACTTCCGCGACCAGCACACCGGATAATGTCACGGTCACCTTTCAGGATCCCGACAAATTTACCGATGTCCGCGAAAACGGCAGCAACGACAACAGCACTGCTTATCTGGATGAGCTGCAGGAGTGCCTCCAACAAACCGCCACGCCCCTTCTCGCCGCGGGCCAGAAACTGACCGTCACGATCACCGATGTCGATCTCGCGGGGGAGAACCGTTTGAACCAACCGGACCAGATTCGCATCATGAAGGAGATCTATGCTCCCCGGGTGCAGCTGAAATTCCGGCTCCTCGGGGCTGACGGCAAGGTGGTCAAGGAAGGTGAGCGCAAGCTCCAGGATCCCGACTATCTGACGCAAGCCGGGCACCCCGGCTCCGAGGAACCGCTCTACTACGACAAACAACTCCTCAAACGATGGCTCCAGAATGAATTCAAGGCCAAGTCCTGAAAACCGGCCCGGCGGCCTTGTTCCCATTTGCGGCAAAAACAAATCTGATTAAGGTCTGATCATCCGTCATGAAAACAAGCCAACTCCTCCCTCTCTTCGCCGGTCTTGCTCTCACCGCCGGCTTTGTCCCCCAATTGGTCGCCGCCGCCAAGGCGCCGGATAATGTCACGGTCACCTTCCAGGATCCCGACAATTTCACCGATGTCCGTGAAAACGGCAGCAGTATAACCAGCACCTATTACCTGGATGTGCTGCGTACTTGCCTGCAGCAAACCGCGTCGCCCCTCCTCGCTGCGGGCCAGAAACTCGTCATCACCGTCACCGATATTGATCTTGCGGGCGAGAACCTCTTCAACCAGCCGCACCAGATTCGCGTGTTGAAAGATATCTATGCGCCGCGGATGAAACTTAAATTCCAGCTCCTTGCGGCTGACGGCACGGTGGTGAAGGAAGGGGAGCGCAAGCTCCAGGATCTCGATTACCTGATGCAAGCCGGGCGCCCCGGTTCACAAGAAACGCTTTACTACGACAAGCAGCTGCTCAAGGAGTGGCTGGAAAAGGAGTTCAGGGCCAAGCCCTGAATGATTCTTTCCCCGCAGCTTTCCCTCCATGCGGACGGCTCCTGGCCGTCCGCTTTTTTCTTCCTCCCGCGGGCAAACGGTGGTGGACGCCTCCGCCTCCGACCTTTAAGTTTCGCGCTTGCCGATGACTTCGCGAAACAAAAACACTTCCCGCTCCGGTGCACCGGCGGCCAGCTTCATTCCTCGGACCGGGCACAGCAGAGAGGCTGAATCATCCGGTCTGCTCTTCGACTGGCTGAAAGAGCGCGGCGCCGGCGTGCTGCTTCACCCCACCTGCCTGCCCGGCGCACAGGGTTGCGGCGTGTTTGATGAGCAGGCGGTTCGTTTTCTGGACTTTCTCAAGGCGGCGGGAATGAAATACTGGCAGGTCTGCCCTCTCGGCCCCACGGGCTACGGTGACTCCCCTTACCAGTGTTTCTCCGCCTTTGCCGGCAATCCCTATCTGGTCGATCT
>CAZBLQ010000176.1:3059-6169 GCA_964492635.1 uncultured Oleiharenicola sp.
GGCCAGTGGTCGCTGGTCCGCGCCGCGGCCCGCGAGCGCAGCATCGAGATCATCGGTGACCTGCCAATTTTTGTCGCTGGTGATTCCGCCGACGCGTGGGCCAACCCGGCACTTTTCGAACTCGACCCGAAAACCTTTCTCCCGCTGGCCGTGGCCGGCGTGCCGCCCGATTATTTTTCGGCAGACGGCCAGTTGTGGGGCAATCCGCTTTATCACTGGCCGTCTCATCGGGCCGACGGTTATGCCTGGTGGCTCGCCCGCCTGCGCGCGTCGTTCGAGCTCTGCGATATCGTACGCATCGACCATTTCCGCGGTTTTGATGCCTATTGGCGAATTCCCTATCCGGCCCAGACGGCCCGCAAAGGCGAATGGGTCCCCGGCCCCGGCCTCGACTTGTTCCGGGCCTTTCGCACCGCCCTCCCCTCCGCGCGCATCATCGCCGAGGATCTGGGTGTGCTCACCGACTCCGTGATCAAAGTCCGTCACGACTCCGGCCTGCCCGGCATGCTCGTCCTGCAGTTCGCCTGGGGCAGTGACGCGCGGAACAGCTATCTGCCGCACAATGCCGTGGCCAACGCCGTCATCTATCCCGGTACGCACGACAATGACACCACCCTCGGCTGGTATCAGACCGCGAGCGAAGCCGAGCGCAACTATGTGCGCCGCTACCTGCGCGTCTCGGGCGCCGATGTGCCGTGGGATTTCATCCGCGCCAGTTACGCCAGCGTCGCCCGCCTCGCCATTGTTTCGCTGCCGGATATTTTTTCGCTTGAGAGCAGCGCGCGTTTCAACACACCGGCCCGCGCCGACGGCAACTGGCAGTGGCGCTACACCACGGTCGCGCTCGAAAAAATTTTCACGCCGACGACGGACTACCTGCGCGAGCTTGCGCAGCTTTGCGGCCGCTGACGTTCGCTCCCTGTCACAGAATTTTTCCGTCCGGAATTTTTTCGCACGAGAAAACAATCTGCGCGGAACTGCAAATTATTCGTGCAACTGCGCCGAATTTTTTAGATACTAGGTCATGGCCAAGAAAAAACCTGCCAAGAAGAAAGCTGTTAAAAAGAAAAAGAAGTAACGTTCGCGCTGCTTTTTTCTCTCCACAACGCCGGCCCCAAAAGCCGGCGTTTTTTCGGGCGACTCGCGGCCGGCGCAAGCCCCGGACCGGTCATTTCACGGCGGCCCAGACGCGCTGCACGTCGTCGTGATCCTCCAGCGCCTGCAAAAATTCGCCCACCTCGACCCGTTTCGCGTCGTCCAACTGGGGAAACAGCTTGGCCGTGTAGCCAATCTCGCTCGTGACCACCTGCCACCCATGCTGCTTCAGCCAGACGGACACGGAATGCACCGCGGTGCGTTCCGTGATGAACCGGGCGCCGGTGGCCCCCTCGGGAATGTCGTCGTTCTGCGCGTGGCTGAGGGTCTCAAAATCATTGGCCCCCGCCTCGATCGCCGCCGCTTCGATATCGGCGCCGGCATCCGCGTGATGCGCCTCGACGAGACCCACATGATCGAAGAGAAACTTGTTGCTGCCAGTGGCGCCGAGCACGCCCTGCTTGAACAGAAAGCGGATCTCGGGCGTGAGGCGCTGGTGGTTGTCGGTCATGCACTCCACAATGACCGGGACCTTGTGCGGGGCGTAGCCCTCGAAGACCACCTGGTCGAGATGCATTTTTTCGCCGCCCGTGCCCGATCCCTTGGCGATGGCGCGCTCGATCACATCGCGGGTCACGCTGGCCTTTTTCGCCTTTTCCACAGCGGCGTACAACCGTGCATTGCCTTCGGGATCGCCGCCGCCGAGTTTGGCGGCCACGGTGATTTCCTTGACCAGTTTGCCGACCACCTGACCCTTCTTCAGGTTGACGATCGCACGTTTTGCATGAAGCCATTGGCGTCCCATAAGACGGTCAGGTATAGCCGGGGCCTTTGTCCCCCGGCAAGGCCGAAGACGCCCCGTCGTGTTTTGCCGTGCTTCTTCCGCCGGTTTCTGACAAAGGAAACGCATGCCCTCCACGCTGGCTTTTCGTCTTCTTGCCGCCATTCTGGCGTTTCCCCTGGCCGTCCACGCCGCCCACCCGTTTCTCTGCACCGATTCCTATGGTGGCAAGGTCGCGGCGGTTGCCGCTGACGGCACCATTGAATGGGAATTCGCGTGCAATCATCCCCAAGACTGCTGGGTTTTGCCCGGCGGAAATTTTCTTTTCTGCCATTCGGGTGGTGCGTTGGAAATGACCCGCGACAAGAAAGTGGCCTGGGAATACAAGGCCGGCGGGAAGACCGAGGTGCATGCCTGTCAGCCTTTGCCCGACGGCCGTGTCCTGCTGGTCGAGAACGGCCCTTGTCGCATCATCGAAGTCGACCGAAACGGCAAAATCGCCAAGGAGATCAAGCTCACGCCTCCGCCGGCATCCGTGAGCCTGCACGACCAGTTCCGCGGCACCCGCAAAACCAGAGACGGTCACTACCTCGTCTCACGCAAGGGCGAGCACAAGATCGAGGAACTCGACGCCAGTGGCAAAAGCCTCCGCGAAATTCCCGTGCCGGGCGATGTACACGAAGCCCTGCTCTTGCCCGACGGGCACCTGCTCGTAGCCTGCGGCGACGGCCACCGAATCGTGGAGTTCGACACCGGGCTCAGGGTTGTGTGGGAGCTGACCGAAAACGAACTGCCCGGCAACCCGCTGCGTCTGATGGCCGGCGTCCAGCGGCTGCCCAACGGCAACACGATTTTTTGCAATTACCTTGGCCACGGCCATCTGGGCGAACAGCCGCATTTTTTCGAAATCACCCGCGACAAGAAAGTGGTCTGGGAATTTGCCGACCACGCCCATTTCAAGACAGTGAACCAGATCCAGCTGCTCGACGTGCCGGGCGACGCGACCAAGGGCGAGATTCTGCGCTGATGCGCCGGGCTTCCGCCCGGAGCACCCGTTTTTCGCAAGACCGAAGCAGCCGATTTCATCAAGGCGCTGCATCCTTGCGTGCCGGGGCGGGGTGCGGCACACCTCGCCTTTTATGCATTGGATCGCCGCCAGCCTGATCTCCGCGTTGCTTCTCGGGTGCTACGAACTGAGCACCAAGCACGCGGTGCGCGACAACGCCGTGCTGCC
>CAZBLQ010000177.1:0-6153 GCA_964492635.1 uncultured Oleiharenicola sp.
AACTTACGGCTAGCTGCGTCTCTCACGGGCCGGCGATAACTTAGTCTGTTTGCGCATGTTAGCTTTTCCATGCACACGCTGAATCCGCGTCAAATGGAGGTATTCATAGCTCCAAGGAATCAAGCCCGGGCACGAAAATACAGTAACAACATAAGCCGTACGCTCATGGTGCCGGTGACTTTAGTTCCCATCGATCGCTCGGAGCAGCTATCCAGTACTTAATTTCGCAGCTGCGGAATTATGCTCCAGAATTTCTCGGCATCGGAGTCGCTCACCATGTTGAGGTAATGCCTCCGGATCATAACCTCGCTGTTGCCGGCCTCCAAGGCGGCCTCGCACAGGCTCTTGAATTTGGCCACATGCATCGAAATATAAGTGTGCCGCAGTACATCATGCCCCAATCCGAATTTCTTCCTCACAGTCGCCGTATGCTGGGACATATTGGGAACGATAATGGGGTATTTGCTCGGTGGGTATTGCGCCAGCCAAGCGGCTAAATTTGGCAGAATAGTTACTTTCCGGCTGTGTTTGGTTTTTGCCATTTCCGGAGTGAGTTGAATCACGCCCAAATCCATTTTGATGAACTTAGGCAGGTCGGACATCTCGGCCAGTTTGGATATTTCACCATCGCGCACCGACGGTCTCAGTCCCGCAAACAAGCACAGCGCAAAGTAAGGGACTAAAAAGCCTCGGTCTAAATCGTTCATGGGGTCTCTGGAATAATTTTCCACGAAAGCCATTAGATCCGCTGCAGTCTGGGCACTGATAATTTCGGGTACACCATGACTAATTTTGAATTTCGGGATGGGGTTTACCGGATTGTCCCGCATCCATTCACGAGGACGTTTTTGGCAAAAATGGAAGAACGCGTGGAGGTCGCCACGTAGGTTGTTGAACCGTTTCTTGCCATAAGGACGCAGGTTCAGGAATTCCTGAACCTCTCCTGTTGTAATGGTCTGTACGTTCCGATCAGGAAACCTTGCACAAAAGGCCGCCAAGGAATGGCGATAGTCCAGAAGACAGGGCGTACGAACGTGCAGTACCTTTTCAGCGAGGAATGCCTCCGTTGCATAAGTTAAACCTATCTCAGTGACGGCTGACTTGTAGGTTGATAGATACCAATCAACGGCCTCACTAAGTTGTTTTCCCCCAAGTCGCCTGAAAGCAATCTCGGCTTCGGCGACTTGGTCCCTGCTTAACCGCGTATTTACGGCCTGAATGTCGCCGGCCGAGTTGGCGGCTCGAACCTCTAGTCGGGCTTTTTCTCCCAGGGCCTTGTCTTGTGACCGTGATCGCCAGCGAACACGGCGTCCGGCCAAGTATCCGGATACCTCATAGGTTTCGTAGGCGCGGCCTCGGGCCTGTACTTTAATGCGATCAATTTTGAAATCACCGTGTTTTGGGATGCCACTCATGCGAGTTGGCCTCCTGTCAACCGAAGCATACCAGCAAAACTGGTATGCTCAATGGGGCCTATCTTGGTTTCTCCTCTGACAGAGCTGGTGCCCGGGGCGGGACTCGAACCCACACTTCCTTACGGAAAGGGGATTTTAAGTCCCCAGCGTCTACCATTCCGCCACCCGGGCTTTGGTGCTTTTCTTTAATGCGCCCCGCCGGCCCTGTGGCGAGCCAAACCGCACCGGGCCCCAGTTGAACCTGCTTTCCACGGTTATCGCGTACTCTCGACAGAATGGCCGGTAGAGTCATATTCTCTCTGCCAACCGACCCACTACTCTCACAGGCTCCTCTGCCCTCGCCGACTTGTCCGCCTGGCGGCGGAAGCTTTAGCGTAGGCGGGTTGCCCCATTAATTTTTTCAATGTCCACTCAAGGTTTTAAATTTCGTAAGGCCCTGAAATCCGAAAGCCCCCTCCAGATCGTCGGCGCGATAAATGCATACGCAGCAATGCAGGCTCAGCGCACCGGGTTCCGCGCCCTTTATCTTTCCGGCGCCGGAGTTGCCAACCACTCCTATGGATTGCCCGATATTGGTCTGACCGAACTCGCTGACGTGCTCATCGACGTTTATCGCATCTCCCGCAGCGTTTGGATTCCCCTTTTGGTTGACATCGACACCGGCTGGGATGACCCGGCGAACGCCGTGCGCGAAGTCGCCGCTGCCGGTGCAGCCGCGGTCCATATCGAGGATCAGATTCCGGCCAAACTCTGCGGACACCTGCCCGGAAAACAGATTGTGCCTACTGCCGAGATGGTCGCCCGGGTGAAGGCCGCCGTAAGCGGCAAACCGGATCGCGCCTTCGTCATCGTAGCCCGCACCGACGCTGCCGCCGGCGAGGGCCTCTCGGCGGCCATCACGCGCGCCCGAGCCTACGTCGCCGCCGGTGCCGACATGATTTTCGCCGAGGCGCTCCCCACCCTTGCCGACTACAGGAAATTCACCGCCGCCGTGAAAGTTCCCGTTCTCGCCAACCTGACCGAGTTTGGCCAGACACCTTATTTCACGCTCGGTGAACTCCGCTCCGCCGGCATCGCGATGGCGCTTTATCCGCTCTCCGCTTCCCGCGCCGCCGCCGCCGCCTCACTGGAAGTCTACACGGCCATCCGCCAGGACGGTACGCAAAAGCAAATCGTTGGGAAAATGCAAACCCGCGCCGACCTCTACGACGTCCTCGGCTATCAACCCCCAAAGTAACCCGCCATGTCCGAGCCCATTGCCGCCCGAAAGGTCAAGAAATCCGTGGCTCTCTCCGGCGTCGTGGCGGGCAGCACCGCCATCTGCACTGTCGGCCAGACGGGCAACGACCTCCATTACCGCGGTTACGACATCGCTGAAGTCGCCGCACTGGCCACCTACGAGGAGATTGCCCACCTCCTCATTCACGAGCGCCTGCCCAACCACGCCGAACTCGAAGCCTACTGCGCCAGGCTGGTGAAGCTTCGCGGGCTCCCCGCACCGCTCCGCAACGTCCTTGAACAAATCCCCGCCGGCGCACATCCGATGGACGTCCTCCGCACCGGCTGCTCCTTGCTGGGCAACCTTGAGACGGAACCCTTGCCGGCCGCGGGAGGCAATGCCTCGACCGTCGCCGGTGCCCGGGCCATCGCCGACCGGCTGCTCGCCTGCCTCCCCTCGATGCTGCTTTACTGGCACCATTACGCCACGGGCGGCAAACGCCTCACCGTCGAGACCGGTGACCCGTCCATCGCCGCGCATTTTCTGCACCTGCTGCATCAGCGCGCGCCAAAAGCCTCGCATGTCCGCGCGCTCGACCGCTCGCTCATCCTTTACGCCGAGCACGAGTTCAATGCCTCCACTTTCACCGCCCGGGTCATCGCCGGCACCGGCTCCGACTTCCACTCGTGCATCACCGGCGCCATCGGCGCGCTCCGCGGCCCCAAGCATGGCGGCGCCAACGAGGTCGCCCTCGACATCCAGCAGCGCTACCGCACCCCCGACGAGGCCGAGGCCGACCTCCGCGTCCGCGTCGCCCGCAAGGAGATCGTCATCGGTTTCGGCCACCCCGTCTACACCGTCAGCGATCCGCGGAGCGACATGATCAAGCAGACCGCGCGCCAGCTTTCCACCGAAACCGGAGACATGAACCTTTTCAACATTGCCGAACGCATCGAGAAATTCATGTGGGCCGAGAAAAAGATGTTTCCGAATCTCGATTGGTACAGCGCCGTCGCGTACCACGGCATGGGCGTGCCCAGGCTCATGTTCACGCCGCTGTTTGTCATCGCCCGGACGGCCGGCTGGGCCGCGCACATCGTCGAGCAGCGCGTCGACGGCAAGATCATCCGACCCTCCGCCCTGTACACCGGCCCCGCCAACCGCCCGTTCGTCCCTCTTGCCCAAAGAAATTGAACACGAAGAAGCAAAGTAACGAAGCCCCCTCTCGTCTTTTCTTTGCCTCTTTCAGTGATGTATCCGCTCGTTTTCCTTTCGTGTGATTCGTGTATTTCGTGGTGACCATTCCTGTATCTCTGCCTTCGCTTTCTTTGCTTCCTTCGTGTAAAGTTTTCTCTGTATGAGTTCCCCCATTAGCAACGTCCGTCCGCCGCCCGACCAGCTCCTCGTTGACTTAGCCGACTACGCGCTCAACACGACCATCACCAGCGACGAGGCCTATGATACCGCCCGCTGGTGCCTGGCCGACACGCTTGCCTGCGGCATCATGGCCCTCGCCTACCCGGCCTGCACGAAGCTCCTCGGCCCCATTGTCGCGGGCGCCTCGATCCAGCACGGCGCGCGCGTGCCCGGCACCCGCTACGAACTCGATCCCGTGACCGCCGCCTTCAACATCGGCGCCACCATCCGCTGGCTCGACTTCAACGACACCTGGCTTGCCGCCGAGTGGGGTCACCCGTCCGACAACCTCGGCGCCATCCTCGCCACCGCCGACTGGCTCTCCCGCCACCAGGCCGCGCACATCGCCCCGGCCGCCTACCACTCTTTGCTTCCCGCCCACCGGTCTGCGCTCACCATGCGCGACGTTCTCACCGCCATGGTCAAGGCCCACGAGATCCAGGGCGTGCTGGCCCTCGAAAATTCCTTCAACCGCGTCGGGCTCGACCACGTTCTCCTCGTCCGCGTCGCCTCCACTGCCGTCACCACCGCCATGCTCGGCGGCACGCGCGACCAGGTCATCAACGCCATTTCGCACGCCTGGCTCGACGGCTCGGCCCTCCGCGCCTACCGCCACGCGCCCAACACCGGCTCCCGCAAATCCTGGGCCGCCGGCGACGCCACCAGCCGGGGCGTCCGTCTCGCCCTCATCGCGATGACCGGTGAGATGGGCTATCCCTCCGCCCTCACCGCCAAGACGTGGGGCTTTCAGGACGTCTCCTTCAAGGGTGAACCGGTGAAACTCGGCCGGCCGCTCGGCAGCTACGTCATGGAGAATGTTCTCTTCAAGATTTCCTTCCCCGCCGAGTTCCACGCTCAGACCGCCGTCGAATGCGCGGTGCAGCTCCACCCGCTTGTGCGCGACCGGCTCGATCAGATTGAGCGCATCGAGCTGACCACCCACGAGTCGGCCGTCCGCATCATCGACAAGTCCGGCCCGCTCCACAATCCCGCCGACCGCGACCACTGCCTCCAGTACATGACGGCCATCGGCCTCATCTTCGGCGGCCTCACGGCCGACCACTACGAGGACAAGATCGCCGCAGACCCGCGCATCGACGAGCTTCGCGCCAAGATGACGGTCACCGAGGACCCGCAATATTCAAAGGACTATCTCGATCCCAACAAACGCTCGATTGCCAACGCCGTGCAGGTTTTCTTTGAAGATGGCCGGAAGACGGACAAGATCGCCGTGGAGTATCCCGTCGGCCACCGTCGCCGCCGTGCGCAAGGCCTCCCCTTCCTGCAGCAGAAGGCCCACCATGCCTTCACCGTCCACTACGGCGCCGAGAAATCCGCCAAGCTGATCGAATTGTTTGTCAATCGCGGCCGCCTGGAAGCGATGCCCGTCCACACCTTCGTCTCTCATTTCGCCAAGTAGGCGATTTGGGTAGGGCAAAACTGCCCGCGCTATCGCATCGGGTGCCGTCCCCGTGAGCCGAGGTAGGGGCGGTTGCCCTCAACCGCCTTTCGCCTTTGATTTCAGCTATTGCTTTTCAAATGGCTGCGCGTAGATTGCCTTTATGCGCTTCTCGTGGGATTCCGCCAAAGAACGTGCGAATGTCGCACGCCATGGCGTGGATTTTACGGCGGCGCAGAAGGCCTTTGCCGATCCACGCGCCCTTGTACTCTTCGATGCCGCCCATAGCGACCATCGGGAGCTGCGCTGGTGGTTGCTGGGCCGGGTGGGCGCCCGCATCCTCCTCGTGCGCTACACTCACCGGCCCGGCGGCATCATCCGCCTCATCGGCGCCGGTTACTGGAGGGAAGGACGCGATTACTATGAAAACCACTGGAAAAACCAAGACGCCTAAGCCCCCGGTGTTCGACGCCGAAGGCTATCAGACCAATCTTGCCGGCCTCAACCACACACCGCTACCGGACCTCAAGCGCGTGAAGGCCCGGCCGCTCAGCTGGGGCGGCGCACGTCCTGGGGCCGGCCGACAGCCAACCGGACGCCAGCCGGTGCTGCTCCGGCTCACCCCGGGCACGGTGCGCCAGCTCCGGGCCACCGCCAAGAAACAGGGCAAGACCCTCTCCGATCTCGCCGAGGAACGCCTCGCC
>CAZBLQ010000178.1:0-6140 GCA_964492635.1 uncultured Oleiharenicola sp.
CGGTGGGCCGTTCGGCGCCTTGCATGATTCGCGCGATGCCGGCGCGTCCGGTCTCGGCGCTGAAGGTTCCCGTGTAGATCCATTCCGGGTTGGGGACGGTCCCTGCCTTTTCCAGCATTTCAAGATAACCCAGTTTGCGTTCGTGGGCGTCGCGGGAACCCTCTGGGCCAAGCAGCAGACCGATCCGCCGGTGTCCCAACTGGAGCAGGAGGCTGGCCACGGAGCGGGCGCCGGAGATATTGTCCACTCCGACCACCGGCACACCCAGCTCACGGACGTCCGTGTCTTCTGGCAGGGTGGACTTGGTCAGAACAAAAGGCCGGCGGAAACCTTTCAACTGCTCGATCTCCATTTTGCTGAGAGGTTCACCGAGATAGATGATGCCGGAGGATTCCAGGCTCAGACGCTGCATGGCTTCCCGAAAGCTCGCGCTCTCGCCCCGGAGCATGGTGGAGATCTGCACCCCCCAGCCCCGGGCGGCGGCGGCGTGCAGGGTGCCGGCCAGAAATCGGCCGTAATATTCCGAAAAGAAAATATTCTCATCCAACGGCACGACGACCGTCAGCGTGGTGTTTATACCTTTGCGCAACATGCGGGCCCCGGGATTGGGGGAGAAATGCTGCTTCTCCGCCAGGTCCATGATCTGCTTGCGGCGGTCGGCGCGGACCAGATGGGCGGTTTCCGGTCGCAGGGCCCGGGAGACCGTCGAGGGTGAGACCCCGAGACTGGCCGCGATCTGCACGATGCCCGTTTTGTCGAGACGTGTTGAGCGGGAACGGGGCATGACAAGGTATGCTGCACTAAAGTCCACTCGCAGCAAGCAAACGCGTGCAAACTTAGTCCTCCTCTCCGGATTGGGCCGTTTGGTTTATTTGTTCAGCTTTGCCGGCAGAATTTAAGCGCAATTGCCGGGCAACGCTGAACCGCCGCCTGCCGAATGATTTTCGGGCGCGCCATATTTTACCCGCGATTCCCCTTCGTGCATGAAGGGGTTTTAAACGCGGCGGTGTTGTACTCAATATATATGAAAACCCTTATTCGCCTTTTCACTCCTTCGCTTTTTGCTTTTCTGCTCGTGGGGGCCAGTGCCGCCTCATCTGTTGCGCCTGACCGGACTCCCGGCGGCAATAAAGCGACCGGGGTTTCGAGCGCCGAACCGGAATCCATGCTCCAGTGGGCCATGTCCGCCGATACCGTCCGGCAGATTATGGGACAGCCGGATAAAATCAGGCCCATGAAAGCGCCGAATGGGAAGGCCGAGATTTGGGTTTTCACCCGGCAATTGAACCCTCGCGTGGATCGGGTGCCTGTAACAACCATCCCGATCATGACGACAACCAATATAGTCATTGGCAGTTCCAACGATAAAAAATCTGGTCCCACTCTCGACCAAAAGATCGGCGAAACCATCGTGTACGGGGATCTCTTTTCCGCCACGGTGGAAACGGTTGAGTTGTTGATGTTCAACGAGCATTTCGTGAAGCAAAAAATATCCCGTCAGAACGTGCGTCATTTCAATTGAGCGGCGGCCGCTTGAAGATCCGCCGCCGGTTCGCAAACTTGGAATATCCCGTCATTTCACCGTTTCGGCCCGCCTCGAAAGTCGCGGGCCTTTTTGTTTGGCTGATTTGCCGCCATTGGTTTACTCAAGGCTGACCATGGCACTTCCCCCCACCCCTGATCTCTGCCATTTTATTTCCGCGGCACCCCGGTCCGTCTGGGCCGAATGGGGTGACCGGAAAATGGGCGGCCGCCTGGTTTCGCCAATGCGGGGAAGCATGGGAACGCCCTAGGAACAAATGAGACTTTACTTCATGGGGATTTGCGGGACGGCGATGGGCAACGCGGCCTTGCTGGCGCGCGCGGCCGGGCATGAGGTGCTCGGGGCCGATGCGGGCGTCTACCCGCCGATGAGCACCGTCCTGGCCGACGCCGGCATCACCCTGCATGAGGGCTATGATCCGCTCCGGCTGGAGCAACTGAAGCCCGACCTCGTCGTCATCGGCAACGCCATGTCGCGCGGCAACCCGGAGGTCGAGTGGCTTCTCGACACTCGCGCCATCGCTTTCACGTCGCTCCCGGCCTTGCTGGCCGACTTCGTCCTCAAGGGGCGCCGGAACATCGTCATCGCCGGCACGCACGGCAAGACCACGACGACAGCGCTCACGGCTTTTCTGCTGCGCGAGAACGGACTCGATCCGGGCTTTCTCATCGGCGGTGTACCGCTCGACCCCCCGGTGGGCAACCATCTCGGCTCGCGGGAGGATCCGTTTGTCATCGAGGGCGACGAATACGACAGCGCGTTTTTCGACAAGCGCAGCAAGTTCATCCACTATGCCCCGCACATCGCGGCGTTGAACAACCTGGAGTTCGATCACGCCGACATCTTCCGCGACCTTGCCGATGTGCAGCGCACGTTTCTGCACCTGGCGCGCATCGTGCCGCGCAACGGCTGGATCATACTGAATGGCGACGACGACAACCTCCGCGCGCTCGGTCCGCTGGGATGGACGCGGGTAGTGCGGGTCGGCACAGGGGAGGGAAATGACCTGCGCATAATGGATTTTGCCGAGGGTGCGGGCGGGGCGAGTTTCAAACTGCTCTGGAAGGGCGCGCTGTGGACCGAGGTGAAGTGGCCGCAGCCGGGCATTTTCAACGCCCGCAACGCCGCGATGGCGGCCATGGCGGCAGGGCTGGCGCTGGCGGGTAGGGCGAATCCTCTGGAGGAGCCGTTGGTTTCTGGCGGCTCGTCGGGACGACTCGCCCTAGCTGTCGGAGACCCGACGGGATTGAATCTCGAATCCCTTGCGCGGTTCCGCGGGGTGAAACGCCGGCAGGAACTGCTGATCGACACGCCCCGGCTCAAGGTGATCGAGGATTTCGGCCACCATCCGACCGCGCTGGCGGAGACGCTCCGCTCGCTGCGCAACCGCCATCCCGGGGCAGTGCTGACGGCGGTGTTTGAGCCGCGCAGCAACACGGCCCGGACGCGGGTGATGCAGGCCGGCTTTACGCGGGCCCTGGCAATGGCCGACGAGGTTTTCATCGGGGCCGTCAGCCGCGCGGAAAAATTAAAGGAGGACCAGCGGTTCGACGTCGAGGCGGTGCTGCAACACCTCGAGATGCAGGGCATCCATGCCCAAAGTGCACCAACCAATGCCGACCTGCTCACGAAACTTGTCGCCAGCACCAAGTCGGTCAAGGAGCCGCAGATCGTGGTGTTTTTCACCAACGGGTCGTTCGACGGGATCATCCCGCGCTATGCCGCAGCGGCGGGAGTTTGAACGGGCGGCTGCGACCGGGCCGCGGAGGGGGCGGGATCAAACCGGTGCTGGGGCAGCAGCGCCTCGATCTCCGATTTCAACGCCGGCAGATAGACTGGCTTGGTCAGGTATTCATCCATGCCGGCGGCAACGCATTTTTCCCGGGTCCCGGCGGCAGTGAGCGCGCTGACCGCCACCATCGGTGTGCGCCGACCGGCCGGTTCCTGCGCCCGAATCTCGCGCGCCGTGGCGAAGCCGTCCATGTCGGGCATTTCGAGATCGGTGAAGATGATGGTGTAACGGCTTTGCGCGGCGAGTTTGACTGCCTCTGGTCCGCTTGCCGCGAGGTCGGCATCGAAACCGAGCCGGCGGAGCATGACCTTGAGAAGTTCGCGATTGAGCCTGGCGTCGTCGATGACGAGCGCCTTGTTCCTGACGGGAGCCGTGCGCGCGGTCGCCTCGGAGGCGAACCGACCGAGGAAGCAGGCGGCGGTCGCGTCGGAATCGATCGTGACCGTGAACTTCGTGCCCTGGCCCAGAACACTTTCGAGACGAATCGTGCCGCCCATCATTTCGGTGAGTCGTTTGCAAATGGCCAGGCCGAGACCAGTTCCGCCGTGCCGCCGCGTGGTCGAGCTGTCCGCCTGGGTAAATGCCTCGAAGAGCTTGGTCACCTTGTCGGCCGGGATGCCTTCACCGGTGTCGATAACCTCAAGTACAAGCCGGCCAAAATCGGACCGGTTGGCCTCGGCTTGCCAGCAAGCGCTGACAGAGACGCTACCCTGGGCGGTGAACTTGATGGCGTTATTGACGAGATTGAGCAATATCTGCCGCATGCGGGTGGGGTCACCGAAAAGGGTGAGGTCGTCTGGCAGGCGATTGTTAAAATTGAGCTGCAGGCCCTTTGCCGCGGCGCGATCCGTCATTAGTTCCATGATCTCGTGAACGAGCATGGCGGGGGACCAGGCGATGTGCTCAAGTGCGAGTTTGCCGCTTTCGACCCGGGTGTAATCGAGGATGCCGTTCAGCAGATCGAGCAGACTGGAGCCGGCGCGGTTGATCGTGTCGACATACCGGCGCTGTTTTGAGTCAAGTGGGGTGTCCCCGAGAATGTTGGCGAAGCCCAAGATGGCTGTGAGTGGATTGCGCACCTCGTGGCTCATGAGGGCGAGAAACTCGCTCTTCGCCGCGCTGGCGGAAAATGCGGATTCACTGGCCTGTTCGAGGCGGCGCTGCGTTTCCTTGCGCTCCTCGATTTCGGCGGAAAGGAACGAGACGAGAGTGCTGCTGGTGAGCAAAATGATGATCAGGATCAAGGCGACGCCGAGGGAGACTGTGCGCACCGTGCCGATTTCGAGCAACCAGCTTTCCGCGGGGTAGTCGATGCCCAGCCCGGCCTCCACCTTGCCGTCCGGACCGTAGATCGGGGTGAAGGAGGAGACCGAAATACCCCAGCGGTCGGGGGTGAAACTGGAATCAAAGGCGGTTTCCCCTTTCAACGCGCGGAAAAACTCGGGCGTTACATCCTCGTCGAGTTCGCCGATTTTGGTGCGCTGCTCGCGTTCGCCCTCATAGCGGCCATTGTGGTCATAGTCGGTCTCCGAATCGACGATCAGGCGGATCTTGCCATTTTGGTCAGCACGGTAGGTGTAAATGTCGGAGATCACCGGATTGACTGTCAGCCAGCGTTTCTCGGCTTCGATCAGTTTCAGATAGACCGGGTCATCAGGTGCGGTGTCCAGGGTGATTTTGGCGTGGCCCCCGTCACTCAGCTCCAAGGCATACGTCGGCCCAATGCCCGCGAATAATTTCTCAAGGCGGTTGATGCGGTCTTGGGCAATCCACTCGGCCAGCAGGCCGCCGGCCACTACGAGGAACGCAGCGGCGATGAATGATTTCCAAGGAATGTAGTATTGTGGACCACGCCGACGGATTTGTCGGTTGATGCAAAAACAACCCGCGGCAACCAGCAGTGCCAGCAGGACAAAGTCGATGCGATATTGGAGAAAGTAGTAATAGGCTTCAAGCATGGCTGGCGACGTCATACCCGGCCTCAAACCGGTTGGAATACAGCCTGCACGAAGCCAAATAGTGCGCCGACAAACACATTAATCGGCCTTCTTGCCGGCTAGTTTAGACTGAACCGCGCCGGCCGGATCTACTGCGCCTGCCGGGCGACTTTGAACTCGGCGGGCTTCTGGCCCTTGGGCAGTGCCAGAAGGTCGTAATCGTGATAGCCGGTGATCTTCACCTCGGCGAACTCGCCAACCGGCAGCTCTCGTGGCACATAAACGCGGCCGTCGATGTCGGGCGCATCAGCCTCGCCGCGGGCGACGCCGGGCTCTTCAACCAGCACTTTCAAGGTCTGGCCCACATGACTTTTGCTCACCTTGGCGGCGATTTCCTTTTGCAGGGCCATGGTCTCGTGCCAGCGGGCCTCCTTCACCTTGGCGGGAATCTGATCGGGCATCTTCGCCCCGCGCGTCCCTTCCTCCTGGGAGTATCGGAAGACGCCGAGTCGCTCGAATTTGGTCTCGCGGATAAAATCGCAAAGCTCGGCGACGTCCGCCTCGGTCTCGCCGGGGAAGCCGACGATGAAGGTGGTGCGGATGGCGATACCGGGTATACCAGCGCGGATCCGCTTAAGCAGATCGCGAATGTAGTCGCCGCTCGTTTCCCGCTGCATGCGCTCAAGCATGTTGTCGCTGATGTGCTGGAGGGGGATGTCAATGTAACGCGCAACCTTGGGGCACTCGGCGATGGTTTTACTGAGTTCATCGCTCCAGTGCGCCGGGTGAGTATAGAGCAGGCGGATCCAGAAGTCGCCCTCGATGGCGTTGAGCTGGCGGAGCAGGGTGGTGAGCGCGGTGCCGCGGG
>CAZBLQ010000179.1:0-5940 GCA_964492635.1 uncultured Oleiharenicola sp.
TAGTGGGCCAACTGCATTTTTCGACCTCAGTTCTTCGAGCCGGTGGTCGCGATGCCCTGGATGAAGGTTTTCTGCGCGAAGAAAAACAGCACGACGATCGGTAGAATGGTCACGGTGCTCGCCGCCATCAGGTAGTGCCATTGCACGCCGCCGTTCTGCTGCATGTAGGCCTGCAGCGCGAGCGACAGCGTGAACGTCTCCTTGCGCGTGAGGTAAAGGTACGGGCCCATGAAGTCGTTCCACGCATAGAGGAAGTGAAACAGCGCCGACGCCGCCAGGACCGGTTTGCTGAGCGGCAGGATGATGCGCCAGAAGATCATGAACTCGCTGCTCCCGTCGATGCGCGCGGCCTCGCTCAGCTCCTCCGGGATGCCAAGGAAGAACTGCCGCATGAGGAAAATGTTGAACGCGCTGCCAAAGAACGCCGGCACCCACAGCGGCAGCAGGGTCCCGATCCAGTGCAGTTCGCGGAACACGCCGTAGAGCGGCACCATCAGGACGGGAAACGGCACCATGAGCGTCGCCAGGGTGAGCGCAAAGAAGGCGTTGCGGCCGCGCCACTGCATGCGCGCGAAGCCATACGCGATGAGGGCGTTCGACAGCACCGTGCCCGCGACACCCAGCAGGCAGACGGTGAGCGTGTTGCCCAGAAAGGTCCAGAAACTCACGCTGCCGGTGCCCGTCCCTGCTTCGGCGCCGCCGCCCAGCTCGGCCAGTGCATTGGGGTAGTTCTCCCAGCGAAACTTGATGCGCGATTCCACCGCCTCCGGCGGAACGATGTCCCAGCGCGGAGCGGTGGCAGCCGACGGCGCTGGCGCAACGCCGGACCGTTCGATCACGCGGATCCATCCCGCCGCCACCCGGTGAGCCGCCCGCAGCTCCCCTGCGCGGGCCAGCGCCTGTTCCGGCGTAAGCAGGATCCGTTGACCCGCCTGCGTACCGGCGGTGCAGTCGGCCACAATTCCCGGCTGCCGGACCGGGCCGTCGACCACGATCTCGCGACGCGTTCCGTCGATTGGCGCATAGTAGGCGCGGGGAAACAGCGTGGGCGGCATCGCCATCGCCTGCTCCAGGGGCTTGAGCGACGACATGGCGAGCCAGAGAAAGGGCACGAGAAACACCGCGGACGCCGCGAGGAGCAGCGCATAGATGACCGGCCGGGAAAAACGCGGGTGCGGCTTCATGGGCTCAATTCATTCGGTCGCGCGAGATGCGCGTGGCAAACCACGTGAGCCCGGCGATGATCAGGAAGAGCACGTAGGCCATCGCGCTGGCGTAGCCCATCCGCAGGTCGTAAAACGCGGTCGCGAACAGGTGCATCGTGTAGAAAAGCGTCGAGCGGGCCGGAAAGCCGTCGGTCTCGGCGCCGGTGCCGCCACTCGCCGCGGACGACATGATGATGGCCTGCGTGAAGATTTGCAGCGCGCCGATCAGGCTCATGACCACGTTGAAATAAATCACGGGCGCCAGCTGCGGCAGCGTGATGTGCCAGAAGCGCCGCCAGCCGGTGGCACCGTCGATCTCGGCGGCTTCGTAAAGTTCCTTCGGCACATTCTGCAGGCCGGCGAGGTAGATGACCATGGCATTGCCCGTGCCCCAGAGACTCATGAGGATGAGCGCGGGTTTCGACCAGGCGGGGTCGACGAGCCAGGCCGGCGGTGAGTGGCCGAACGGCGCGAGCAGCGGGGTGAGCACCCAGTTGAGCAGGCCGACCTGACCGTTGAAAATCCACAGCCACAGCATGGAAGCCGCGACCACCGGCACGATTGATGGCAGGTAGAAGATCACGCGGAAAAAAGGCCGGCCGCGCACGTCGCAGTTCAACAGCAGCGCGAGCGAGAGCGACACGACAGTGCCGAGCGGCACCGAAAGCCCGGCGTAAAAGAGCGTGTTGCGCAGCGAATGCCAGAAGAGGCCGTCGCTGTAGAGTTCCCGGTAATTTTGCAGCCCGCACCATACCGGGGTCTTGAGAATCGAGTAGTCGCAAAAACTGTAGTACAGCGAAGCGACAACCGGATAGCCGGTGAAAAGCACGAGCCCGATGATCCACGGGCTGGTGAAGCCGAGTCCGGCGAAAAGCTGGCGGCGTTCGCGGCGGGTCATCATGGGGCAGCAGGAGTGGTGGAAGGAGGCACCTGGCCGTGAAGTTCGAGACTGTGAAGATGGCGCTCCCAGCTTTGTTCCAGCCTCTGCTGCGCCTCACCCATGGCCTGCTCCGGCGTGGCGAGCAACAGGCGGATCTGGGCAAAGGCGGCCAGCGACTCGCGAAAGTATTCCGTCCAGATGCCCATGTCCGGAGTGAACACCGCATGCGGGCTCGCGGAAAGCCGGCGGAAAACATCAATGTGCGGATGCGGGTGATGGTGGGTGAAGAACGGGCTCCACTCCTGCAACGGCGAATTCTTCTCCTGGATATAGCAGAGCAGCTCTATACCCTGCAGCTCTTCGCGCCGTTCGGCGTGCAGATTGGGCGTGCTCAGATACTTGATGAATTCCCAGGCCGCCTCCGGATGTTTCGCGCCGCGGGGAATCACCAGGATGTCCGACTCCGCCATCGCGAAGTCGTCCACCCCGGGCACGGCCGACGGCCAGGCGTCCGCGACGCCGTAATCGAGGCCGGGCTTGTATTCCCGGATGTAGGCGTTGTACCACACGCCTTGGAAAACCATCGCCACCTTGCCGGCGAAAAACCCGGCCTGCGGCGAGGCAAACTGGCCGGCGAAGCCCGAGGCGAACTTCGTCACCGCGTCGACTCCATATTCTTTTGAGTAATTGGCGACCCATTGCATCGCCGCGACATTACGCGGATCCGTGCTGAACGTGACGTGCTGGCCGTCGAACAACTGCCCGCCAAACCAGCGGCAGAACACCCACGGCCACCAGCCCGGCTCCTGCGGGAGGAATCCCATCTGGGTCAGCTCGCCCGTCTTGGGATCGCGCTTGGTGAGCTTGCGCGCATATTCGTCGAGCTCCTGCACGGTCCGCGGCGGCCGCTCCGGATCGAGGCCGGCCTCGCGGAAAAGCGTCTTGTTCCAGTGCAACGTGATCATCGCCGGCGTGCAGATCGCCGCGTAAACGTGGTTGTTGTGCCGCGTCATCTGCCGGTAAACGGGATAGTAGCGCGCCTGCCACTGGTCGGGGGTCGCGCCGTCGCGGCGCATGAAATCGTCGAGCGGCGTGAGCGCGCCCGCATCGGCAAAGGAGGCGATGTTGTAGGCCCAGAGTCCCGAAATGTCCGGCGGATCTCCGCCTGCGGTGGACACGAGCGTCTTGCGGTCGATGGGCGACACGGTGAGGCATTCGACAGTGATACGGTCCTGTGAACGGTTGAATGCATCGATCACCGCCCGGATGGACCGTCCCTCGGGACCCGTCCATTTCTCCCAGTAGGTGACGTGGACCCTCCCGTCGGTGGCCGCCAGCGCTGTCGCGCCACCCAGCACCCCGAATCCGGCCACGAGTCCCAACGATAACCGTACGCCGCGAAAGCTTCTCATCTGGCCGGGGGTGCGTCCTCAAATTGGATTATCATCCTCCTGCAGCGAAGGATTCCGCTTCACCCGGAGCAAGAGCAATGTACTACTGTAAGGCAGAATCCTCGCAGGTCGCGAAGATGAAAATGGCTACGTATCTTCACAGAGAACGAACCACGGATTATTTTAACAGGAGATAACAGAGAAAAGGCAGGAGATTTTTCTATTTTAATGAGCGGACTCTGAAATCATTTTCTCTGCTTCCTCCGCTGCCTCCTGTAAAATCCATTGACTGGTTGGTTTTGCCTCCGCCGCTCCAGGAAAGCCTGGGGCACGGCCCTAAAGAATCTCTGGCAAAGGATGGTGCCGGTAAAATCTACACGCGCGTTCGTGAATTAAACACTGGGATGTTACAAATTGAGGGAGATTTTTGGATGAACGCCTATCACGTCGAGGTCACCGACAAGATGCTTCGCGCCGGCGGGGTGACACTGAAGGGAAACAAGATTGAAGGGTTTGGTAAAGCGATCGTCCTTAAGAAGGGCAGCTTTGCGATTGGAACACATTGAAGCCGATCAAAAGGAATCTGGTTTTAAGTGATTATATTGACGGCCGAAGCTGAGGCGGCAGGCGATTTCGTCACAGCCTCACTCACACCAGACTCATCGGATCGACGTCCAGCACCTGGGTGACGTCGCCGGGCCAGGCGAAACCGTTCTGCAGCCGGACCAGCTCGGGCACGACCTTCGTCGCCCGGGCGCAGAAATACCAGACTTGGAAGCGGTACTCGTCCTTCACCTTCTCGATGGGCGCCGGCGTCGGTCCGCGGATTTCCACCTGCCGCCCAGCGCCAGTTTCATCAGCTTCAACCAAACCGTGCCGACATCCGTTGGATCGTCGCGCCACCGGCTTGGGCGATTGCCCGGAATTCCGGCGAAATCCGTTCGTCCGCCGTGACACGCGCCCAGAAGGCCAGGGCTGCGGGCACGACCTCGGCCCAGACCGCCGCCATCGCCGGCAAAGGAGGCCGAGGGGCAAAGGCCCGTTGGCCCAGTTCGCCTTGGCTGCCGGGGGCGTAGAGCATGGGCAGCATGTCGTAGGCCGGGGTCAGGCGGAAGGGAACCTCGTCGGTGAAGGAGAGACTCGTGTTGCTGCGGTGCATGTCGGAATTGCCGATCAAGTCGCCGAAGCACCAGCGCCAGCGCAACTCGCGAGCCTCGTCGGCGGCCAGCCAGCCGGCGGATTCCAAGAGAGTGGCCGAAGCCAGCCAGTCCGGCGCCGATCCTTCCACGAGGCCGTCTTCGATGGCGGCCAGACTCAGCAGTCCGCGCCGGCCGCCGGTTTCCGTCCGGTCGAAACGCTCCACCTCGAGGAAGCGACGGCCACCGGCTTCGAGCACCTGGGTGCGGACACAGGCGATCCTGTGCGCCGAGAGAATCTCGGCGGCGTGATGTTCACAAAGCAACAGGTCGGCCCAGCGCCGGCTGACCGGTGAAGTCTCGGCAGCGGAAAACTTGACCAGCACGGGAACGAATGCGCCGCCCGGACGGCGGACCGTCAGCAGAAACTTCGGCTGTTCCCCGCCGGCGGAGGAACCGATGAGTTCTCCGCGCTGGGCTGCCGCAGCCCGCTCGGGATAGATCGAGGTCCGGTCGTTGGCGGGGATGGCGGTGCCGGGCAACGTGTCCAGCCGGCGCAGCGCTTGTTCGAGCGCACGGTCACCGAGGACGAAGTTGCCGGGCAGATCGTCGCCCTCGCTCAGCAGGTAGGCCAGGACATCGTCGCCCTGCCAACTGCGCGGATCGGCCGGGACCCCAAGGCGCGGGGAAACTTCGCGGGCGACCGTGCGTCCGAGATAACCCTGCGGAGCGGCATCCTGGAGAAAAAAAGGGAGGCCGGGGAAAACACCGGTGGGGTATTCGCGGGCGAGCCAGGCCGGTGGATCACCGGCGGGAAGCAGCCGGAAACCGCCGTGAAGGGCGCGCAGTTCTCCCGCCGCATGGGAACGACCCTGCTCGTCGATGCGGTAGAGCGGCCAGGAAGTACCGAGGTTGCGGACATTGCGCCGCAATGCGTACTGGGTTTGACGGGCGGCGCCGAGGCGTTCCACCGACGAACCCTGCTGGGCTATCCAGCGCGACAAGGTGGGCTGACTGATCCGCAGGGACTCGGCAAGGGCACGCGCCGGCGCCACTCCTTGCGCTTGGAGGGCAAGGGTGAGAAGGGAGGCATCAATGTGGTTTCGTCGCCTTTGCATGAATGGATACTTAATAGATACTACTACTACTTAGTTCTTATTTGTCAATATACTACACATATATATACTTTTTACTGAATGGATAATATTAAAACTTACAGTGCAGATATAATCGAGCCAACATCAACCCTTTTCGGGAGCGATAAACGGTATATTCATACCATCGTCCCTTGATTAATAGACTTTGGCGCGACAGCGCCGGTAGGGACG
>CAZBLQ010000180.1:0-2663 GCA_964492635.1 uncultured Oleiharenicola sp.
CCCTACCCATCGAATGGAATTCATTAGTCCAAATCATTAGGGACTCTGGTATCAGCATTCAACAAATGGGCAAAAGGAGTTCCGTCCCGATCTATGGCTGAGGAAAAATCCCGGCCTTAACCCGGGTCAACGGAAACTATCACTACTCCATTTAAGAACAGCCAACACCCTCAAACGGCCCGAGGAAAATCCCCTCTGGCCTGTCCGCCATAGCCTTGGCGACGGCGGGCTCAGCCGGGACTATTCAGACGAAATAAACCACGGATTGCACAGATAACACGGATAAAAGCATTTGGGACAAAACTCGAACCTCAGAAACCCGCACCGTCCGGTGAATGATTAAATCTGTTTCTAATTGCTGGTCCTCCCTCTGGAAAATCCGTGCAATCCGTGGTTCCAACTGCATTGTTCCGGCTCAGTGTCCAACTGCGTTTTCTAGGTTGAAACCAGCCCCAACGGCCTGAATCCGGCTCAAAACCAGGTGAATTTCTCCGGCACGAACACTATGTCGGAAGGTTTTAGGAAAAACGGCTGATTCTGCTTACCTTCGAGCACGAGTTTAAGGTCCAAGGTGTAGTTCTTGGTCTGCCCGGCCTCCTGTCGAATTACAACCACCGCCCGCATGTCCGCCTTGGCCATATCGAATCCACCGGCTTCCATGACAGCCTCGAGGGCGGAAATTGGATGATCGGACAAAAACTTTCCCGGGCGAATCACAGCTCCATTCACATAGATGGCGAAAGATGACGATACCACGGCCACGTTAACCTCCTTCGAAACCAACTGCGACGAGTAGAGTTTGGCCAGCTCCTGCTCCAACGCACTTGGGGTCATACCTGCCGCCAGCACCTCACCAACCATGGGCAGGGAAATTCTACCATCCCGCCTGACCTGTGGGGCGGTGTCCAAATTCGGGGCACCGGGAAAAGAAATCTTCAAGACATCGCCCTCCCGTATGGTTTGGACCTCAGGCTGACCATTGGCCTGGGCAACGGGTGTCGTAACGACCGGTGCCTGACAGCCCGTGATTGCCGCCAGAAAGGCCAGCCCGATCACGCCCAAGCCCGCGAGCAGAAGTTGACGAGCGGGGCCGCTCCCGTTTCCCGTTGCGCTTCGAGCGGAGACTTCTGTCGTTGAGCCGGTTTTCATATGATTTATTTGTAGGCGGGGCGTTAACTCGTGGCAACCAATGATTGGCCTTTGAGCCTGTCATTCGATAGTCACGCCCCTCTTCCGATCAAGCCGAAAGCCGGCGGCGCCAACCCGCGCATTGCAATCCACCGCCCTTGCGCCAGAGTGCCCCGGATTCACGCCATGCCCAAGCAACGCATTGTCATTATCGGTGGAGGCTTCGGCGGCGTGAAATGCGCCGAGACCCTGTCGGCCCGCCTGCGCCACGGCGACGGGGAGGTGATTTTGTTCAACAAGGAGAATCACCTTGTCTTCAGCCCCCTGCTGGCCGACGCCGTGGGTTCTTCCCTGAATTTGCAGGATGTCATTGTGCCCCTCCGCCAGCTTCTGCCGGGCGTCACCTGCCGCACCGAGGAGGTGAAAAACATCAACCTGGCCGGCAGTTGTCTTGAATACGAGGGCTACGACGGTCAGCCGCGCCAGCTCCCCTACGATCACATCGTCCTCGCCTGCGGAAATATCGCCAACCTGAACGTCGTCCCGGGCATGGCCGACCATGCCTATCCGTTGAAGACCGTCGGCGACGCCGCCGTTCTCCGCACGCACATCATCTCGCAGATGGAAAAAGCCGAGGTGTGCGACGATCCCGTGCGGCGACGCTGGTACCTGTCCTTTATCGTGGTCGGGGGTGGTTACAGTGGCGTCGAGACCGCGGGCGAGATCAACGACCTCGTCCGCACCAGCCGCCGATTCTACAAAAACATCACCGACGAAGATATCACCGTCACCCTTATCCATTCCCGTGACCAGCTGCTCCCGGAAATCAGCCCGCAGCTCCGCGAATTCGCCCGGGTGAAGATGGAAAAGGCGGGCGTCACCATGAAACTCAATGCCCGCGTGCAGCTCGCCACCGGTGAGGGTGTGGGCCTGAAGGATGATTTTGTCTCCGGAGGCACCATTGTCTGCACGATCGGCAGCACCACCGCCCCCGTCGTTGAGCGGCTCGATTCGCCCAAGGAAAAGGGCCGGCTGCTCACCGAGCCGGACATGCGCCTGCGCGGCCGCACCAATGCCTGGGCCACCGGCGACTGCGCCAGCATCATCAATGCCCATGATGGCCAGCCCTCGCCGCCCACCGGCCAGTTCGCCGAGCGCCAGGGCCGGCAGTGTGCGCAGAACATCATGCGCGTGATGCGCGGCGGGCCCACCCGGCCTTTTTGCTTCAAGGTGCTGGGCCAGCTCTGCTCCATCGGCGGTCACAGCGCTGTCGCCGAGATGTTCGGCTTCAAGCTCTCCGGTTTCTGGGCGTGGTTCACCTGGCGCGGGGTCTACCTGTTCAAGCTCCCGTCCTGGTCCCGCCGCGTGCAGGTGGGTTTTGACTGGGCGTGGCTGCTGATCTTTCCGCGCGACCTCAGCTGCATCAAGACCGACGTCACCGACCGCGTCTCGCACGCCCACTTCGAGCCCGGCGACCACATCATCAAGCAGGGGGAGCCGCCCTCCAGTTTCTATGTCATCGAAAAAGGCGAGGT
>CAZBLQ010000180.1:2763-5929 GCA_964492635.1 uncultured Oleiharenicola sp.
GCGCCCATCCCGCTCCTCCGGCCCACGGACCGGCTCCTTGATGTCATGCGCGTGTTCGCCGATCATAATGCCGATTTTTTCTATGTTTCATCCGACGGGGCTCGGCTCGACGGCATCGTCACTCTTACCGACCTGCTGCGCGCCCAGGCCGGCGACACCAACGCCGATACGCCGGTCGCAGCGTTCATGATCAAGGATCCCACTGTCATCACGCAAACGGACACGGCCTTGGTTGCAGCCTCCGGTTTCCGCGAACACGGCCTGAAGTATTTGCCTGTGGTCACCGACCTGGCCAGCCGCCGGATCGTCGGCTTCATCCGCGCCCGCAAACTCATGGCCAGCGTCATGCATCTGATTGGCGCTGCTTCATTGTAGGAGGGGCTTTCTTGTCCGCCATAGCCTTGGCGACGGCTGGAACGCCCCGATTTGTTGCGTCAGCTCGGGGTTATTGCGGGATAAACCCGCTCCTACAGCCATCCCGCAATAAGCTAAACTCTGTTTGCCAAATACGTCCTCCCGCGTAGCCTCTGCCGTTCACGTCTCCGGCCGATGCAAGACCTCACCGACCTCTACCAGTCCGTCATTCTCGACCACAACCGCCGGCCGAGGAATTACAAGGTGCTGCCTGCCGCCAACCGCGTCGGCAGCGGTAACAATCCCATGTGCGGCGACCTCGTCACGGTTTACGTGAAGCTCGAGGGCGACCGGGTCGCCGACATCAGCTTTCAAGGCAGCGGCTGCGCGATTTCGCAGGCCTCCGCCTCCCTGATGACCCTCAACCTGAAGGGCAAGACCGTCGCCGAGGCCGAGGCCATCTATACCGGCGTACACAAACTCATCACCACCGGCCAGGTGGACGAGGACAACCTCTCCGACCTCGCCGCGCTCGCCGGCGTCCACCAGTTTCCCGCCCGCATCAAGTGCGCCACTCTCAGCTGGCACGCCGCCCTCAACGCCATGAAAGGCGACGAAAAACCCGCCACCACCGAGAAACCCGGCGACTGAGGTCTGTCGTCTTGCCACTTGTCACTTTTCACCAGTCACTCCGAGATGAATCCCGCCTGGCAAAACATCCGCGCTGATTTTCCCATTCTTGACCAAAAGGTGAACGGAAAACCGCTGGTCTACCTCGACAACGCCGCCACTTCGCAAAAGCCGTCGTGTGTCATCGCCGCCCTTACCCGGTTCTACGAACACGACAATGCCAACGTCCACCGTGGCATCCATGCACTCTCCATGCGCGCCACCACGGCTTATGAATCGGCGCGTGAGCGCAGCGCAAAGTTCCTCAACGCCGCCGAGCCCGGCGAAATCGTCTTCACCGCCGGCACCACGGACAGCATCAACCTTGTCGCCAATGCGTGGGGTGATGAGAACCTGAAAAAAGATGCCGTCATTCTCCTCACCGAGATGGAGCACCACAGCAACATGGTGCCATGGCAGCTGCTCGCCCGCCGCACGGGTGCCAAGCTCCGCTATCTGCCCATCGTTGCCGGCGACACCGGCCTGCTCGACCTCGCGCAACTGGACAAGGTGCTGACGCCGGAAGTGAAGATCTTCGCCTTCACCCACGTTTCCAACACCCTCGGGGTCATCAATCCCGCCGCCGAGCTTTGCGCCAAGGCCCGCGCCGTCGGCGCGCTCTCGGTCGTGGACGCAGCGCAAAGCGCCGGCCACATGCCGCTCGATGTCCGCGCCATGGGTTGTGATTTTCTCGCCGTCTCCGGCCACAAAATGTGCGGCCCCACCGGCGTCGGCCTGCTCTACGGCCGCAAGGCCTTGCTTGACGCCATGCCGCCCTACCGCGGCGGTGGCAGCATGATTTCCAACGTCGAATATTTTGAAAGCAAATGGGCGCCGGCCCCGCAGAAATTCGAGGCCGGCACGCCCAACATCGCCGACGTCATCGCGCTCGCCCGGGCCATGGACTATCTCGACGACCTCGGTCGCGAGGCCATTGCGCAACATGACGAAAAGCTCGCCGCCCTCGCTTACTCGCGACTGTCAGCGGAAATTCCCGGCATCCGGCTGCTCGGCCCGGCGCACCATCGCAGCGGTGTCGTCAGCTTCGACCTCAAGGGAGTGCACGCCCACGATGTCGTGACAATGGCCGACCAGGAAGGCATTGCGCTGCGTGGCGGCCACCACTGCAACCAACCGCTTATGCGCAAGCTCGGCCTCAGCTCAACCTCCCGCGCCAGCTTTTACCTCTACAACACCGAGAATGAAATCGATCATTTGGTGGTCGCCCTCAAGAAGATACAGAAATTCTTCGCCGGCTGAAAGCTGCGTCAATTATCGCCCGCAACACAGCAAAATATGCGCAGCCGAGGCGGTGTGATTCGATTATCCTGACAGCCTTATGGTGTCACCACGCAACACCGTCCAGGTCCCCATCGAACCCGCGCTTGAGCTGGTCCGGAAATACAACATTCCCGGGCCGCGCTATACGTCCTATCCGACGGCGCCGCAGTTCTCCGAGTCCATTGACCGCGCCGCGCTGCTCACCGAACTCGCCCAGGACAATCAGGACGCCACCTCGCCTCTTTCTCTCTATTTCCACCTGCCTTTCTGCGAAACGCTGTGTTGGTATTGCGGTTGCACGACCGTCATCACCAAACGGCTTTCCTCCGCCGGGGAATACGTCGGCTGGCTGGAAAAGGAACTCGCGCTCACCGCACCACTGCTCAACACCGCCCGCCCGGTCACCCAGCTGCATTTCGGCGGTGGGACACCAACCTTCCTGCCCCCGGCGGAGATCGATCGCCTCGCCGCGGCAATCCACCGGCACTTCAAATTTTCCCCCGATTCGGAAAACTCCGTGGAGATCGATCCGCGCCGGCTGACCAAGGAACACGTCCAGGCCTTCCGCCGGCTCGGGTGCAACCGCGCCTCGCTCGGCGTACAAGACACCAACCCGGAGGTCCAACTGGCGGTCCACCGCTGGCAACCGCTCGCCCAGACCGCCCAAGCCATCGCCTGGCTGCGCGAGGCGGGCTTCCAGTCCGTCAGCCTCGACCTCATCTATGGCCTGCCGCTGCAGACGCCGGAGTCATTCACCAAGACGCTCGACGAAATCATCGCGCTCAACCCCGACCGGCTCGCCGTTTTCAGTTACGCCCACGTGCCGTGGATCAAGCCGGCGCAGAAAATCTTCGACGACCGC
>CAZBLQ010000181.1:0-5900 GCA_964492635.1 uncultured Oleiharenicola sp.
CGGTAGAAGCGGACGACTTCGTCGGGATCGTCGGTGAAGATGATGTAGTCAGCGATCCAGGCGGGCGCACGCTTGGTACGGATCATCTCGCGGACCTGGTGGCGGAGATCGCCCCAGAATTTCGAGTTGAAAAAGACGTAGGGCACGCGCGGGCGGATGCCGAGCTTGAGATTGCACATCTCAATGCCGATTTCCTCGAGGGTGCCAACTCCGCCGACGTTGAAGATGCAGAAATCCGCCGCTTCGAACCACTTTTGGCGGAAGTGCCGCGAGCTTTCCTGGAAGGTGTTGAAGAAATCCACACCGAGCTCGGGCGGCTGGGCCTCGAGTTCGAGAAAGCATGCTCCGGTGAGTGCGCCCTTGTGGCGGGCCTGGTCGGTGGCGAGGCGCATGACGCCGCCGCCGCCACCCGTGAGCACCCCGACATTGGGCCCGATGAAGCCGGTGAGCTGCTCGACCAGGCGGGTGATGCGCTCGGTGTCGGTCTGCTCGATGCCCACGGCGGAACCGTAGAAGGCAATGATGGTGGTCTCCTGAAATTTGCGCGCCATCTCCTCGCGCACAAAGAAACCATGGTCCTTCTTGTAAGTGTGGATGTAGATGTCCTTGGTCACCTCGTCATACCAGTAGACCTGCACCCCGATGGCATGGAAGGTGTCGAGGCGGGCGTGGGCGTTGCTGGAGAGAAAATAACCGTGGGTGCGGGAGGCGTGCCGGAAGATGATGCGCTTGAGCTTTACGTCGCCGATGCGCGTGAGGAGTTCGATGTGTTCGAGGAGATCCGGGAAATAGCTGATGATGAGTGTGTCGGCGTCGGCGGGCGCGTTGTCGAGCGCCTGGATCATGGTGCGGCTGCCGATCGGACAGGCGTCACCGTCGAGGAACTTCCTCAGGTCCTCGCTGGCGCGGACGAGCACGCTGCGGTTTTCCATTGTGCCGCTCTGGCCGCGGACGGTGATCTTGGTCTTGGGGCGGGCCTCGGCGGTGTCGACTGGCGGATTCTGATCGAGGCACTGATAGACCTTGCTCGCGGTGGAGAGCAGGCGCAGGCGTTTTTTCGTGAGCGTCTTGACCTCGGGATCGGTGAAAGGCGGGGCGCGGAAGATATCCACGGACACCATCGGGTTGACGACGGGCTGGTCGCCGGTGTTGTAGATTTCCAGCATGACGTTTGTCCCGAAGGTCTTGATCGGATCGAGCAGGACGGCGCTGGTATGAAGGCCAAAATTGCCCTCGCCCTGATTGAGCACGACAAAGTGCTCCTTGAGGTACATGGAGCAACTGGTGAGAATGCCGGAGTGCGGCGGGATGGTGAGCGGCGAGGCGTCGTGGCGGACCTGGACCTTGTCGAGCAGGCCGCGGCCGGCATTGCCGCTGACAATGTTCTCGAAGTTGAGGCGCTGAAGCTTGGTCGAGAGGGTGTAGCTTACCTGATGGGGCGTGAGGAAGACGCGGCCGCGGCTGTCGATGCTGATCGTGTTGGGCAGCTTGAGGTCGTTGGCCTTGATGGCGGACCAGATTTCACCCGTGGAGAGTTTGGCGGCGGCGGGTGCGTAGAAAAGCCGGCCAACGGGCGTGCCGGGGCGGAGAAGTTTATACCAGTAAGGAGCGTTGGGAAAGTTAGCGTCGAAAATAAAGGCGTCGGCTGAAAGCAGCAGGCGGTTGCCGTCGACCGTGGGCCTGCCGTCCAAGTGCATCTCGATGCCGATGCGCGCGAGCGAGCTGCGTTCGGTGAAATGAAGGTCGGCCAAGTGGGCCTTCAGGAACTCCATCTCGGCGGGATGGCGCGGCCAGAAAGCCAGAGTGAGGGCAGCGTGTTCGCCGCCTTTGTTTTTTACCGTCAAAATCTGGCCGTCGGTGCTGTGCCAGAATTGGTTTTCGTTCATGGGATTGGCTACTTTAGAGAGATGGTGCGGGCTGACAAGCCCCAGCTTCGGCTGCCGGGAGGAGGGTTTTAGCACCAAATGGATTGATTTTTGCCGGGCGAAGGCCAAGTTCCGCCTTTTTTAACGGCACAAAACCGCCCGGGCCGTTTCTTAACCGGGCTTACCTCCTCGAAATGAAATTCATATCCAAATTCAGTGCCGGCCTCATTAGTTTGGGCCTGCTCGTCGCCGCCTCCGCCGAGGACGCGGTCAAATTCAACGTTCCCGGCGTTTCCAGTGGCGCCGCCCAACCTCCCGCTCCAGCGGCCCAGACTCCTGCAGCGGCACCCGCCGCACCGGCCAAACCGAAGCTTACCGAAAGCCAGCTGGCTGAGGCCTACGGCTGGTATACCGGGATGCGGATGGGTTTGAGCCAGCTTGGCTTTAGCAAGGTGGAGGTTGAAGCCATGGGTCGCGGCATGGTGGGCGCGGCATCGGGCGCCCAGCCGCCCTTTGAGCCGAAGGACATCCAGCCGGAACTGGAGGCCTATCTGGGCAAGAAAAACGAAGCTTTCATCACCAGGTTGCGCATGGAGCAGTTGAGCCAGAGCAGCGCCTTCTTCACCAAGCTCAAGGAAAACAAGAACGTGATGGAGCTGCCCAGCGGCTTGCGTTACGAAATTCTCAAGGCCGGCACCGGTGCCGTGCCAAAGGTGGGCCAGGTGGTCAACGTTCACTACACCGGCACGCTGGTCAGTGGCCAGGTGTTCGACAGTTCGGTCGAACGCGGTCAGCCGGTCGACATGCTGCTCCAGCCGGGCCAGATCATTGCCGGCATGGTTGAAGGCCTGCAAAAGATCTCGGTGGGCGGCAAGATCAAGCTCTACATCCCGCCGTCGCTGGCCTACGGCGACGAAGGCAACCAGGCCATCCCGCCCGGCGCGACCCTCATCTTCGAAGTTGAGCTGCTCGGGGTTAAGGATGCACCGCCAGCTCCAGCCGTTCCGACTCCAGCCGGCAAGTAAGCAGCAAACACATTTGCCAGACGTACGAAACGCCTTCCGGAAGGAAGGCGTTTTTTGCGCACTGTAACAAGGGCGTCGTCGCCGTACCCCGCCGGGATGCTCTCGGCGGGATCAGCGATCCGGCCCTACAAATTCAAGGCAACCTTAAGATCGGAGATAAAGCGGTCCACTGTCTCCGGCGTCGTGGCCCACGAGCACATCAGCCGGTAGCCGATCTCGCCGATGAAGCGGTGAAAATGCCAGCCGCGCGCCCAGAGCGCCTCAACCGTGGCCCGCGGCATCTCGACAAATACGCCGTTGGCCTCGGGTTCGGCGGTAAGGTGGAGCGGCGGCAGCCGGCGCAGGGCGGCGCCGAGTTTCTGCGCCATGGCGTTGGCCTGCGCGGCATGGCGCAACCAGGCACCGGTCTCCAGCATGCCAACCCATTGCGCCGTCGCAAAACGGAGTTTCGATTCGAGCTGCGCCCCCTGCTTCACCCGGTAGTCAAACTCGCGGGCCAGCTCCCGGTTAAAAAAGACGACCGCTTCGGTGGCGCACATGCCGTTTTTGGTGCCGCCGAAGCAGAGCACATCCACCCCGGCGCGCCAGGTGAGATCGGCCGGTCTCACCCCGCGGACGCCGACAGCGGCGGCGGCGTTGGCAAAGCGCGCGCCGTCCATCTGCACGGCGAGCCGGTGTTTTTTCGCCACGATGCAGAGGGCGGCGATTTCGTCGGGGGTGTAGACCGTGCCCCATTCGGTCGACTGCGTGAGCGACAGGGCGCCGGCCTTGGGGAAGTGCACGTCGGTGCGCTGGAGCACGACGCGCTCGACGTCGGCCGGCAGCAGCTTGCCGTAGGGGGTGGTGATAGGGATGATTTTCGACCCGCCAGTGAAAAACTCGGGTGCGCCGCATTCATCCGTGTCCACATGGGAATAACGGTGGCAGATGACGCTCTGATAGCTGTGGCACAGCGCGGAGAGGGCGAGCGCGTTGGCCGCGGTGCCATTGTAGACGAAGAAGACCTCACAGTCCGTCTCGAACACCCCGCGGATCAACTCCTTCGCCCGCTGGGTCCAGACATCATTGCCGTAGGAAGGGACGGTGCCGGCGTTGGCGGCATTGAGCGCGGCCAGAGCCTCGGGGGCGAGGCCGGCGGTGTTGTCACTGGCGAAGGTGTAATCGTGGCGGACCGGACTGAACGGTGCTGGCATGTCGTCGTGAGCGTGTTGTTTTTCCCCGGGCTTGAACAGTGCGAACTTCCTCCCGCCGCCCCCCGGTCTATTGGCCGGCCCCAGAATGAATGTTTCCAGAGAGAAAGTAACCCAATAGGTTACGCGTGACAATCGGTGGGAATAAAAAAAGAAGCGTGGTGCCAGCATGGAACACATTCTTGCGCTCCGGGGAATCGCCGTGTTCGTTAAGCGGCAGCAAATGACACCGCCGGACACCAACCTCTATCTTGTCGGTTTCATGGGTACGGGCAAAAGCACCGTGGGCCGGCAGGTGGCCAGGCAGCTTGGCTTTAGGTTTCTGGATAGCGACTACGAGATCGAGCGCCTGCAGGGTAAGGCCGTGGCGAAAATTTTTGCCGAGGAGGGTGAGGCGCAATTCCGCGTCATGGAACGTGGATTCATCGAACACGGCCATCCGGCGCAGCGATGCGTGGTGGCGTGCGGCGGCGGGCTGGTGGTGCCGCCCGGCATGCTGGAACTGCTGCGCAGTCGCGGCATCGTGATGTGCCTGCACGCGTCTCTCGAGACAATCCTCCAGCGGACGATGCACGCCACGCACCGGCCGTTGCTGCAGGTGGAAAATCCCGCGGAACGGCTGCGGGAGCTCTACACCCAGCGGGAGGAGATCTACCGGCGCACGGGCACGATGGTGCTGACCGACCGCCGGCCGCAGCGCGAGATTGTGGCGCATGTGCTGCGGCTCTACCGGCACGAAGCGGCGACTTTCAAAAAATGACGGCTGGAGCCTGGGCCAGGGTCACGGGTGAGACGCGCGAACAGCTGCGGTGCCAGCTGCAGGCGCTGGGCTTCGACGAAGTACGTTTTGCCAGGGCAGACGGACGGAATTCCAGTCTGCGCGGCTGGCTCGCGGCAGGCCACCACGCCGACATGTCCTGGATGGAACGCACCGCGGAGAAACGGATGGATGCAAGTCTTGTGCTCTCAGGGGTGAAGAGCGTCATTCTGCTCGGCGTGAATTACTGGTCCGGTTCCTCAATCGAAAATCAAAAATCAAGAATCAAAAATCTCCGCTGGGCGCGCTATGCCCTGCATCAGGATTATCACGATACGATCCGCCCCGGCCTGATTGCCGCGGGTCGGGTGCTCGAGAAGATGTGCGGTGTGAGCAGCGAGGAATATCGCTACTATGTCGACACCGGCCCGATGCTGGAGCGGGGCTGGGCGGCCCGCTCCGGGCTGGGTTTCCGCGGCAAGAATGCGATGCTGATTTCCCGGCAGCACGGCAACTGGCTGTTCCTGGCGACGATTCTAACCCGGGTGGAAATCGCGCCCGACGAACCGCTCCGCCCCGGCCCGCGGTCGGAGGGCGAAGAGCCGGCGGGTCTGCTCTGCGGCAAATGCACGCGCTGTCTGGAGGCGTGTCCGACGGCGGCGTTTCCACAGCCGGGCGTGGTGGATTCACGACGGTGCATCTCGTATCAGACCATCGAAAACAAGGGAATCATCCCGTGCGAGCTGCGGGCCGGAATCGGTTCCCGGATCTATGGTTGCGATGTCTGCCTGGAGGTTTGTCCATGGAACCGCTTTGCGCAGGCTGGACGGCAGATGCTGCTGGCGGCGCGCTCCGACATCGCGGGATTGTCCTTGCGTGAAACTCTCGAGCTGACACCGGCGCGGTTTGCAGAGATTTTTCGCGGCACGGCGATCAAGCGCCTGAAACTCACCGGCCTGCTGCGCAACGCCTGCGTGGTGGCGGGCAACACCGGCGATGCCAGTCTGCTCCCGGTGTTGCAGCAGTTGGCGGCACATGAGTCACCGGTGGTGCGAGCCCATGC
>CAZBLQ010000182.1:0-5745 GCA_964492635.1 uncultured Oleiharenicola sp.
CCGTGCCCTCGAGCTGCGCCTGCAGCTCCTGGAAATTGGCCGTGGCCTTCAGGCTAGGGTAGTTCTCCGCCACGACCAGCAGGCGGGAGAGGGCGGACGTCATCGCACCCTGCGCTTTCTCGAACTCGGCCAGTTGGGCACCGGTCGGCGCGCCGCCCGGGTTGACCTGCACCTTGCCGACGGAGGCGCGCGCCTCGGTGATCTCGGTGAGGGTCGTTTTTTCGAAGTTGGCGGCGCCGGACACGGTGGCGACGAGATTGGGCACGAGGTCGGCGCGACGCTGATAGACGTTCTGCACCTGCGCCCATTGGGCATCGACGGCCTGCGAACGGCTGACGAGGCCATTGTAGGCTCCGCCGAGATAGAGGATTCCGAGCACGACCATCGCGGCGAGAACCCCGAGGACGATGAGAAAGGTTTTCATTGTTCGTTGCTACAAATGACGACAATCCTTGGACAACGCAAGCGGGCGCCCGTTACACAAAATCAGGATTTTTCAACTTCGCGCCGGGCTTGGGGGAAAGGCGGCCCCCGCGACCCGGGCCTGGATTATGGCTAGTGCAGGGCCGCCTGGACTGGCTCCGGCAGTTTGTCGGCGTGGAGCAGCAGCAGGCTGACCTGCCACATTTCCGAGTCCGAGAGACTGCCGCTGTAACCGGGCATGCCGGTGAGCCGGATGCCGTTCTTCACCTTCCAGTAGGTTTCGCCCACCTCGTCGTCGGTGACGCCCTTCTTCGGCGGCAGCAGTTGTGGCGGGTGGGGGAACATACCCTTGGCGATGACCGATTCGGGCTGGCCGAGATGTCCGTGACAGACGGCGCACTGGGCCTGATAAACGTGGGCGCCGGCGAGCAGGTTGGGTTCATCGGCGGGAAGAGGAGAGGGCTTGCCCGCTTCCGGATCCATCGCGGCATGAAGCGCCTTGCGGGCGAGGTATTTTTCCAGCGGCAGGGGCCGACCTTTCGTGGCGACAGGCATGCCGCCGCAAATCACAAACAGGTAGCCGGCGAGGAACGGCAGGCAGATTCCAATGACAACACCAGCGAGGATTTTTTTCATGACCGGGATAAGGGTACGCCGGAAGTCAAAGCACTAAATCAAACCGAAGCGAAGCTGTATTGTGGCGGGACGGAAAAATCCCGGCGTCGGGAAGCACCGGTCCCGGTCTTGGAATTTTTCGACGGGCGCTGCGTCGCACCGCATTCCGTTTATTATTTGGATGCAACAAGTAGTGCCCCTGCCGTGTTAGTTGGCATGGGCGCTGCAAAGAGCCCGGCACCCACGCGCTGACAAAAAAACAAATGCAAACGCCCCGGATCACTACCGGGGCCCGCAACAAAAATAAACCCACATGCTCCGTTCCCGCGGAGCCCCAGCCCATGAAGATCAAATCACTCGTCATCGCGACCGCTCTTGCGAGCAGCCTGTTCGCCGCCTCGGCGCACGCCTTTACCTTGGACGCCAACGGCAAAAGCGTCCCGCACCTGCAGGCACCTGTGCCGGCAAAAATCGTGAGCCCTACCGGCCTGCCTTGCGACCTCAAGGGCGCGAAGGTCACCCTCAAGCTCACCATCGATGCGGCCGGCCAGCCGCACGACATCAAGATCGTGACCGGGGACACCCCGATGCTTCGGCGCAGCCTGGTGGCGGCGGTTTCCCAATGGCAGTTCGCCCCGGCGCGCCGTAATGGCGTTCCGGTGTCAACCAAAGTTGTAATGCCGCTGCGGCTCGAGGAAACGGGTTCCTGAACCCGCCACCTGATTTGCCAGGTTCACCGTTGCGGCCTGCTGGCCGCCCGGTGTTTGTCCTGAGAACTCCGCCGGATTCTCAGGCAAACAAGCTGCATGTCACTTGAGTGGTGACATGTAGCTTTCGCGCCTCCGCTGGGCCGGAAACCCAAGGCTTTTTTTAAACCTACCCGGCCGGAGCGGGTTTGTAGGTTAATAGACTACAAACCGGCTTGGCTCAGAACCGAATCGCGAAGAGCTTCAGCTCTTCGGCGGCGGGGGTGAGCCGGATCATCTTTTCGAAGCGCAATCCGAGGTTTTCGAGCACACGGATCGAGGCGGTGTTGTCGGGCACGGTAATGGCGACAAGGCGCTGCAGGCCGACCGCGTCGCGGGCATGGGCCAGCGTCGCCCCCGCACATTCGGTGGCGTAGCCCAGCCGGTGGAAGCGCTGGAGCAGGGCGAAGCCGAGGTCGACATCGTCGAGAGCGTCGCGCTTGAGCAGCCCGCAGATGCCGACGGGGGCATTGTCGTTCTTGCGCACGGTGAGCCACAGGCCAAAGCCGTGCCGGGCATAACTGGCCATGGGACCCTTGCGAATATAGGACTCGGCGTCAGCGAGGGACCGCACTTGTTTGTCACCGATGAAGCGCAGCCAGGCGGGCTCATTGAGCAGTTCGAGGATAAAGGCGGCGTCGGCGGGCGCGAGTTCGCGCAGGGCCAGCCGGGGTGTTTCCAGCACGTTCATTGCAAATTCAAGGTGAAGTGAGGCATGTGAGACAGATGTCGAATTAAAACTTGGCTCGTTCTGCCCGGCCTTCCGCTGTCCTGTCGCACCGTCCAAGCCGCCGTGCGGGCTTCACCTTGCCGCGCCGTCGATGAAGGCGAGCAGGCGCTTCTCATACTCGCCCTTGGTCGGGTAGAGGGAAAAATTGGTGTGCGGGGCACCCGGGATGAGCCAGAAAGCCTTGGGCTCGTTGGCTTGTTCGAAGACCTGCCGCGCCTCTTCGGGAAACACGCGGGCATCGGCGCCACCGGCGATGATGAAGATGGGGCAGTGGAGGTTTGTCACCGCGTCACGCGGCGCGTAATCCCGCAGGCGGACGCCCAGCCGCCATTCGATGAAGGGAAACACGAGGACGTCGGCCAGCCAGCCGGGCACACCGAAAGAGCGTCGGGTGTCGTGGTCAAAGACGTCGCGCGCATCGGCGGGGGTGCATTCGAGCACGACCCAGGCAAGATTGCGGAGCCGGTCGGCCGCCAACGCGATGGTGATGCCGCCCTGGGAAAGGCCGAGGAGGCCGAATTCTTTGAAACCCCGGCCGCGCAGGTAGTCCATCGCGCCGAGCAGGTCCTTTGTCTCATGCCAGCCGAAGGAACACGGCGCGTCGCCGCTCTCGCCATGGCCGCGGGCGTCGTAAAGCAGGACGGCATAGCCGTGCGCGCGCAGCAGTTTAGCGTGCGGGACCATCGAGAGACGGTTCCGGCGGCTGCCATGCAACAGCACCACCGCGCGCGTGGCCCCGGGGCAGGGCAGATACCAGCCGGCCAGTGTCACACCATCGTGCGCCGGAAAGCGCACCGCTTCGACGGGAAACGGAAAATCCGGCGGCACGGGACCGACCAGCATGCGCGGCGGGGTGGTCAGATCGTACGCAAGATAGGCGGACCAGCCGGTGAAGACGACGGCGAGGACCGTTGCCACAATGAGCAGAGGGCGAAGAACCGGGCTCGGTGGAGGTGGGAGAGGCTTGTCCATCACATGGTCCGGCGCCAAGGGTTCGGGCGGAAGGGCAGAGGCGAAACTATTCCACGTTTCCCGCATAGCCAGACATTATCCGCAGTGTGGACGTCAGGTCATGCGATGAGTCCAGTAACCGGGTTCGCGATGAAGGTGCATCACGGCGAGAATCCAGATGTCGTCGGGACGCTCGACGTAGATGATGCCGTAGGGAAACTCACGGGTGAAATGGCGACGCGCGGGTTTGCGGATGAATCGGAATGTTCCGGGTGCCCGGCAGGCATCGATTATCAGACGATTAATCTCGTCGTGTAATCGCCGGCCGAGATCCGGGAGAATTGACGCGTAATAGAGCGCGGCTTCGGCGAACTCGATTCTGGCCTCGGGATGGAAGGCCGGCGGCTTCACTTCAACCCGACGATTTTCCGGATTTCGGCCATCACCTGCTCGCCGGGGATGAGCTTGACCTTGCCGCTTTCGATTTCTTCAAGCCGGCGCATCGCGGTGTCGCCCCAGGCCTTTTCTATCTTGGGGTCGATATCCTTGGCGGTGTCAGCGATCAGCTGCTCGATCAGCTCGGCTCGCTCCCCATAGGGCAGCTGGCGGGCCTCCTCGACGATTTCACTGACCTTGCGCTTGCGCGGCATAGGAGGGAATGAAGTGCGGGAGGCCGGGCGAGGCAAACGGATAGTTGACGGGACCGGGATGGGTGGAAGCGCGACTGAATGGCTTAAAACCTCAGCCAGACCCCTCTTCTGCTCGGCCCTCATACCTTTCTTTAGGCAATTTTCGTGCATGAAACTTACTGCAAGGGATTCTATCAAGGTAGCATGATCACTCCGCTGCCACAATCGATTCTTCAGATAGTGGGCCCAGGCAAACGCTACGGGATACCGCGATATCAACGTAGCTACAAGTGGGGTGTCGATGAAGCCAAAGAGTTGGTTGAAGATCTATCTTCACAGGAAGGTGCCCAGGAATTGTTTTTAGGCACCATGATTTTTGAGGAAACAGAATCCAATTTGAGTCTCATCGTCGACGGCCAGCAGAGACTCACGACGATTATGCTATTGACGCGGTGATTAACGATATTGGGAACCTGTTCATGGTCCCAAATAAATTTAACTCTACTTTGAACCACGCGTCCGCTGCGCAAAAGTCGAAATGTTACGAGGAAAGCTTGCCGACCGAGTATCCGGCTTGAGGCACGTTAAATAATTTTTGACTGAATATGGCGACACAGCGGGCGCTTGGGATGCCAAAGCTATCAGTAATCGCGGAGCAAGCCTCGCGAAAGTGGCCTACGACGAGGTATGGACAATATGAGAATCGAAAAGGGGCAGGCTGTGAAAATTGATTACCAGCCCCAGCTGCGTTTGAGGCGGAGCTGTTGATACAAGTCGTCAGAAATCTCCTGCATCCGCCTACGCTGAAGCTACAGCGCGACAAGTGAAGCGTGGGTTACCATCCCCACGAGCGCTTTATCCTCAGCTGCTGATAGAGCGTGTCAGGTATTTCTTGGAGGAAGCGGGACATTTGCATCATCATCTGGGGGCCGCCTTTGGTGTTAACACGCGGAAAGCAGAGATAGAGTTCGTCTTTGGCGCGGGTGACGGCGACGTAGAACAGCCGGCGCTCTTCCTCGACGTCGCCGGCTTCGATGGCGCGGCGCAAAGGGAATTGTCCGTCGGCGAGCCCGATGATGAACACGACGCCGTATTCGAGTCCCTTGGCCTGGTGGACCGTCGTCAGCTTGAGCGCGTCGGCGTCGGGATCGACGGAACGGTCGCTCGTTTCCGAATTGAGCAGCACGATTTGCGCGAGGAGATCCTGCATCTCCTCGTAGCGCGAGGCGAAGCCGATGAGCGACTTGAGGTCGTCGAGCCGTGACTGGTAGTTGGCGTAGGCGCCCTTGAGATAGTCGCCATACCAGCCGTCGATGGCGACCTCGACCGTGTTGTGCGGTTTCAGGTGCCGCATGGTGTCGGCAATCTGGAGCAGCGAGTCCATGAGCCGTGGCCATTCCTCCCTGGAAGCGGGCGGGACCTTGGCGGCGACCTCGGGTGATGCGAGGGCATCGAGATAATCTTTCTGCGTGGCACGAGCCTGTTCCAACGCGAGTTGGTAGAGTTTCTGCGCGCCCTTGTCGCCGACCTTCGGCAGGAGGATGGCGATGCGCTGCCACGCCATGCTGTCGGTGGGATTGTAGACGAAGCGGAGCATCGCGACGAGGTCGCGGATGTGCGCCTGCTCGAAGAAGCGGACGCCGCTGGTGAT
>CAZBLQ010000183.1:0-5731 GCA_964492635.1 uncultured Oleiharenicola sp.
GGCGGACTGCTAGTCGATCGAGGCCTGCCCACTGACAATTTGAACAACATTTCCGATGCAAATCGCTCGAATGTCGCGTGGGCTTTTGGCGGCACATCATCGGACTACTTTATGGCTGGTGATACTTTCACGAACACCAGCTCGCAGACTTGGACCATTAATTCGATTCGGCTGTGGACGGTTGGCGAAACCGACTCCGCCATTCTTCAGGGTGGAATTGCCGGATCAAGTATTGGAGTCATCTCGCCCAGCGGCGTCGTGACAGGCGCTCTTTATGAGGGTGGAAGCACCTATCAGGGTTCTAGCGGCTCGTATATAGCCCTGCATCAGGTTGATTTCTCCGTTAATCTCACTTTAGGTGCCGGGCAGACATATGATTTTTTCCTTGATGGAATCGGTGCCGCATACAGTTACACTCCATTTGTTCATGCATCCAACGCAGCCCTTAGCGGTTCCCCCCAAGTCGGTGCGGACGGCTCGATGCTTTACGCAGAAGTCATTAACGGAGTCGTTGATTCTTCAGGCGTAACGGCGTGGAGTTCGCTCGGCGATGGTTGGGACAAGGCTTCGGACGTGAACGTGCAGGTTTTCGGCACGGTTCCCGATGGTGGCATGACTATCACCCTCCTTGGAACAGCACTCCTCGGTCTCGCCGCACTCCGTCGTCGGTTGGTGAAGTAAGAGCTTCAGGCTTTCAAATTTCAGCTCACCTCGCAAGGGGTGAGCTTTTTCATTTTCTGCCATTAGCACGAGTGGAAATCAGAGTGAATCCCACCCATTGCCGCGATCCTTTCCGCCACGCACTTCGCGCCCCAGTCCTCAAAAACCCGCTCATAGGGCCGGTGAAGCTGGTCGCAGATGGCTGCCGGGCCGGAGGGCACATCCAGAGTGCAAGCAGCAGCGTGAGGCGCATGGCCATGGGAGACTGCGGGCCCCGGCTGGCCAAGACAAGGCACGAACCTGTCTCCCGACCCACCCTCTCACCGACCTTGGCCCGCCACGCACCCTTGGACGACCTGTTGTCGTAGCTGCACAGATAGGGATGGAGCGCAGCGTGTGCCTCGGTGCTTTCGTCATATGCGCCGCTGCTGATTGAACGTGTATTGCGCGTTTAACTTGAATAAATCGAGTTCAAGCATGGCGGGGAAAATTACCCTGACCAAGATCTTGTTTCCTGTCCACGATTTCCTGGGGCGGTGCGCGAAGCGCGCTAGGGAATGCCACCCGGTGCGACGTTGCGCTCCAATTGATGCACCCAGATTACTACATCTGACACCTCCGTTTTCCCTGTAACCCCAAAGGCTATTTACTCACAGGGAAGCGGACTAGCACTGCTTGTCGATTAAACGGCGCGCCGGGCGCTGCGAACGTCCTGTGCACCCAGGAGTCATCTGCATCGGCGAGATAAAATACCCTCAAATTCTGGACAAGCTGCATGACCCCCCGAAGTCGTCCCATGCAGGCTTGTTCCTCGACTTCTCCGGCGACGGACGGGCCTTCGAGCCCAGCCAACACGATTGCCTCGAATTTACCCTGCGCAGCCTTGTCCCATTCCAATATCGGTTTAATCAGCACGTCTAGCTGGCGCTCCGACTGAACTGCCGCCAAATCGATGCAATGCGTCGTAACTCCGGCAAGCTCGCACTTTAGTGCCGAGATCGTCCCATGTTTTCCTCGGGCGGCGCCCAGGATGATTAACCTTTTCCCAGTCTTAAGTGCTGAGGTTACCTGCTCCTTGAGTTCGCTCATAGGGTGGTCGGCTAAAGCCGCGGGAAGATTTCGCCGCAACCTGGGCAGCGAAAGGGTGTGACCCTGCCCTTCTCGCCATCGACAATCTCTATCAGTTTTGTACCCGGCTTGTCCGCATCCCGCCAAACAGCTGAGCAAGATGGGCAGGTCATAGAGTTAATGGTGATGCCAGTCGCAAATTCCGCAGTGAGTGCAGCAAATCGCTCCGGCGGATATTCGACAGCGCGGGCGTCTAGCGCTTCAATTGTGACCGCACACGGACCAATATCAACGAACGGTTTTGCCGTTCCATTGCCGGCATCCCAGTGATACTCGATTGTCAGGTAGCGGGCAGCGAATTTTTGGCGCACGATATGAAACGAATTTTTGAAATGGTTTTCGCTGTGTGAGTCCCAAACGCCGATGCGCGAATTTCTCGCATGAATTAGATAGGCGTGGCCGTCCAACAGTTCGACGAGGCGGAGGTATTTCTCCGACCTGCTTAACGCCATATAGCGCGCGAATGATTCAGGGGTTGAACTCATTTGTCCTGAATGCTGGAAATTCTTAGGATTTTTTCGGGCGTAGTGCCGAGTGCTTGAGCTGCCCAGTCTCGCAAATCCGCCCGACCCGATGACCGTAGAAATGTACCTTAAACGCTCGAAGCCGCCACCGTTCTCCACTTTCGCGACCCGTTTCAGAGCCAAATTATTCGACCAGCGCCCAGAATTACGTGACAAAATCTCTGACGCATACGATAAGTTGGTTGCCCAACATCCGTTCACAAAAAGCCAGAACGCTGCATAATCCGCGCACATAGTATCGGTGCCGACCGTTGCCGGGGGCGGGCAGTTCATTTTGAAATTCCCCGGATTGCAAAAACCGGCACTAGCACAAACGGAATTAATAGCACCGGTCCAAAAATGGCGTAACGAAATATCAATTTGTTAGGATATACTGAAAAACAGAATTAATGTCTTCAACCATGAGCTCTGAGACCGTATATTAAAGCGGAGTCTCGTGAATTAAAGTCCAGTTTCTCAAATTAAAGTCCGGTGCCGGTTCAATTGAAGTAACGCACGACTGAAATTAAAACCGCAGTCGACTTCAACGAAAGTCGAGTGCTCAAGCCCGCGAGGTGATCCCTCGTGGGCTTTTTGCTGTGCGAGCCGAGGGTGGTCGAAGGCGGTGACGATTGAATGGAAGTGAGACATGGATGGCCTCGTCGATGGTGGCTCTAGGATGGCAGCGAAGGCTGCGACCGTTGGCCGGTTGGCTTGGTGGCGTTTATCTGCCTCACGGGCTTCGACTATCCCCAAAGACGTGCGAGCCGGGAGCTTCTTAGGTCGATTTCTCTTTTCCCCGACACTTCAACGACGGGACCGACCTCCACCCGTTCCCTTTCGCCGCTCATAGCGCACGGTTACAAACGGCGCCCAAGCCCCGTCCTTCTGCAAGAAGATCTCGTTCGTGAATACATCTTCACCGACCTTCGTCAGGCGCACGCGCACAGGGTAGGTCTTGCCGCTCGTCTCGGTCACCGAGAGGTTGTTCAACAGCGTCCCGTTTTCCTGGGTGATCACGCCCTCCGTCAGGTCGCCGTCGTTGTTCACGTAGAAGATGACCAGTTTCGCCTTGGCGCCGTCCCACGCATACAGGCCGTTGGTGTAAGGCGAGCGTTTTTCCCCGCAGACAAACGTCGATTCGAATCGCACGCCCTGCTTGTTCTCGGTCCAGGCGAACCGCGCCTCCAGCTTCAGGGGCGGTTGGTCCTTCGGCACTGGCACGTCGCCGACCCAAACACCGTCTACCAGGAAAGTAAGCGGGGCCAACGGGGATTCGGTCGCGGGAGGTTTCCCTTCGGCTGCATGCAGGGTGACAACGAGGAGCGGGACGGTGAACAGGAGCAGTTTTTTCATGGAAGGGATCAGGGGTAAGTTGGCAGACGTTTTTCCACGAGTAGCACCCCCAACAGGACGCCACCGACGCCTTGCTCGATGGCGTGCCATCCCGCGTCGACGAGCAACGCGCGGAGCGACACGTTCCAGGCGGCGTAGAGCAGCAGGTAAACCGGCACGGTCATGATGACGCCGAAGAGTGAACCGAACTGAAAGCCCGCGAGCGAGCCCGGGGGGTTCGGGAAGCTTTGCGTGAACGGAAACGCCATGAAGGCCGTCAGGAGCACGTGGGCCAGTGCGATGACGCCCAAACGGACCTCGGCGGGCGGGCGGGCGATCACGGGCGCCGGCAAGGCAAGGATTTTTTCCAGCAGGATGGAGTTCCACAAACCGCCCAGAACGAACATCGCGAGGCAGGGCACGAGAAAGAAAAGCAGTTTGCGCATGAGTTATCGGGTGAGCCCGCAGCATATACCAAGGGCGAAAGACCGTATTGGAAAAATCTTACCTCGGAGCGTGGTCACGCCACGTTCAGGTAACCGATATACGGGGACCGGCGCACGAGGTATTCGGTGGGCGTAATGCCGATCAGGCAGCGAAACTCGTTGATCAGATGGGCCTGGTCGTAGAATCCGCCGGCCAGTGCGACCTCCGGCCAGTCGACTCGGTTCCGGTGGCCGACCAAGACGATTGTGCGCTGCAACCGCTGAACCCGGCCGAAATATTTTGGCGTCAATCCGACCTGCCGTTCAAACTCGTGAACAAAGTGCTTGTGGCTGAAGTTCGTCTCCTCGGCGAGCCGGCCAACACCCGTTCCACCACTTTGCAGCATCCGGGCTGCAAAACCAATACGCGGGTCCGGTGCGGTCTCTGGCTTCAGTCGCCGGGCCAGCCATAGTTCGAGACAGACCAACCGAGCCCGGTCGTCAACTGCCGCGCCCAGTTGTTGGCGCACTGCTGACGCTTCGCGACCCCAGATGTCCTCCAGTTCCACCACGCGACCGGTCAGCTCCGCCAGTGAAAAACGAAACAAAGGGAAGGCCCCGGCCGGCCGGAAACGGATGCCGACCAGGTGATAACTCCCCGCCTGCTCGATCACTATGGGCTGCGGCTGTTGGCCCGACACCCAGCTCGCCCGGAACATTGCGTGCCGCCGCACGTCGGCCCGTTCGCACAGCTTCTGCGGTTCACCGAGGTTGAAAATCACCACCATAGCCCCGTCGGGCAGCAACATCTGCCTCACCGGCTTCCCCACCTGGCCCCGCACAAGCCAAATGTTTTCCACAAAATTGGAAACCGGCGCGCGCGGCACGTGTAATAGGTGGACGAACATTAACTTTCTCTAGGTGATACGGGCCCCGGGTGTCGAGCATCGGCGTAGTCCGCAATCGGACCCGGAGGTTACGCGGTTGATTACGGCGTGGATATCCCACACGCATCCTACCTTTTCAGCGAAGTATAGCCACACCTAGAGTGAAACGGAGCTGAACCAAACCCCAGCCCCGGAGTCCGGAGCAATTCGATAATCCAGTTTCCAATCAGCAACGGAGAGTTATAAGAAAAGCTGACGGACTTCCCTGGTGCTCATCCAAAACCACGTAATTCATACCATCTCCCATGACCGGAAAACTGGAAAAACCCCAACGTCGCTTTCACGTCCACGAAAGTCCCCATCAATTGGCGCTGGACGGCCGGTTGCTGGCCACCTTCTGGCAGAGGTTGCTGGGCTATGTCATCGACCTGGTGATTGCCGTCTTCATTTGGTTTCCACTCGAAATTGCGTGGCGCCGCTTTCTGCTGCACGAGGTCGACATCCACGCCACCTGGGATTTTCACGAAGCGGGAAATATAGTCGTGATGATCCTCTATTGGGGATTGGCCAACTACTTTGGCAACGGCCAGACACCCGGTAAATGGATGGCCCGCACCAGAATCGTTTCCCTGACCAGCGAACGAATGGGTTTCTGGCAATCCATTGAGCGTGGCCTCGGCTACGGTGCCGCCGTCCTCGAGGGGGGCCTGGGCTTTGTCCAGTACTTCTGGGACCCCAACCGCATGTGCGCCCAGGACCGGCTGGCCGAAACCATCGTCATCGACGTCAGGAA
>CAZBLQ010000184.1:0-5639 GCA_964492635.1 uncultured Oleiharenicola sp.
CTTTCAGGCCGAGGCGGCCCGGCTGCTCGCGCAGTAGCAAAGGGTGGGCCCAAAGGGGTTTCAGTCCTCTGGCCCTGGAGCAGGGCGGACGCCGTTGCCGGCTGCTGCCGGCCCGGTGTTTGTCCGCGGTTCTCGCGCGCCACTCGTCGCGAAACCATGGCAAAGGGTGGACGCAGCGGGTGCCCTACGGGCGGCGAGGACACAAATTCGAGAGCCGTCGGATCAGTTTTGCCTCATCCCGACGGCGCAGTTCGTGTTCCCAAACACGAACCACGGTCCAGTCGCGTTCGCGCAAAGCGCGGTTGACGCGGCGGTCGCGGGCCTTGTTGCCAGTGATCTTGTCGCGCCAGAATTTCGCGTTGGTCTTGGGCTGGGTCGCGTGCTTCGGGCAACCGTGCTAGAAGCAGCCATCCACAAACACGGCGGCCTTGCCTTGGGATTGAGGGTCCGGCAGTTGTTTCGCAGTGGCGAATTCTACACCAGCATCGGTTGCATCGAGGGCTTGGTATGGCGCGTCGATTGAGGAGTTCAGGAATGCGGATCCGGATGCGGTTTTCGGCATCTTGGCGAAAAATCCCGACTTCGATCTGGCTACGACGCAGAAGGAGGCGTGGCTGGAGCAGATCGCGTTTCTAAATAAGAATCTCGAAGGACTGACGGGCACTCTATTCTTGGAGTTCAATATTCCGCGTATGGGCAGTAGGGTGGATGCAGTCCTGCTGATTGGCCCAGTGGTCTTCGTCGTAGAATTTAAGGTGGGCGAAGCTGCGTTCAACCGTGCGGATTTGGAGCAAGTCTGGGACTATGCACTCGACCTGAAGAATTTTCATGAGGCGAGTCACCAAGTCTCGCTGGTGCCTATCTTGATAGCCACGGTGTCGATGGAATCGGGGGCAGTGAAGCTGATTGCCGATGCGGACCGGGTCTATCGCCCGCTTCAGGTTCATCCTGGCGGCTTTCGGGCTGCTGTGGAATCGGCGCTTGGTGTGATTAGCGGTGCTGCACTCGATCAGATCCAGTGGGCTCAGGGTGCCTACAAGCCGACTCCCACGATTGTTGAGGCAGCACGAGTGCTTTACGCCCATCATGGGGTCGAGGCGATCAAGGCTTTCGATGCTGGGAAAAAGAATCTGGGTGAGACTTCGCGGCGAATTGAGGAGCTTATTGATGAGGCGCGGGCGAAGAGTCGAAAAATTATCTGTTTCCTCACTGGTGTCCCTGGTGCAGGGAAAACGTTGGTGGGACTCAACGTAGCCACCCAACATGCGAGGACGGAGAGTCCGACGCACGCGGTGCTATTGTCGGGTAATGGTCCGCTCGTTGCGGTTCTTCGCGCTGCCTTGTCGCGAGACGAAAAGGCGCGATTGATGAGGCTGGGTAAGAAACAAAAGAAGGGGAGCGATCCGGTTAAACAGTTTATTCAGAACGTCCATCACTTCCGCGACGAAGCGCTGAAGAGTGCTGCGCCGCCGGCTGACCATGTTGTGGTGTTCGATGAGGCTCAACGTGCGTGGAATCAATCGATGACGGCTGATTTTATGAAGCGGAAGAAGGGGGTCGCGAACTTCACTGATTCGGAGCCGCAGTTTTTGATTCGTTATGTGGATCGGCACAAGGATTGGGCGGTAATTCTCTGCTTGGTTGGTGGTGGACAGGAGATCAACCGCGGCGAGTCTGGTATCGGAGCTTGGCTTGAGGCGGCGAGAACATCTTTCCCTCTCTGGGACATGTATATTTCTTCCCGGTTGACGGATAGTGAATACGCGGCGGCCGAAATCATTGGCGCAGTGCAGGAGTCGCGTGGTGTGTATCTTGACGACAATTTGCACCTGTCTGTCTCGATGCGGTCGTTTCGGGCGGAGAACGTCTCGACCTTTGTGAAGGCACTACTCGACTGCGAGCAGGAGCAAGCCCGTCTGACGCTTGTTAAACTGAAACGCTATCCGATCGCCGTAACGCGAAACCTGGCTTTGGCGAAGCAATGGGTCCGGACTAAAGCCCGAGGCAGTGAACGCTACGGGTTAGTGGCTTCATCAAAGGCCCAGCGGCTGAAGCCTCACGCCATTGATATCAGGGTAAAAACTGACCCGGTGCATTGGTTTCTGGATGGGAAAGAAGATACTCGATCAAGCTATTACCTCGAGGATGCGGCGACCGAGTTTCAGGTGCAGGGACTGGAGGTCGATTGGGCGTGCGTGACTTGGGACGGCGATCTGCGGTTTGCGGGGTCCGGCTGGAGTTATCACGACTTTCGCGGCGCGAAGTGGCAGAATGTGAAGAACGTCGATAATCGGAATTATCTAAAGAACGCCTATCGTGTGCTTCTGACTCGTGCCCGCCAAGGAATGGTCATCTTCGTGCCAGAAGGGGACGAGACCGACCATACTCGCCCACCGGCCTACTATGATTCGACTTTCCAATACTTGGTCGATGTCGGTATACCAGTACTCAATTAAGCCATGAAATCCGAACCGAGTTCCAAGTGAAGTTTTCGACGCGGGGACGGGTGACGATTCCGGCGCCGTTGCGGAAGAAGTTTGGCATCAAGGGTGGATCAAAGGTGGCATTTGAGGTTACTCCGTCGTGGGCGTTCCTGCTTAAGCCGGTTGCCAAGCAGCAGCGTAGCTAGCCAGCCGATTTGGACCCACCGTCGCCAGGCGACGGCTGACGGGTGGCTGCGCCCGAATGGTTCGTCCGGAGGACTCCGCGGGAGCGCGACGTGGGCAGGGCCCCGGGGTCCGGAATTCGACGTTGAATCAAACCGGGTATTCCGGATTACTCCGTCCATGCCTTATGTGGTTCGGTTCTGTGCGGTGTTGCTTTTGCTCGCGTGCTCCCTCCCACGCGCGGAAGGGGCGGACAAACCGCGGTTGCGCATCATGGTGATCGGCGCCCATCCCGATGACCCCGAATCCTGCGCCGGCGGTCTGCTCGCCCTCGCCGCGGCCGCCGGGCATGACGTGACGAGCGTCTATCTCACGACCGGGGAAGCGGGCATCCCGGGGACCGGCGCCCCGGCCGCGGCGGACATCCGGCGGAAGGAAGCCCAACGCGCCTGCGAGATCCTGGGGGTCAAGGCCGTGTTTTTCGGCGAAATCGATGGAGCCACCGTCGTGGACCAGGCGCGTTACCAGAAGATGGCGGACTTCTTGCAGGAGCAGAAGCCGGACCTCGTCATCACGCACTGGCCGATTGACACGCATCGCGATCATCGCGCCTGCTGGAATCTGGTCTACGATGCCTGGATCGCGGGAGGAAAGCGGTTCGCCCTCTACTACATGGAGGCGATGACCGGTCACCAGAGCATGGGCTTTCAGCCTTCTGATCACCTCGACATCGGCGCGGTGCTCAAACGCAAGCACGACGCGCTTTTCGTCCACGTAAGCCAGGGGGTTAACGCCGTGACCTACGAAACTGAATTTCTCCACGGCCAGATGGAAAGGTTTCGCGGCAATGAGGCTCACTGCACCTACGCCGAGGCCTTTGCCCGGCAGGACCAAAGCCCGATGGTTGATCTGACCGCCGTCTTGATCCGGTCGGCGAAATGAACCGGCGGTGGTGACAGCCTTCGCGCAAGGCACAGCCCATGCTGGAAGGCGCGTCGGCAAGCGACGGCCCTACATTTCAAACCGGCGCTTGGGCATGTCACTGAAGCACGGAGCGCGGATCCGCCGTCGCTAAAGCTATGGCGAGACGAGGCGCGGAGGTGGGAGCCAGGAGCTACGCCAAGGCCAGATCGTTGGGTTTGACGTCCTTGATGGCCCATTTGGTCACAGTCAGACCTTTTGATGTGCGGGTCGACACTGGCACTGGCGTTAAGTCGAAGTCGAACTCCCGGACACGGGCCTTGCTCCGTCCATCCAGCGATATGTGCACGCTCTTCGGCATGTCTTTCTCCTTCTCCTTGATGTCGAGCCAGAGGAGTTTCGAACCTTCCGATTTCGCGAGCGGATAGAGTTTGTCGCGGGAGAGGCCGCCGATCTGGAACTTCTTGGCGAAGCATTTCCCCTCCGGTCCGTCCCGATAGATCATCGTGTAGAATTTCGTGTCGCCCTCCTTGGGCCAGACCGCGACGTGCCGGATGTCGAGGCCCATGAAAACCTTGTCGGTGACCTTGGTGACCTTGAGCGTGGCGTCGCCCATGATGGTGAGGACGCTGTCGAGGATGGTGCACTCGGTGACGAACTCGTGCTGGCGCCAGTTGAGCCCGATGAAGCCGTCCTCGCGGTTGACGTAGAGCCGCTGGTTGGCCGAGACGACCTCGGAGGCGTCGATCTGCTCGATCTCGTCGTAGCTGGTGCGGCGCTTGAGCCCCTTGCCGTATTTCTCGGCGAGCATCTCGAACCACGCGACGGCATGCTCGGTGAGCCGCTTGAGGCTGGCCTTGGTTTCCTTCATGCCCTCCTCGACCTTCTTGAGGGCCTCGTCGGCCTGGAAGCGGTTGTAGGCGGAGATGCGCTTGATGCGGATCTCGGTCAGGCGCGTGATGTCGTCGTCGGTCACCTCGCGGCGGAGCTGCCGGAGGAAGGGCTTCAGGCCCTCGCGGATCTCGGCGAGGACGTTCTCCCACGTCTTGGATTTCTCGATGCGGCGGTAGATGCGCTCCTCGATGAAGATGCGCTCAAGCGAATCCCAGTGCCATTGCTGCTCCAGTTCGCCGAGCTTGATCTCGAGCTCCTGCTTGAGGAGCGCCTTGGTTTTCTCCGCGCTGCGCTTGAGGATCTCGCGGACGCCGAGGAACCGCGGCTTGTCGTCCTCGATGACGCAGGCGGCGGGGTTGAGCTGCACCTGGCAGCTGGTGAAGACGTAGAGCTGCTGGATGATCTGCTCCGGGTCGCTGCCCTGCGGCAGGTGGACGAGGATCTCGACCGAGTCGGCGGTGTTGTCGTCGACGTGCTTGATCTTGATCTTGCCCTTGGCGTTGGCGGCGAGGATGGACTCGATGAGCGACTCGGTGGTGGTGCCGAAGGGGAGCTCGGTGATGGCGAGCAGGTACTTGGAGCGCACCTCGATCTTGGCGCGGACCTTCACCTTGGAGCCGCGCTCGCCGTCGTTGTACTCCGAGAAGTCGGCGGTGCCGCCGGTGGGGAAGTCGGGGAGGATGCGGAAGGTTTTTCCCTGGAGGTGGTTGATGGCGGCGCGGCAGAGGTCGTTGAAGTTGTGCGGGAGGATCTTGGTTGAGAGGCCGACCGCGATGCCATCGGCGCCGTCGAGCAGCACGATGGGGAACTTGGCGGGGAGGGTGACGGGCTCCTTGGCGCGGCCGTCGTAGCTGAGCTGCCAGGTGGTGGTCTTCGGGTTGAAGAGCACCTCGCGGGCGAAGGCGGTCAGGCGGGCCTCGATGTAACGCGGCGCGGCGGCCTCGTCGCCGGTCATGGTGTTGCCGAAGTTGCCCTGCGGCTCGATGAGGAAGGCGCGCTGGCCCATGCCGACGAGCGCGGCGCCGATGGAGGCGTCGCCGTGCGGGTGGAAGCGCATGGTGGCGCCGACGACGTTGGCGACCTTGTGGAAGCGGCCGTCGTCCATTTCCCAAAGCGTGTGGAGGATGCGGCGCTGGACGGGCTTCAGGCCGTCGTCGATGTGCGGGACGGCGCGGTCGAGGATGACGTAGCTGGCGTAGTCGAGGAACCAGTTGCGGT
>CAZBLQ010000185.1:0-5542 GCA_964492635.1 uncultured Oleiharenicola sp.
GGCGGAGCGGGTGAACCAGCGTGGAATGATTCAGCGTTGCTTGGAGATTAGCACTGGGAGTTGGAAAATCTAGGGTGGAGCGATAGGCGGGAAATTGATTCAGGCGGTTAATGAGAGTGAGAAGCGGATAAAATGAGGCTCATTCCGCCCGGAGCGCGACCATGGGATCGACTTTGGTGGCGCGGCGGGCGGGAAACCAGGTTGCGAGCAAGGCAACCGCGAAGATCACCACCGTTGTACCCACCAGGATGGAGTAGTTCTGGGCGATGATCAGGCCAAGGCTCGGACGAAGGGCCAAGCCGAGCACGTAGGAGCCAATCGCCCCGAAGACCAGGCCGATCAGCGTCAGCCACAGGCTTTGGCGCAAAACGATGCGCAACACGTCGGCCGGCCGCGCGCCCAGGGCGAGGCGGATGCCAAACTCCGTGATGCGCTGGCTGACATTGTTGGACACAATGCCATAGAGGCCGATGCTGGCCAGCGCCAGGCCGAGCAGCGCGAAGGCCAGCAAGACTCCGTTGATCACGATGATATTGTGCAGGAATTGGTCGCGCATGTCCTGGACCGTCCAGATGAAGCGGGCGGCCACATCGGGCGACACGTCAGCGACCGCCCGGCGGAGGTCGTTGCCAAACCGACCGGGATTGGGTCCGCGCACGGCGATTTGGAACCACGACCACGGACTGTGCGTCATGGTGGTGTAGAACTGCATCCGGGTGGTGGGCTCCGTAAAGGCGATGGGATCGTCCGCATCGGCGACCACGCCAATGATCTCCCGCCAGGTGATCTTGCCGTCGGCCCCTTTGACTCCGAGGCGCCGGCCGATCGCGCTTCCGGCGGGCCAAAAGTGCTTCGCCATCGACTCGTTGATCACGGTTTGCTCAGGCGAGGTGAAGGCCACGTTTTCGGGGAAGGTCTTCCCTTCGAGGAGGCGGATGCCGAGAGTCTTGAAAAATCCCGGCGTGACCAGAAACGTGACACTCTTGGGGAGGTTGCTGCCGGTCGCATCCTGTCCTTCGATCAAGACATCGTTCATCCCGCCACCACCCGCGATGGGAAACATGGAGGCCAGTGTATAAGCTTCGATCCCGGGAATGGCGGCAAGGCGGGCAGCCAGGGCGTCATGGAAGGCGCGGCGTTTCTCCGGGCTTTCGTAGGCTCTTTCGTCGATCTGGACGTTGGCCGTGAGAATGGACTCGGAATTCCAATTGGGCCGGGAGTTGATGGTACGGTTGAGGCCGTAGATCATCATCCCGGCGACGGAGAGCAGGGTGAGCGAGAGCGCGACCTGACCGATGACGAGAATGTTGCGCATCCAGCCCTGGCTTTTGCCGCCGGTGCTGCCGCGCGCCTGTTGCTTGAGCGTCTCGTTGACGTCAGTGCGCGAGGCGAGCCAGGCGGGAATCAGGCCGAAACCGAGACCGGCCAGGATGGAGATTGCGGCGGTGAAACCGAGCACGCGGCCGTCAATGGGCAGTTCCAAGGTGGAATACAGGCCCAGCTTGATGTTGCGGCCGATGAGATCGTTGCTCCAGGTGGCGATCAGCAGCCCGAGGGCTCCACCGGTGATCGACAGGACAAAGGATTCAATCAACTGCTGTTTGATGAGCATCCAGCGGGTCGCGCCGAGGGCGGAGCGGATGGCGAGGTCGCGCAGGCGGGCGGCGGCGCGGGCCATTTGCAGATTGGCGAGGTTGGCACAGGCCAGGGCGAGAATGGCCGCGGCCAGACCGAGCTGCAGGGTGATGATCGCCACATTGGCATTACCGCCAATACGCCCGGCCAGCTGGGCCCGGAAGTGATAATTGGGGTAGAGTCGCGGGTTTTCCTTCACCCAACGCTCCGCCACGGGCGCGAGGCTGGCCAGGGCTTGCGGCAGGGCAACGCCCGGGGTCAGGCGGAGGAAGAGACCCATTTCCCGGCGATCACGACCTTCCTGCTGCTCTTTCGAATAAACCAGCGGGCGGAAGTACTGGCCTTCGCCGAAGACAAAGGTTGCGGAGTAGGCCTTGGGCAGAACGCCAATGATGGTGAATATGCGGCCGTTGATGCGCAGCGTCTGGCCAAGCACATCCGGTTTCGCGTCAAATTTCTTTCGCCAGAACTCCTCGGTGATCAGCACGACGGTATCGCGACCGGCGACGCATTCCTCGGTGGTGAAGACACGGCCGAGCAGGGGCGGGGTTTCCAGCACCTTGAACAGATCGGCGTGGGCCGCGGTGCCCTGCAACTGTTCCGGCAACTGATCCGGCAGTGAGACGGATTCCATCGTGCCGGACGAAGGCGCGATGGCGGTGAAGGCAGCGGCGGAGTGGGCGCGCAGCTCCGCGATCTCGAACACGGAAAAATTGATGAATTCCGCCTCCGGGGTCTGCCCATTGAGCGTGACAATCGATTCCGCCCGCGGGAACGGAGCGGAGGCGAAGAGCAGGGTATTCATCAGGGAATACATCGACGTGTTGACGCCGATGCCCAGCGCGAGGGTGAGCAACGAGACGATGGTGAAGCCTGGCGACTTGAACAGGGTGCGCAGGGCGTATTGGAAATTCGTGAGCATGGGATGAGGAGAAGTGAGGATGAGAGTGAAGGTGAAAAGGGACGGTGGATTAAATTCAGATTGGTGGGGCTAATCGAGGGATTGGGACCGGCCGGTCATTCACGTTTCCCTCTCACTTTCATTTTCACTCCGCCCGGAGCGCGTCGAGGGGGTTGACTCGCGTGGCTTTCCGCACCGGCACCACGCAGGCGCAGAATGCAGCGAGCGCGAGGACCATGGGTGCCAGCGCCAGTGTGGCGGGGTCCGTGGGCGCGATGCCGTAGAGCAGGCGGCCGACGATCTGGCTGAGGGCGAGATAGCCTGCCACGCCGGTGGCGAGGCCGATCAGCACCAACCACGCGCCCTGGCGCAGGACCAGCGCGGCAATGTCACCTGGCGTGGCGCCGAGTGCGAGCCGGACTCCAAACTCGGAAGTGCGCAGGGCGACGGAGAAGGCGAGGACACCATAGACCCCGAGGGTCGCCAGCAGGAGGGCGACACCGCTGAAGAGCGAGAGCAGCACCATCGGAGCCCGCCGCGATTGGGCGACATCATCCATGCGCTGCTGCATCGTCCTGACATCAAAGACCGGCTGTTCCGGGTCGGCGGAGCGGACGGCCTCGCGCACCGCGGCCGTCAACAGAGTCGGATCACCATCGGTCTTGATGACCACAATGAGGTGACTGATGGAACGCTGGGCGAAAGGGAAATAAAGCGTTTCCTTGGTCACGTTCTCGTCAAGGCTCTGGAATTTGACGGGTGCCACCACCCCGACGATGCTCCAGATGACGGGATGGGCTTCGTCGCCATCGCGGCCGATGCGCTTGCCGATGGGATCTTGGCCGGGCCAGTAGCGATCGGCCAGAATCTTGTCCACGACGACGACTTTCTGGGCATTGACCGAGTCCGCCTCGGTGAAGAACCGGCCGCGAAGCAGGGTGAGTCCCAGCGTCTTGAAGTAGCCCGGATCAACCGTTCGTTGCTGGCCGTGCGGCGCCGGTGCCCCGGCGGGGACGATGATATCAGGACTGGAGTAGGAACCCGAACTGTTGTCGCCAGTAAAAGGCAGCACATCGGTCAGACCGGCGGCGCGGACACCCGGGAGCGCTCCGAGTCGGGAAAGAGCCGCGTCGACAAAAGCGACACGCTTGGCCGGCTGATCGTACTTGGCGGAAGGCAGGTCGAGCTTTGCCGTGATTACGCCGCCCGGGCTGAATCCGGGGTTTTCCTGCTGCAATTTTTCGAAGCTGCGCACGAGCAGCCCGGCGGTGGAGAGAAGCATGACGGCGAGGGCGATTTCGCCCACGACCAGGGTGGCGCGGAGGAGGATCGTGCGCTTTCCCGCCGAACCGCGCGTGCCGGCCTCCTTGAGCGCGGCGGCGGCGTCACCGCGCGAGGCCGACCAGGCGGGCAGGGCACCGAAGCCGAGGCCGGTTAGCAGGGCGCACAGCAGGGTGAAGGCGAAGACGCTGAAATCGAGCTGGACGCCAAACGCGCGCGGCAGGGTGGAAAGGCCGAGCGAGCCGAGCGCATCCACGCCCCACCAGGCGACGAGCAGACCGAAGCTGGCGCCACCGAGGAAAAGCAACAGGCTCTCGGTGAGCAGCAGGCGCATGAGCCGGGCCCGGCCGGCGCCGAGGGCGGCCCGGATGGCCAGTTCGCGTTCCCGGGCGATGGCGCGGGCGAGCAGGAGGCTGGCAACATTCGCGCACCCGATCAGCAGCGCGGCAGCGACCCCGGCCTGCACCAGCCAGAGCATGGCGCGGATTTTTGACACGTTTTGCTCGAGAAAACCGTCCACCCGGCCGCCGAAACCACTGGTTTTCCAGAATGGAGCCTGATCAGGCAGCCGCTCGGCGTTGCGCGATTGCACCACGTCGAGATCCCGCTGCACCGTCGCGAGAGTGGCGCCGGGCTTGAGCCGGGCGATCATCGACGAATATTCGTTGCCGCGCTCGTCGTCGGTTTTCTGCGCCGGAGTAAAGGCAAAGGGCACCCAGGCCTGCACCCGCGGGCTTGAAAAGTAGAAGCCCTCGGGCATCACGCCGACGACGGTATAAGCCTCGGTGTTCAGCCGGATCGACTGGCCGATGATGGCGGGATTCCCCCCGAAGCGGTTTTTCCAGAAGTCGTGGCTGAGCACAACGACCTTGTCGGTGCCGGGCTGGGCGTCAGCGTCGGCGAACACCCGGCCCAGCGCGGCGTGGGACTGCAGGGTGGAAAACAGGGAAGGGGTTGCGCGCAGTCCGTTCACGCGCTCGGGTTCACCATCCCCGGCCAGGTTGAAGCTGATGCTGTGATACATCGCCGCGTCGGCGAAACCGCGGACCCCCGTGCGCCGGTCGAGGTAGTCGGGAATGGACGTGCCGGCATTCGGCAGGCCCATCAGCGGGTAGGTGTTGTAAACGTAAACGAGCCGGTCGGAATCCGGCCATGGATAGGGCTTGAGCAAAATGGCGTGAACGACGGAGAAAATCGCGCTGTTTGCCCCGATGCAGAGCGCCAGCGTCGCCACCGCGATAAGGCTGAAGCCCGGAGTCTTCAGGAGGGAGCGCCACGCGTATTTCAAGTCGGTGAGCATGGGGGTGAGAGTGAAGGTGAAAAGGGCCGGTGGATTAAATTCAGATTGGTGGGGTCAATCGAGGACTTGGGATCGGCCGGACGTTCACTTTCCCTCTCACCTTCACTTTCGTTTTCACTCGGTGCGCAGGGCGTCGTTGGGATTCACCCGGGTGGCGCGGCGGGCCGGGAGCCAGCACGCGAGCAGCGCCACGGCGAGCAACACCACCGCGGTGACGGCCAGCGCCAGCGGATCGCTGCCGGCCATGAGCGGGAGCGCGGAGCGGAGCAACCGGCTCAGCAGAAATGCGCCGCCGAGCCCGATCACCAGGCCAAGCGCGATAAGGAAGACGCCGTGGCGGAGGACGAGGCCGAGCACGTCGCCCGGGGTGGCGCCGAGCGCGATGCGGATGCCGAACTCGTTCGTGCGTTGCGCGACGAGGTAGG
>CAZBLQ010000186.1:0-5541 GCA_964492635.1 uncultured Oleiharenicola sp.
CCCACGATACGATCTTCTGTGCCTTCCCGTCGTTCCATGTCTTCTGGCCATTTCTTGCGGCGCGGTTGTGGACAGGACTCCTGCCGGCTCCTCTCGCGTACGGACTCGCGGCGGTAATGGCCGCAAGTTGCGTGACCACCGGCATGCATTCATTGATTGACGTGCTTGCGGGACTCGTCGTGTTTGCGGTGGTCAATCGTCTCGACCGTCTGTGGCGCGGCCTGCTGAGGGCGACGGAGGCGATGGCAAATTCGTGGCATGATTGGCGGATTGGAAGTGTGCGCATCATCAATCATGGCGGTTACGTCGCTATCGCAGCAGGCGCCGGTGTCTGGCTCGTCGGGTTTCTGCTCGGAGAGAAGTTTACCAGCGCGATTGTAATTGTCGCTCTCGGCGGCCTGCTCGGCGCGGGCATCTGGGCGCAACTGCTGGAATCGTCGTCTGGATTGTCCCGTCCCTTTGGTTATTATGGGAGCATCTTCGGCGGCGGTCTCAGCGTGCTGGCGTTGCAATTCTGGCGGAGCGAAGGCTGGGCGCTGTTCGCGGCATTTTTCACCGCCGCGCCCCTGATTCAGGGCACCGGCCGCCTGCGCTGCCTCGTGCAAGGTTGCTGCCACGGGCGGCCTGGTCCGGATTACCTCGGCATTCGTTATCACCATCCGCTCTCCCGCGTGTGCAAGATGGCGCACTGGACCGGCACACCGGTTTATCCCACCCAGCTCTATTCGATCATCGGCAACGCTGTGATCCTCGGTCTGCTGCTCCGGTTGTGGTTTTCGGGTGCCGGCCTGAGTTTCATCACCGGCACCTATCTCATCTTGAGCGCCTGCGCCCGTTTCATGGAAGAGGGCTACCGGGGCGAACCACAAACCGTGCGCTACGGCGGCCTGGCGATTTACCAATGGCTCGCCTTGGGTTTTATGCTCAGCGGCGCCGTATGCATGGCGCAGCCCAGTCCACCCGCGCCACCGGCAGCTAACAGTGCAGTCCAGCCACTGCTCTATGCCTTGCCGTTCGGTTTGCTCGTCTGGTTTGCCATGGGCGTCGACTTCCCGGAATCCAACCGGCGGTTTTCCCGACTGGCGTGAATGCGCGCCTGACCCCCAGGTTCGCCTGACTGCGGTTCACTCTTGCTCAACCCGTCGGCCTTTTCTTCTGTCGCTCTTTCGTTCTCCCCATGAATGCCCGCCCTCCCGAGATTCCTTCTCCCAACGTCTATCTTTACGGCATGATCGTCTACTCTACGATTCATCGCCTGGCCGGTGACTATCCCGAGGCCGATGGGTATGGGGAGATCGAGGAAACACACATCGTGCCCGGTGGTGAAACTGGCAACTCCGCCCTCGTGCTCGCGCGGCTGGGCTGCCGGGTGAAGGTGGGTGGTCCGTTTCTCGGCGCGAAAACCCGGGACGGGGTCGTGTCTTTTCTGGAAGGACATCACATCGATTGCTCCGGCCTGCACTGCGACCCGGACTTTGACGGAGTGCGCGACCTGGTGCTCGTTGCCGCGAAATCGCGAACCGTTTTTGGCACCTTCGGCCGGTATTTCCGCGGGCCAAAACGCTGGTTGGCCCCCGATGAGGCCGCCATCGCAATGGCCGCGATCGTCGGTCTCGATCCTTTTTTCGGCGCGGAATCCGAGAGGGTCGCCACATGTTGCGTGGAAAACAACCGGCCCTACGTTACCATCGACTGCGCGCCGGACAGCCTCCTGCACCGCGGCGCGGCCGCCACGGTCGTCGCCAACGAATATCTTCGCGCCCACTTCCCCGACTCCGACGCAAAGGCCTTGTTGCGCCAGTACGCCAGTGCTTCGCGCGGGCTTGTCATCTTCACCTTTGGATCCCGTGAAATCCTCTACCTCCGCGGCAATGGCGAGATCCGACGCCTGCAACCGTATGCCGTGCCGGTGAAAAGCACCCTTGGCGCCGGGGACACCTTTCGAGCGGGGGTGATTTACGGGCTGCTCCATGGAATGGACGATGCAGGCGTCGTCAAGTTCGCCGCTGCGACCGCCGCCGCGGTCTGCCAGCGTTTTCCCTTCGCGCTTGATCCGCCCGGCCTCGAGGAGATCACCGGGCTCATCGCCGGCGACGGAGCCTGACTTTGCGCCTGTTCCTTTGCATAATGGAAAAATTGTTCCATGTTGAGGCTATGGTCGCACGCACGCCCTATGTTGAGTAGAGGCATCCAGAAACCCCGGTTTGCGTCGCCGTAGGCCGGCGACCATGGTCGCGTCCAGAGGAAGCTGTGCGTGCAAACACGCTGATCTATGAAGTTTTTGGCGTAGATTCCAGGCGGAGATGCTCAGTTGCGTTGCCGCAAATTGTAGGTATTCTGGTGTCAGATCGATATCCGTAACTCATCAGGCGAAGGCATCGTATAACAACGGGCCAAATGCTTTCGCCGCGGTGGGCTTTCCCCCATGAACCCCCCAGCCAAGTGCCCGTTTGAAGACTGACTTAAACAGTCAGTCTTTGGACCTTTGTTCCGTTGCCTTCACGACGATGACACCGGACCGGAAGGTGTCGGGCTCCGAGGCCGGATTTTTCCGTTGCCCCATCAAACCCGGCAGACTCTGGGAAGTCGTGGCAACGGCGACCGTAACGCCGGAATTCGCCGAATGGACGGTTGGGCAGAGCACCTGACGTGAGACAAAGGCCATGATCAGTTCATCGGACATTCTTAAAGCCAGTATCCTGATTGTCGACGATCAGGCCGCCGATGTTAGTCTGCTGGAGCAGATGCTGAGCGGCGCCGGCTACGTTTCCATCGCATCAACGGGGAATTCCTTCGAGGTTTGCGAGCTTCACCGCCGGAACCGTTACGATTTGATCCTGCTCGATCTGCAGATGCCAGGCCTGGACGGTTTCCAGGTGCTGGAAAGCCTGAAGGAAATCGATCCGGGCGGCGATCTTCCCGTCCTGGTGATTACCGCCCTGCCGGATCACAAGCTGCGTGCGCTGAAGGCCGGGGCAAAGGATTTCATCAGCAAACCGTTCGATCTCACCGAAGTGTTGCTCCGGGTGCGCAATATGCTGGAGGTCCGTCTGCTCCACCGGCAATTGACCATTCACAACTCCGAGCGACTCGAAAATTCCCAGCGCATCGCCGGCCTCGGTGACTGGGAATACGACTTCCCCAATCATCGCCTGGTCTGGTCCGAGGAAATCTACCGGATCCTCGGCCTCTCGCCGACGGATTTCCCGCCCGATTCCGAGACGTTCTACCGCCAGGTGCACCCGGATGACCTGGCGTTCGTTCATCAGGAAAAAAAGGCCGCCGCGAAAGGATCGCGCCGCGTGGACTTCCAGCATCGCATCATCCGCCCCGACGGGGAAGTGCGTTACATCCGTCAAATCGCCGAACTGCGCTTTGACGATCAGGGCCGGCCGACCGGGGAATCGGGCACCATTCAGGACATTACCGACCCGATACGGGCGCAGGCAGCTTTACGGCTCAAAGAGGCCCAGTTCAACAGTCTCATCAGCACGGTCCCCGATCATATTTACTTCAAGGACCGGAAGAGCCGTTTTGTGCGGATCAACGACCTGATGGCCCGGGATTTCGGCTTGCCCGACGCAGCCGCGGCGGTCGGCAAGACCGACTTCGACATCTTCAGCGGGGAGCACGCCCGGCAGGCATTCGCTGACGAACAAAAGATAATGGAGACGGGTGAACCGATGATCAGCTTCGAGGAAAAGGAAACCTGGCCTGATGGCCGGTTTACCTGGGTCTCCACCACCAAGGTCGCCTTGCGCGACGAACAGGGCCGGATTACCGGGCTGGTCGGCATCTCACGCAATGTCACCAGCCAAAAGTTGCTGGAGGAGCAACTGCGCCGTGCCCAGAGGCTGGAGGCGATTGGCTCACTCGCCAGTGGAGTGGCGCATGACATGAACAACATCCTTGCGCCGATGCTGATGGCAGCCGGCATGCTGAAGGAGAAGCTCCCCTCCGCGCGCGACCGCGAGATTCTGGCCTTGGTGGAAAGCGGGGCCCTGCGCGGAGCGTCCATCATCCGGCAACTCCTGACGTTCAGCAGTGGCATTGAGGGGGCGCGCGCCAACGTCCAGATGCGACATCTGCTCAAGGAAATGGAGTCGCTCATGCGGGAAACCTTTCCCCGGAGCATCAAAATCGCACAAAATATCCCGAACGGCCTCTGGACGGTGCTGGCCGATGCCACGCAGATGCACCAAGTGATCATGAACCTCTGCGTCAATGCGCGCGACGCGATGCCCGAGGGAGGCAGCCTGACCGTGAGTGCCCAAAACATCCAGTTGGACGATGCCCACGCGCAAGCTCATGCCCTGGCAAAACCCGGGCCGTATGTGGTGGTGACAGTGGCGGACACCGGCACCGGCATCGCGCCCGAAATCATCCACCGCGTCTTCGATCCTTTCTTCACGACCAAGGGTGTCGGCAAAGGCACCGGGCTTGGTTTGTCGACGGTCAGCGGAATCGTCAAAAGTCACGGCGGATTTATCACGGTCGACAGCGAACCCGGCCGGGGCACGGCCTTCAAGGTTTACCTGCCGGCGACGGGCAGCACTGAATCGGTGAAAAAGGTCGCTTCCATGTCACCCATCCCGTCGGGGAACGAAGCGCTGATCCTGGTGGTCGATGACGAGTCTTCGATCCTGCTGGCCACGGAGAGTGTCCTGAAAAAATACGATTACCGGGTGCTGACGGCCGGCAGCGGAGAGGAAGCCATCAAGCTGTTCATCCAATACAGCGATTCCGTCGGGTTGGTCCTGACCGATATCATGATGCCCGGAATCGGAGGAGTGGAACTCATCCGCTCGTTGCGCATAATCAAGCCGGACATCAAGGTCATTGCAACCAGCGGCCTCGAGCAAATCGACAATCCCGGCGCGTACAGCGCCTTGGGCGTAACGGAAATACTTTCCAAGCCCTGCATGGCGGACGTGCTGCTCAAAGCCGTCCACCGGGCGCTTGATGCTCCGATTCCAGCATCAGTATGAGCGGGCCGTTTGGGGCGACCATCTCCATATAACACCCCATAGCGGCGCGCGACCACCGGGAGTATCCTGCGGTGCATTCCGCTCCCACCATGCCTTTCCTTGTTCCACCCTGGCGTTCTTTCCGCACCCTGAATCTGGACAACGAGGCCGCGTCCGCCTCGGTTTGCTGCAACTTTTCTTTTGCGACACTTGAAGTCGCCTGCTGTCACCCGGGCATGGCAAACTTTGCCCTGACCGAACAGAGCCAGATTGATGCGTGGCGCTGGGCGATCTGCAGCACCGAAGGCATGATCCTTCATGCCGGCAGCGAGTCGACCCAGACCGGCGCCAAGCGAGTTGCCGAGGAAGCACTGCGGCTGGAACTCGCGTGAAGCGGGAACAGCCTGAGAATTGATCGCGGACGGTTAAATGTCGTCCCTCTCGGCACGATATCCTTGGTTCGGCCTAGCTTTCCGCAAAAATTCAGCGGGCATTATCGTCAAGCCTCCAAATGAAAAGTGGTGCCAGGGGCGAGGATTGAACTCGCGACCAAAGGCTTATGAGTCCTCTGCTC
>CAZBLQ010000187.1:0-5488 GCA_964492635.1 uncultured Oleiharenicola sp.
TTTTCGCCGGCCTGTGCTATGCGGAATTCGCCGCGATGATCCCGATCGCCGGCAGTGCCTACACGTACTCCTACGCGACGCTAGGCGAATTTTTCGCGTGGATCATCGGCTGGGATCTGATTCTCGAATACCTGTTCGTCTCACCCACGGTGGCGGTGGGCTGGTCCGGCCACTTCGTGGCCTTCATCAAGGAATTCGGCCTCGTGCTCCCCGCCAGCCTCACCGATGCCCCGATGAACTTCGTGGACGGCCATTTCGTCGCGACCGGCCATTTGGCGAACCTGCCGGCGGTTTTCATTGTGCTCGTGCTCACGACGCTGCTGGTTATCGGCATCAAGGAATCGGCGACCTTCAACAATTTCATGGTGATCACCAAGGTTTCCGTGCTCCTCGCGGTCATCGGTTTCGGGGTATGGTTTCTGCTCAAGTCCCCGGGCTTGGCCGTGAAGAACTGGACGCCTTTCATCCCGGCCAACACCGGCACCTACGGCCAGTTCGGCTGGAGCGGCATCTTCAAGGGCGCCGCCGTGATCTTCTTTGCCTACATCGGATTTGATGCAGTCTCGACCGCGGCGCAGGAATCCAGGAATCCGCAGAAAGACATGCCGATGGGCATCCTCGGGTCGCTCGCGATCTGCACCGTTCTCTTCATCACCATCTCGCTCGTGCTCACCGGCATGTCGAAATACACCGAGCTCAACAACGCCGCCCCGGTCGTGAATGCCCTGCTCGCCGCCGGCGCCCCCGTTGCCCTCCGCCTGGTGGTCGAGGTCGCCGCCATCGCCGGACTAAGCTCCGTCATCCTGGTCATGCTCTTGGGTCAGCCGCGCATTTTCTTTTCCATGGCCAAAGACGGCCTACTGCCACCGGTGTTCGCCAAGGTTCACCCGCGTTTCAAGACGCCCTATGTCACCACCATTCTTACCGGGGCGGTCTCGGCGGTCTTTGCCGGGCTGGTGCCGCTCTCGATCCTCGGCGAGATGGTTTCCATCGGCACACTCTTTGCGTTTGTCATTGTCTGCGTCAGCATCGCTGTGCTGCGCCGGACCCAGCCCAACGCCCCCAGGCCCTTCCGCACGCCGTGGGTGCCGCTGGTGCCGATCCTCGGCGCCGGCATTTGCTTTGTGCAGATGTATGCCCTGCCCGCCGGCACCTGGTGGCGGCTGGTGGGCTGGATGGCCGTCGGCATCGTAATTTACTTCGGCTATAGCCGCCATCACAGCAAACTGAACCAGGCCGGCAAATAAGACCAATGCCCCTATGATTTGGACCATGGCAAACGAAGCGTTGGGTAGGGCGCGACCGCTGGGCGCGCCGTCAGGACACTCGAGGACGGCCCGGCGGTCCGTCCCTACCGGCGCTGCCACGCCAAAGTCTAACGGACAAGGAAAGTTGGAATAACATGGGCCTGTTCAAGACCAAGCCCGTCGCCACGCTGATCGCCGAGTCCGAGTCGACTGGCGAACACGGGATGAAGCGCGAACTGGGTCCCCTCAATCTCATCAGCCTCGGCATCGGGTCCGTCGTTGGCGCGGGCATCTTCGTGCTGGCCGGCACTTCCGCCGCGCTCTACGCCGGCCCGGCCATTGTGGTTTCCTACATCCTCTGTGGCATCTCCTGCCTGTTTGCGGGCCTTTGCTACGCCGAGTTTGCCACGATGATTCCGGTGGCCGGCAGCGCCTACACCTACACCTACGCGACGATGGGCGAACTCTTTGCCTGGATCATTGGCTGGGATCTCATGCTCGAGTATTTGTTCTCCGGCGCCGCGGTCGCCGTCAGTTGGTCGGCCGCCGTCCAAGGGCTCCTCGCTGAGCCGCAGATCGGGATCACCATCCCCTCCATCATCGCCTCCGCGCCTTACGCAATTGATCACGCCCAGATGGTCACGACCCACTTCTGGCTCTTCTCGTTCGATCACCATCCGTTGGTCGCCACCGGTACCTTTATCAACCTGCCAGCCGTCTTCATCTCGCTGGCCCTCACCGTCGTACTCGTCGTCGGGATCAAGGAATCCGCCAATTTCAACAACTTGATGGTCTTCATCAAGGTGGGCGTGCTGCTGGTGCTCATGGCTTATGGTGCCTGGTGGATGTTTGGCCATCGCGACATCGTCGCGGCCAACTGGACCCCGTTCATCCCGGCCAACAACGGCATTTTCGGCGAATTCGGCTGGAGCGGCGTGTTCAAGGGCTCCGCCGTCATCTTCTTCGCTTACGTCGGCTTCGACAACGTCTCCTGCGCCGCCCAGGAAACCAGAAACCCCCAGCGCGACATGCCCATCGGCCTGCTCGGCACCCTGGCGGTCTGCTCGTTCCTCTTCATCGGCGTGTCTCTCGTCCTCACCGGCATGGTCAAATACACCGGCCTCAATGTGGACGCGCCCTTCATCTTTGCCCTGCAGCACATCCATGCGCCGGGCCTGCTCCGTTACAGCATCGAGATCGCCACCATCGCCGGCCTCACCTCCGTGGCGCTCGTCTCCCTGCTCGGCCAGCCCCGCATCTTTTTCTCCATGGCCAAGGACGGCCTGCTCCCCGCCTCATTCAGCAAGCTCCACCCGCGTTTCCGCACGCCCTACCTCGCCACCATCCTGACCGGCATCGTGTGCTCCATCGTCGCCGGGCTGCTGCCGCTGGATTTGCTCGGCGAACTCATCTCCATCGGCACGCTCATGGCCTTCGCGCTCGTGTGCCTCGGCGTCTGGGTGCTCCGCGTGAAGCGCCCCGACCTGCCCCGGCCGTTCCGCACCCCGTGGCTGCCGCTCATTTCCATCCTCGGCGTGGCCACCTGCGTGCTGCAGATGTTCATGCTGCCGCCCGACACGTGGCTGCGACTCGCCATCTGGATGGCCCTCGGGTTCGCCGTCTACTTCGGCTACAGCGTCCGGCACAGCACGCTCCGGCACGGGCCGAGAAAGTGAGATGCCCTGCGGGAGGGGCCGTTGCCCTCAACGGCCCGGGCGCTTGAGGGCAAGCGCCCCTACCGGCATGCCGCCCTACCACGCCTACGGCACGGCGCAAGCGCCGGCCCTACAGCCTTCAGGCCCGGTAGTATTGTTCCCAGCCTGCACGGGGCGGTTCACCTGCGAGCAGTTCGTTCGCCCGCGCATTGTTGGTGAAGCGCTTCGTGACCGGATCGAACTCCAGCCGGCCGCCCAGCCGCTGCGCAATGACCCCGAGCAGAAAAACCTGACTCAACGGTCCGGACACCCGGAAGGGCGACCTCGTCTCCTCGCTCCCGAGGCAGGCGAGCGCGAAATTTCTGAAATGATCGGAGAATCCACTGCCAATGTGCGGCAGATCCGGCGCCATCGCCCGCATCTTGTCCTCGGGAATGATGCGCAAGGTATCGCCATGGGTGCCGCCTTGGAAAACGAGCTTCTGGCTGTAGATGAATTTCCCGTTCAACTGGCCCAGCTTGGCGTCCGGCCCGAGTTCGGCCGGCAGGGGTGGAATATTTTTCACCCCGTCATACCAGAAAACTTCCACGGGCGGCATGCCCGGCCGGGCCGCAAAATCAAAGCGGATGGTCGAAGCCTGCGGAAAAATGAATTCATTGGCCCCGTCGCGTTTCTCCGCCTCGATGACGCGCGGCAGCCCGAGCCCGAGGAAACGGTGAGTGGTGTCGAGAATGTGCGGGCCCCAGTCGCCGAACGCCCCGTCGCCGTAGGCAAACCAGCTGCGCCAGTTTTCAGGGTGCAGCTTCGCGCTGAACGGATGCACGCGGGTGTTGGCGTGCCAGAGGTCCCAATCCAGCGTCGGGGGCACGGGCTCCCCGGTGGGGAACCCGTCGATTTTCCAGCCGTGCCAGCGGCGCGGGGAGTTCATGAACATGACAACCTTCGTCACGTCCTTGATGATGCCGGCCTCGATCCAGGCCTTGAACTGGTGGTAATTGTTGCCGGAGTGGCCCTGGTTGCCCATCTGCGTGACGACCCCGCTTTGCGCGGCGCGCGCCATCAGCATTTCAACCTCCTGAAAGGTGTGCGCCAGCGGCTTCTCGACGTAGACGTGCTTGCCCTGCGCCATCGCGTGCATCGCCACCACGAAATGCGAATGGTCCGGCGTCGCCACGACGACCGCTTCGAAGCGGTCGCCCATCTTCGCGAACATCTCGCGGAAATCCTGGAAGCCTGGCACGTCGGGAAACATCTTCCGCGACTCGGCTGTGTGGGCGGCGAGCAGATCCACGTCGCAAAACGCCACCACGTTGACCAGCCCGGTGCCCGCGAAAGACTTGAGGAGATCGTTGCCGCGGTTGCCAATGCCCACGAAGGCAACGTTGAGTTTCCGGCCCGCGGGGGCAGCCTCCGCCGCGTGTGCCAGCCGGCCGGGCAGCAGAGCGAGCGTTGCTCCGGCAGCCAGCGAACCGACGATGAATTTGCGGCGGGAGACTGGCGTGCCCGAATTCGGGAATGAGACGTTTTTATTCATGGCTGCCGGAAATATATGCGGGCGGCCTGTTCAGCGGAGCGACTTCGCCACGTCCTTGGCAAAATACGTCAGGATCATGTCCGCGCCGGCGCGCTTGATCGCCAGCAGCGACTCGTCGCGGCAGCGCGCGAGATCGAGCCAGCCGAGCCGGGCCGCCGCCTGGATCTGCGCGTATTCGCCGGAAATCTGGTAGGCCGCCACGGGAGTGCGGGTCGCATTCCGCACCTCGCGGATGATGTCGAGGTACAGGCCGGCGGGCTTGACCATCACGATGTCGGCGCCCTCCGCCACATCGAGCTGCACCTCGCGGATCGCCTCGCGACGGTTGGCCGGATTCATCTGGTAGGTGGCCTTGCTCAACAACCGCGTCCCGGCGGCCTTGGCGCTGCCCACCGCGTCGCGGAACGGGCCGTAATAGGCTGAGTTGTATTTCGCCGAATAGGCCAGGATGCCCGTGCCGGTGTAGCCCGCCGCATCAAGCGCCTTGCGGATCGCGCCGACCCGGCCGTCCATCATGTCTGACGGCGCGACAAAATCCACGCCGGCCTCGGCCTGCATGACGGCCATCTTGCAAAGGATTTCCACCGTGCGGTCGTTGTCCACGTCGTCCAACGCGGCGGTAAGCACGCCATCGTGGCCGTGACTCGTGTAGGGATCGAGGGCGACGTCGGTGATGATCGACAGTTCCGGCACAGCTGCCTTCACGGCCCGCACGGCCCGGAGCACCAGGGTTTTCTTGTTCAACGCTTCGGTGCCATTCGCGTCCTTCAACCTGGCATCAAGCTTCGGAAAGAGCGCCACCGCGGGAATGCCGAGTTGGTGCAGTTCGCGACATTCCTTCACCAGGTCGGCGATATTGAAGCGACTGACGCCGGGCATCGACCCGATGGGCTCCGGCGCACCCTTGCCGTCCACGACAAACAACGGGGCGATGAGGTCCTCGACGCGCAGGACGGTCTCGGCGACGAGGGCGCGGCGGCTGGGCTGCCGGCGCAGGCGGCGGGGACGGTGGGTCAGGGAAAGTTGGAATTTTTTGGGCATGACGGGGAAAA
>CAZBLQ010000188.1:0-5419 GCA_964492635.1 uncultured Oleiharenicola sp.
TCGACTGCGTCAAGGGTGTCGCCGTAGCCGCGAATCCGGAAGGTATCCGACCGCGTAGTAAGCAGCGGGCCAATCCCGGCGATCAGTTGGGCGGGGGTCACTCCGCTGCCGCTTGCCGTCAGGGCCGAGCTCAGGAGCGCACTGTTCGCGAAGGAATCCACGGTCGTGAACGGGCCATTGGCCGCTTTCCCGGCCGCGATGGCCGCAGCCAGATTGTTGGCGATCCGGCTGGGGAGCGAGGTGATGCTGGATGTCCCCATCGAAACCGCAGCGAGGGGCGGGCCGGGTGAAGTCGTGTTATATGTCTCGAGAATGCCGCGCCAGGCGACGGCCGAGTTTGTGTTGATATTAAAGACACCGGCCCGGCGCAGCACATCGGGCGACTGCGGAATCAGGCGATAAGCGGTCAGCGTCGTGTGGTGAAAACTATCCTGCAGCACGCTGGGCGTCAGGGCGGCCAAGGCCGGCGTCGGCAGCAGACTCAGTTGCTCGTAAGAAATGGCCTGCGGCAATTTAACCGAATAAGCTGTCAGCGCCGTCCGTAATTTCGCCGTGGCCGAGGTCGCGGGATTGCTCCCGAGAACCGGACTGGCTCCCGCCAGAACCAGTTCCGTGGGTGGAGAATAGGCGCTGATCTTGGTGCCTTCATCACCAATCCACCACGCGTAGTTACCCTCCGGGCGCGTTTGTCCGGTGAGTGGATCGACCACGCTGATCGCCAGTTTGCCGGCTTCCACATGCTCCGAGTTGGCCGCGGCAGCTCCGACTGATCCGGTGTCGACCAGAGCTATCCGAGGCAGGCTGTTCTGGATGGTCGCGTTTGGCGTAGTCACCGCGCCGGAGGCCAGCCATGCGACAAAATCTCCTGACGCAGTCCAGATGCCGCACCAATGTCTCGTCGTGTTGGCACTGAGCGCCGCCACCCCGGTGACACCGGCCATGGCCGTGACCTGGCTGTCAGTGCCGGCGTATTTCTGCAGTTCGCCCAACGCGACATTAAGGCCCAGCAACGCGTTCTGCCGGGCCCGAGTTTGCTGCAAGGAAATCGTCGCAATCCGGGAGTTGACTCTGGTCAGTGCGCTGAGGGCAACGACCGCGAGTACCAACAGCCCAAGCAGCGACAGGGTGATGACGAGGGCGAAGCCGCGATCGGAAAATTGTAGGGCCGGCGCTTGTCCGGATATTTGATTCGTTTGCGGGCGTTGACGACGCACCCCGCCCTGCGGTGCACCCCTCTCCCGAGGGGATTTCAGACAACGTTGTTTTGCATCCCCCCTATCAAGAGGGGTGGCGCGCAGCGCCGGGGTGTGTTTCATAGCGCACCCCCTTTCATTTCGACCCGGCGGGAGTAAATGCGGGAATTAGCTTCCACGACCGCCCACCACCATTCCGCATCACTGGCGTAGACTGCCGGCCGGGTCAGGCGCCCGCCCCCACTTTCAATTTCCGCGAGCAAAGCCGCTCCGCGTTCGGTCAGGATTCTGACCATCACATCCGCCATGTCAGGAAAGCGGGTGTTGTCCGGCGCCGCCCCGGTATCGTGCGCTGCATGGGAAATATCGCTGTTATCCGCCGGGAAAATCCTGCGCATTCCGGCGGTAGAATCGCGAACATAGAGCCAGATGCCGAAGTCCACCACGTTGGTGGCCAGGGCATCGGCGTTGTTGGGGTTGGTCACGGTCGCCGGGTTGCGCGAGGACGCGGGCGCGGTGGACGCGCTGCCATAGGCCGGGGCCGTGACATCATTGCCTCTGGCGAAAGTGTTTTCGGTGCTTACCGCCGAGCGGAAAAGGGTGTAGCGCAGCTCCGCCGGGTTGGCCACATCAACGGCTCCACTGAGCGGACGCCGCGCAACCTGGTACGAAACCACAATGGGCAGGCTGCCGCCCGCCTCAACGTTGGTCGTGACGAAGCGCAGCCATGCACCCGACAGTCCGAAACGCGCCTGGCCGATCGATGGCGCCGTTCCGTCAGTCATGTCGGGCAGCAAACGCTGGCTATCGCTGTTGGCCGGTTTGATTGATGGCGAAGTAATCCAGCCGTGGGCCGCCAGCATCGCCGGGGTATTGGTGACATCCACCGCGAACCACGTTCCGCCATCCTTCCGGAAAACCGCCGCCTGCAAATCGCGCTCGATCATATCCAAAGCCAGCTTGGTCTGGGCCGATGTTGAGAAACCATCCTGGGTGCGGTGCCAGAGGTTGAGCGTGCTTGTGACCACCGCCAGCATCAGTCCGGTCAGCACCAGCGTTATGGTCACCGCGACCAGCAATTCAAGGAGCGTAAACCCTCCTTCGCTCTTCGCGCTACGCCGGGCACGCTCGTTCACTATCAGCGAGCATTTCATCGATTGAGCGCGAGGTTGAAGGTGACTTGTTCGCGGTCGGCGAGCGAGGTTGGCGCCGTGGAGCCGGGAAAGCGATAGGGCCATGATACGCGAAGATGCAGCGCCAGCACCGCCCCACTCGAATCAAAGGCGAGCGGTGCCTGGCTGAAGCTCCACACTTCAACCAGGAAAAAACGCTCCGCCTCACCAATCTGCTCACCGGCTGACGGAGGCAGGTAGTTGAGCGCCTGCACCCTCGTGGCGTCCCGCGAAGCGACGAGCGTAAGTGTATCGGGCAGCGGTACCGTCATGGGTTTCGTCTGGCCGGCGAGGGCGTCGAAACCGCCGGCCGTTGCCATGCGCTGCAGTTCGACTCGCAGGGCATCCGGCAGTTGCAAGGCGGTCAGGGTGTCCGCCGAACTGGCCGCCTGCCGGGTGAGCGCAGGGCGCAGGGCGAGCATTACCGCCACAGCCGTGGCAAAGATTCCAACGGCCATGATCACTTCCACGAGGGAAAACCCGACAGAACTGCGGGGGCATGGTCGCATCAGAAACTGGTCCGGGAATTGATCAACGCCGGTACGCCGTAGGTACTCAGCGTCAGGCCGCGGACATTTTCAGGATTGCTCAATTCCACAGGTGATTCGCCGGCCTGGTAGGAGCCGGGTGCACGCCGCGTGCCCGCGGCCAGAATGATGTCACCCGGCTGCGCCGTGCCGGCGTTGGCCGAGATTATGAAACTAACCCACTGTTCGGCATCCGCACCGTTGATCATCTCCGAGGTAATCTGGTTCGAACGCAGGGCGGTTGAGAGCAAGGCTGTGCCGTCGGCCTTTGTCCACGGTACCGAAGAGGTGGTCGCAAAAAGCCCGGCCGGCGTGACGGTAAAATTGCCTGGGACGACATAGCTGCCATCAGGCAGAAATACGTCGGCAAAGGTCTGCCAGCCACTGGCGGTCTGCGTCTGGACGACCAGATAGCGCAAGTAGCGCAGAGGCCGGCCCGGGCTGGCCGCGTCGACATGGATCAAAACCCGGGAGGATTTTCCGCTGGCCATCGTCTTGGTGCGCGCAGCCGTGACGATGTTTGCCACGAGGGCCTGCGCCGATTGCAACGCGGCGGATTGGCCGCCACCGGCGAGCCCGTGCATCAGGAAAGACGACAAGGCCGCGATCAGGCCGACAACAACGAGCAGCTCGAGCAGGGTAAAGCCGCGGGCCTTCCGGCGTAGGCGGCGGGCGCGTGCTCGCTCGTAACTTCCAGCTTCGATGGTCACGGGCAAGTACGCTTCCTCGAAAAAGCTGGAACCCGCCCACTGAGCGCTGAATGCTGGCTGCATCATTTTCTTATTTCCAGCTGAAGATGAACCCGGGATTGGTCGACGAACTGCCGGGTGCCGGCGCGTAGAAGGCCACTCCGACGCGAATGCCCGCTGTTGGAAAATCAGCGGCGGTAGGGCTGATGCCGCTGACCACCGGCAGCGTGCCACCATAATCAGCCGCGTTGATGATGCCATCGAGGTTCCGGTCCACCAAGACGGCAATCTCGGTGTTGTCGAAGGCGTCCCGAATTAGATTCGTCGGGCTGAAATCCGATTCCGCAAATGAATGAAAGGCGATGAGCTTCCTGTTTTGCACCTCGGGAAACTGGCTGTTGGTGGTCGCGACATATGTCGGCAACGCCGTGCTGTCACGACGCCGGGCGGCAAGGATATCATGGAAGAGATGCAGGGTCGACGGATCGGTCGCCTGGCCCGGCGGATTCACCAGATTGGAGCTGTGCAGGGCTGGGTAATAGCCGTATTCACTGCGGAAACCTTCGAGAGCGGCAGCCCACTGGTTGAATTGAACACGAGTACGGGCCTTGCCGGCGGCAATCCGGGCCGACTGGATTCCCGGGAAAAGCAGCGCCGTGAGGATGCCGATGACCGTGATGACCGCCAGGAGTTCGAGCAGGGTGAACCCGCCTGCACCAACGCTACGGCGCGGTGCGGACGAGAAACACGAAAAACAGAGGACCGAGGGCCGACCAGAGCGCGCAGCTGGGAGTGCATTATTCATTAGTCGCGGTTCGCGTAGATGTTGTCGGTGTTCTCCGGCGGCGACGGGTCAACGAAACCACCCGGCAGCAGCGTGGGGGAATCTGTGGCGTCCGGGCCGATTGAATAGAGAACAAATCCCGGGTTGTTCCAGCCGCTGGCCGGAACCTTGTAGATATAAACATAGGGCTGGCCCCAAGGGTCGGTAAGGACTGCCGTCGAATCCGTGAAGGGATCACGCGACTCCGCGGTGCTGAACCGGGCCGCCTCAATCAGGCTGCGGGCCGCAATGACCGTGTTAAGGGGGTCGCGTTTGCCAATCAGTGACTGGAGCAGTTGGGCCTCAGCGTCGGTTTGCGGATAATCGCCATAAGCGCGCTGATAGTTTTCCAATGCGGCCGATAGCACTGCGAGCTCCGCCCTGGCCCGGGCCACCCGGCCCATTTCATTCGCGTGATGGCCCGCCCCAACGACAATTCCGGCCAGAACGGCGATGATGACCAGGACAGCCAGCAGATCGAGCAGGGTGAATGCCCGCTGCAGTTGGGTCGTTCGGTTGGCGGCAGAAGGGAGCATGAGGGCGAACTTTCATTGGCAGTTGGCCCCCTGCCCTGACTGACAGCTGACTTATTCCTGGTCGTGTTTCAAGGCTGAGATGACGGCGAAATCTTCGAGGGTGGTGGTATCGCCCTTGATCTCGCCGGATGTGGCGAGTTCCGTAAGCAGACGGCGCATGATTTTCCCGGAGCGGGTCTTGGGCAGTCCGGCGGCGAAGCGCACCTGATCGGGCTTGGCAAGCGAACCGATCTCCTTGCCGACGTGATTGCGCAGATCCTCCTTCAGGGCGTCGCTGGCGTCATGGCCGGCCTTGAGAGTGACAAACACAACCAGCGCGTGGCCCTTGAGTTCATCGGGGCGGCCAACCGCGGCCGCTTCGGCCACGGCAGGATGCGAGACGAGCGCACTCTCGATTTCGGCCGTGCCGATGCGGTGGCCCGAAACATTGAGCACGTCGTCAATCCGGCCGACGATCCAGAAATAACCGTCCTTGTCCT
>CAZBLQ010000189.1:0-5336 GCA_964492635.1 uncultured Oleiharenicola sp.
TCGGGCATGGGCTCCGACGGCACGCTCGGCCTGCGCGCCATCAAGGAGAAGGCGGGGGTGGTCCTGGTGCAGGAGCCGGCCACGGCGAAATTTGACTCCATGCCGCGCAGTGCGATTGACGCCGGACTGGCGGATATCGTGGCGCCGGTCGAGGAGCTGCCGGAAAAAATCCTCAACTACCTGCAACGCACCCCGCTCATCGCCCGGAAGGAAGTGGCGTTGGAGGACAAGACCCAGAGCACTTTGGAAAAGGTCGTCATTTTGCTGCGCACCCACTCGGGCAACGACTTTTCCTACTACAAACGGAACACGCTCTACCGTCGGATTGAGCGCCGCATGGGCATTCACCAGATAGCCAAGATGGCAGTTTATGTCCGCTACCTCCAGGAGAACTCGCAGGAGCTGGATCTGCTTTTCAAGGAATTGCTCATTGGCGTGACGAATTTCTTCCGCGACCCCGCCGCCTGGGAGCAGTTGCGCGACCAGGCCATTCCGGCCCTGCTTGCGCGCCGCACACCCGGCCAGGCACTCCGGGCGTGGGTGCCCGGCTGCTCCACCGGGGAAGAGGCCTATTCTTTGGCCATCGTGCTCAAGGAAGCCCTCGAGGAGCTCAGGCCCAAGGCGAGATTCACGGTGCAAATCTTCGCCACCGATCTGGACAAAGATGCGATCGAGAAGGCCCGGCTGGGCGTCTTTCCGGCCAATATCTCCTCCGACGTCTCGGAAGCGCGCCTGAAGCGCTTTTTCACCAAGGAGGAACGCGGCTACCGGGTGCGCAAAGAGATCCGTGAGATGGTGATTTTCGCGCCGCAGAATCTCATCATGGATCCGCCTTTCACCAAGCTGGACATCCTGAGCTGCCGCAACCTGCTGATTTATCTGACTCCGGAGGTGCAAAAGAAACTGATTCCACTGTTTCATTACAGCCTCACCCCCGGCGGAATTTTGTTTCAGGGCAGTGCGGAGACGATCGGCGAGGGCACCGCTCTGTTTGCCCCGCTGAGCGGCAAGTCGCGGCTTTTCCGGCGGACGGAATCCCTCCTGCGGCCGGAGCAGGTCGCCTTCCCCGCGGCTTTTGGCGCCGGCCCGCCCGCCAGCTCCGAGGCGCATCCGGCCATGACCAAAGTGCCGGCCAGTCTCCAGTCTTTGGCGGACCAGTTGGTCCTGCAGTGTTACGCCCCGTCGGCCGTGCTGACCAATGAGGAAGGAGACATCTTTTATGTCAGCGGCCGGACCGGCAAATACCTGGAACCAGCCGCCGGCAAGGCCAACTGGAACCTTTTTGCCATGGCCCGCGACGGGCTGCGTTACGAGCTGGCCGCGGCCTTCAAGAAAGCACTCCGGAAAAAAGAAAGCGTGGCGCTGCCCGGCCTCACCGTCGGGACCAACGGCGGCACACAGTACGTGAATGTAAATGTCCGGCGCCTCGATGAACCCGGGCCGTTGCACGGGCTGGTGATGATCGTTTTCGCCGACATAGCTGCCCCCGTGGTCGCGGAGGCGGCAGGCAGGACGCAGAAGCAGCATGCCAGCAGCCCGCGCCTGGCGGAACTGGAGCAGGAACTCCTGCGGGTCCGGGGCGAGTCGCGGGCCACCCACGAGGAAATGCAGACCTCGCAGGAGGAACTCCGCTCCGCCAACGAGGAACTGCAATCCACCAACGAGGAACTGCAGTCCACCAACGAGGAACTCACCACCTCGAAGGAGGAGATGCAATCGATGAACGAGGAACTCCAGACGGTTAACACCGAGTTGCAGGCGAAGGTGGACCAGCTGTCGCAGGCCAGCAACGACATGAAGAACCTGCTCGACAGCACGGATATCGCGACCCTCTTTCTGGACAAGGACCTGAACGTGCGGCGGTTCACCCCGCAGGCGACGAAAATCATCAAGCTCATCGCCACTGACACGGGCCGGCCCATCACCGATCTGGCCTCCGAACTGCGCTACCCGGAGCTGGCCGACGATGCACGGGAGGTGCTGCGGAAACTGGCCGCGGTGGAAAAACCGATCGGCGCCCGCGACGGCCGCTGGTTCACCGTGCGCATCATGCCGTATCGCACCATGGACGACCGGATTGACGGCGTCGTGATCACCTTCGCGAACATCACCGTATCCAAGACCCTGGAAACGAAACTGCGCGACAAGCAAGCCGTGTTGGAAAAGCACTCCGCCGCCCAGAGCACGGAGCTGGCCCGCCGGAAGCGCAACGCGAAGCCATGAGCCGTTGTTCCCCACCGCCCATGAAAAGTCAGCCCAAGCCATCGATTGCAGCCACTCCCTTGCGCCGCCATGCCGAAGCCCGGCTGCGGGAGCACGCGGGAAAAAATCAGCCCGGGGGCGGAACCGGCGGGTCAACCGCAGACACCCGGCGTTTGCTGCACGAATTGCAGGTTCACCAGATCGAACTGGAGATGCAGAATGAGGAACTCCAGAAAAGCAGGAGAGAATTGCAGGCGAGCCTGGAACAGTACAGCGAGCTTTACGATTTCGCCCCGGTCGGTTACCTGACTCTCGATCGCGAGGGAGCCATCCGGGAGGCCAACCTGATGGCGGCTGACCTGTTGGGCAGCCCCCGGGCCCAATTGGCGAAGCAGCACTTGAAGGTTTTCGTGGCCCCGGCGGACCGCTCGTTTTTCGACGCTTTTTTCCAGCAGGTATTTGAGAGCAGGGACAGGACGGAATGCGAGGTGAAGCTCATTGTGCAGGACAAGCCCCCGGTGGATGTGCGGATGAAAGCCAACCTCTTTGACTCGGAACTGGCGTGTCGGGTGACGGTGTCGGATATCACCCAACAAAAGCAGGCGGAGGAGGATCGTCTTGTCATCCGCAAACTTGAGTCCACGGGAATACTGGCCGGCGGCATCGCCCATGATTTCAACAACCTGCTCACGGTCATTCTCGGCAACCTTGAACTGGCCAGCATGCTCCCCCGGGCCAGTGAAGAACTGGTGGCGCTTTTGGCGGAGGCGCAGAAGGCCGGTTTGATGGCTCACGACCTGACCCAGCAACTCATCACCTTTGCCGACGGGGGCGGGCCGGTTCGGAAACCAACGCGCCTGTCGGGCTTAATCCAGGATTCAGTCCGGCTGGCCTTGAGAAATTCCAGGCTGTCGTGTGAGTTCTCGCTGCTCGACGACCTCTCGCTGGTGGAGGTGGACCATGGGCAGATCGGACAAGTCATCCGAAATATGGTATTGAACGCACGGGAAGCGATGTCGGAGGGAGGGGTGATCTCGGTCCGGATGGAAAACGTGGTCCTGGAATCGCCAAACGAGCTGAACCTGCCCTCCGGAAAATACGTCCGGATAGGCATGACCGATCAAGGTGGCGGCATCGCCCCGGATGTGCTGCCCAGGATTTTTGACCCATATTTCTCGACGAAGAAACGAGGGGAGCAAAAGGGGATGGGCTTGGGGCTGACGATCTGTCATGCGGTCATCCAGAAGCACGGCGGAGCGATCGCCGTGAATCCAAGGACCGGAGGAGGGACGACGTTCCACCTTTACCTGCCCACGTTCGTGCAAGAGCCCGGGGACAAACCCTCACCTGGGTCGGCAAAATTCCTTCCGGGCACAGGCCGCCAGCCCGCCAACCATTCCGCGAGATGAAAAGTCAGCCCAAGCCATCGATTGCAGCCACTCCCTTGCGCCGCCATGCCGAAGCCCGGCTGCGGGAGCACGCGGGAAAAAATCAGCCCGGGGGCGGAACCGGCGGGTCAACCGCAGACACCCGGCGTTTGCTGCACGAATTGCAGGTTCACCAGATCGAACTGGAGATGCAGAATGAGGAACTCAAAAAGGCCCGGGACGAAATGGAGGCGGGTCTGGAAAAATACAGCGAGCTCTACGATTTCGCCCCGGTGGGCTACCTGACCCTCGACCGCGAGGGTACCATTCGCGAGGCCAACCTGGCCGCTGCCAGCCTGCTGGGGATTCCCCGGGCTCCGCTGGTGAAACAGCGCCTGGGGTTGTTCGTGGCCCCGCCGGACCGCCCGTTGTTCGTCGATTTTCTCGCGCAGGTTTTCCAGAGCCAGGGCAGGCAGGAATGCGATGTGAGCATCCAGGTGAAGGACAAACCTTCGGTGGTGGTGCGGATGCGGGCCAATCTGGCGGAATCGGGACAGACGTGCCGGGTGGCGGTGACAGATATCACCTTGCACAAGCTTGCGGAGGCGGCCACCGCGCAATTGGCGGCGATCGTGATCTCTTCGAGCGATGCCATCATCGGCAAAGACCTGAACAGCATCATCACCAGTTGGAATGCCGGGGCGGAAAAGCTTTTCGGGTATTCGGCGCGGGAAATGGTGGGTCGCTCGGTGACGCAACTGATGCCGTCCGACCGGCAGGACGAGGAAGCGCGAATCATGAGCCGGATCCGGCAAGGGAAAAGCGTGGAGCATTTTGAGACGGTGCGTGTGGCCAAAGACGGGCGGCGACTCGACATGTCAGTCACGATCTCTCCCGTCCGGTATGCGGGCGGCAAAATCTTCGGGGCTTCGAAAGTGGCGCGCGACATCACCGGACAAAAACTGGCGGCGAACAAATTGCGCGTTTCGGAAATCCGCTTCCGCCGTCTCTTTGAGACGGCGCACGACGGCATCCTGCTCCTCGACCCGGGCACCCGGAAGATCACCGACGCCAATCCCCTCATGACGAAATTGCTGGGCTATTCGCACAGCCAGCTGGTGGGCAAGGAACTGTTTGAGATCGGTCTGCTCAAGGATGAGGCTGCCAGCCAGGCCATGTTCCAGAAACTGACCCGGAAGCACGAGGTGCGCTATGAAGATTTGCCGCTCAAAAGTCAGCAAGGGCGGCATCAGGAAGTCGAAGTGGTGGCCAACCTGTATGAGGAGAACGGTCACGCCGTCATCCAATGCAACATCCGCGACATCACGAAGCGCAAGGTGGCGGAGGATGCCTTGCGCGTCGCGCGCGGCCAGCTGGCCCAGCACGCCGGCCAGCTCCAAAGACTGGTGGCCCAGCGTACCTCGGAGCTGATGGCGACGAACCGACAGTTGGAAGCAGCCCTCGCTTCCACCCGCATGGGTGAGGAGCAGAACCGGGTGCTGCTGCAGGAGTCGCAGGACATGCAAAAGAAACTCCGCCACCTGACGCATCAGATTCTGACGGCGCAGGAGGAGGAGCGAAAGAAAATCAGCCGCGAACTACATGACGAAGTCGTGCAAATGCTGGTCGCCCTCAACGTCGAGCTGTCGGCCCTGGTCCACGGCAACTCCCCCGGGGTGCACCATCTGAAGGACAAGATCGCCCACACCCAACGGCTGGTGGAAAAATCCGTGGACTCGGTGCACCGGTTTGCCCGCGATCTGCGGC
>CAZBLQ010000190.1:0-5326 GCA_964492635.1 uncultured Oleiharenicola sp.
GCGGCATGACCAACAAAAAATTCGGTCGGGTCGGCGACTCGCCCATCATCGGCGCGGGCACCTACGCTAGCAATGCCACCTGCGCAGTCAGCGCCACCGGCTGGGGGGAGTTCTTTATCCGCGCCAGCGCGGCGCACGACATTTCCGCCCAGATGGAATACCAGGGCAAGTCCGTCGGGGATGCCGCGGCCGCCACCATCGCCAAAGTGGGCAAGCTCGGCGGCGACGGCGGCGTCATCGCCATCGATGCAAGAGGGCATGTCGCCATGGAATTCAATTCCCCCGGCATGTATCGCGCCTGCAAGCTCGCCGGCCGGCCCGAGGTTGTTGCCATCTACGGCGACGAGGCCCGGCGATAGGACAGAAAACCGGAATCGTCCGAACCGTCTGCGGCCGCCCCGGCTGCGACGGAAAATTCACTGCCCAAACTCGCCTGCTTGGAAATGACGCGTAACCTAATAGGTTACAGATCATTTTTCAGGAGGATTTGCGGGGTGTTCCGCCGGATCCTGACCGTGTGGCGGCAAAGCTTGCGGAGCATAGATTTCCCTCCGCTAATCTACGCCTTGGTGTTTTCCCGATGAACAAGCAAGCGCTTCACACCCAGATCATCAACCGCCTGCAGGCGGAGCTGGTTGCCCTCACTGCGGCGGCGCTGGCCACCCATGCCGAGGCCACCGACGAGGAAAACAAGGCCGAGGACAAATACGACACCCGCGGACTGGAGGCGTCCTATCTTGCCATGGGCCAGTCCAGGGCGGCCGAGGAAGCGGCGCAGTCTGTCGCGCAATTCACCGCGCTTTCCCTCCGCGATTTCGCCCCGGCTGAGCCCGTCAGTCTCGGGGCGCTCGTCATTCTCGAGGACAATGCACGCAGTTATTATTTCATCGGCCCGCGCGCCGGGGGCACTGAGATTGAGCACGAGGGGCAGACGATCATGGTTATTACGCCCCAGTCCCCGCTCGGCCGGCAGCTGATGGGCCGGAAACAGGGCGATGCGCTCCAGCTCGATCTTGGCGGCAAACGCAGCGAGCAGTTGGTCGCGCGGGTGAGTTGACCTTCGGAAATTGTAGGGCGGGATCGTTGATCCCGCCGCGATGGCGGCGGGCTCGAAAGTTCAAACTTCGGCGATGGGTCAGCGCGTGTGTGCGCCTTTTTCAAGCTTGCCGCGCATCGCAAACAGGATGCCAAACGCCACGATCAGCACGAGCGGGAACATCGACATGTTGCTCAACGTAGCCTGACCCGCGGCCAGCTCGGCGGCCGAGCCTGACATACCAGCCTTTTCAGCGGCTGCGCGGTGCTGGTCGATCCAGTGGCCGATGATCGGATTCCAGATTGAAACGGCGAACATGCCGGCGCCCCCCATTAGCGACATGCCGAGGGCCCCGGTGTTGGGCAGATATTCGGCGATAAAACCGATCATGCAGGGCCAGAAATAGCACACGCCGAGGGCGAAGACGATTGTCGCAAGATAGACCATGCCACCGGTCGCCTTGCTCAGCAGGAACAGGCCCACCGCGGCCAGCGCCGCAGAAACCAGCAGTACGCCGACGGTGTGGAGCTTGTGCACGAGCGCGCCGGCAAACTGTCGGCCGACCGCCATCAAACCGGTCCCGAGCGCGAGGATGATCATCGGCGAGGCACCGCTCTCCTGCAGGATGCGGCCCACCCATTGCTGCGTACCGAGTTCGGTCGTGGCCGTAAGCGTCATGCAGACGATCATGAAAAGATACAGCGGCGTGAAAAGATTCCGGATGTTCTTGGCGGTTGAGGTCTCAATGTTGGCCGACTTTGGAAATTCGGTCGTGAAAACGAGGAAACCGTAGATCGCGGTCGGCAACAGCATCACCGCGATCTGCGACTGCCACCCCATGTGCGCCGAGGTCATGAACTGCGAAACCAGCGAGCCGATCACGATGCCGCCGGGGAACCAGACATGGAATCGATTGAGCATCGTCGTCTGATTTTGGGGATACATGCCCGCGATGAGCGGATTGCACGCCGCCTCGACCGACCCGTTGGCAAAACCAATGCAAAAGGTGGAAATGATCAGCCCCCAGAATCCTTGAGCCATGATCGTCAGCGCCAGTCCGGTAATGTGGCCGATGAGCGCGATCGTCAGCAGGATTTTCGGCCCGAGGTAATTGTAGAGCAGGCCGAGCACCATCATCGCCACGGGAAACCCAAGGAACGCCATCGAGTTGACCCAGCCGAGCTGGGTGTCCGTCAGGGCAAAACTTTTGCTCAATTCGGTGAGGATGCCCGCCCGGATGGCGAACGTCATGGCAGTGGTGATCAAGGCGACACAGCTGGCCGCGAACAATCGTGATGGCTTCATGGGGTATCGGAGGGGGTTGAACGAAAACCAAAACAGGAACGCCGGAAGATTTAGATTTTTCCCGAACGCGGCGAGCCTAAACCTGCGGGTTCAGGTTTTTTGCCAAAGTCTCCGGACTTGTCTCGCCGGCACCAAGCCGTCGTTGTGGCGGGATGTCCTTGCCGACCACCGCTCCGCTGGCCCCACTGACGGGATCGCCTGATCCCGATGCGGTGCTGGATGCGTTCCTCGCGGCGATGGCCGCGCGCGGACTGACCCTTTATCCCGAGCAGGAGGAGGCGATCCTCGAACTGTTTGCGGGCCGGAATGTCATCCTCAATACGCCCACCGGCTCAGGCAAATCACTCGTGGCCGCGGCCCTGCATTTCAAGGCGCTGTGCGCAGGACAGCGGTCGGTCTACACCTGCCCGATCAAGGCGCTGGTAAACGAAAAATTTCTCAGCCTGTGCCGCGATTTCGGGCCGGAGCATGTCGGCATGATGACTGGCGATGCCTCCGTCAATCCCAAGGCGCCGGTGCTCTGCTGCACCGCGGAGATTCTGGCCAACATCGCCCTCACCCGCGGCGCCAGCGCGGAAGTCGCCGCCGTGATCATGGACGAGTTCCATTACTATTCCGACCCCGAGCGCGGCTATGCCTGGCAGGTGCCGCTGCTCACGCTGCCGCAATCGCGGTTTCTCCTGATGTCGGCCACGCTCGGGGCCACGGAGTTTTTCGAACGGGAGCTGACCCGCCTGACGGGTGCGCCGAGCCTCACCGTGCGCAGCGACCGGCGGCCCGTGCCACTGGCCTTTGAATATTCGGAGACCCCGCTGGCGGAACGCGTGGCCCGGTTGCTGGCGGATCAGCGGGCCCCGGTGTATCTGGTGCATTTCACGCAGCGGGCGGCGGCGGAGGCGGCGCAGGACCTCATGAGCCTCAACATTTGCACAAAGGAGGAAAAGGCGGCCCTCGCCGCGGAGTTGGAACGGGTGAAATTCAACAGCCCCTACGGCAAGGACATCAAGCGCTGGCTGCGGCACGGCATCGGTGTGCACCACGCCGGCCTGCTGCCCAAATACCGGGTTCTCGTGGAGCAGCTCGCCCAGAAAGGCCTGCTCAAGCTCATCTGCGGCACCGACACACTCGGCGTGGGCATAAACGTGCCGATCCGCACCGTCGTTTTCACCCAGCTCTGGAAATTCGACGGCAAAAAAGCCGCCATCCTCAGCGTGCGCGACTTCCGGCAGGTGTCGGGCCGGGCCGGCCGCGCCGGCTACGACGACCAAGGCTATGTGGTCGTCCAGGCGCCGGAGCATTTCATCGAAAACAAGCGCGCCGGGGAGAAGGCGGCGGCGGACCCGGTCCGGAAAAAGAAACTGGTCAAGCAACGCGCGCCGGAAGGCGCGGTCAACTGGGACGTCAAAACCTATGAACGGCTGCGAACCGCCTCCCCCGAGGAACTGACGTCCCAGTTTGATGTGTCCCACGGCATGCTGCTGCTCGTGCTCAGTCGCGAGGCCGACGGGTGCCGGGCACTGCGCCAGTTGATCAACGACTGCCATGAAACCCCGGCGAGGAAGAAGACTTTGCGGAAACGTGCCTGGCAGTTGTTCCGCGCCCTGCTCGACCGCAAAATTGTCGAGGTTATCCCGCGCCTGCCCTCCGGCCGGCGACTGCAGGTCAATGTGGAACTGCAGGACGACTTTTCCCTGCACCAGGCCCTTTCGCTGTACCTGATCGACACCCTCCCCTTGCTTTTGGCCGGCCAGCCGAACGAGTCACCGGATTATCCTTTCGATGTGCTGACCCTTTGCGAGGCCATCGTCGAGGATCCGGAACAGATACTGCGGCGCCAGGTGGACAAACAGAAGACCATCAAGATCGAGGAGTGGAAGGCGGCCGGCATTCCGTACGAGGAGCGGATGGCGAAGCTGGAGGAGATCGAACACCCGAAGCCGCTCCGGGAGTTTCTTTATGAGACCTTTAACGCTTTTGCCGCGGCTCATCCCTGGGTCGAACAGGAGAATGTCCGGCCGAAGTCCATCGCGCGGGAGATGTTCGAACGCTACCTGTCGTTCCCCGGGTATGTGCGCGAATACGGACTGGAGCGCAGCGAAGGGCTGCTGCTCCGCCACCTTATGCAGACATGGAAGGTGCTTGCGCAAACCGTGCCGGACACGGCGAAGACAGACCAGGTGATCGAGATGGAGGACTATTTTCGCGAACTGATCCGTGGCATCGACTCCAGTCTGCTCGACGAATGGGAAAAACTGCGGAACCCTGAATTTGTCCCGGCCGAGACGGACGCGCAGCCGGCCCGCCCGGCCACTTTCGATGTGACGCGTGATGCTGATGGTTTCCGCCGGCTCGTCCGGACCGCGGTTCTTGGATTTCTGCAGGATGTCGCCGCCCATGACTGGGAGGCGGCGTGCCTTCATTTTGCCCCAGCCACGGGCAGCGGTGTCGGCAACGAGACGGCGATTCTGGCCGGGTCACGGCGGATCGAAAAGGAGTTCATTGCGTATTTCGAGGCGCGTGGACGGTTCCGGTTGGATCCAGAGGGCCGAGCCGCAAAGCATACGCATTTTGACGAGCAGGGCGCAGGGAGCGAAGAGCAGGGAGTGGTCTGGCAGATCGCCCAAGTGCTGGCCGATTCCGAAGGGCAAAACGACTGGGAGGCCCGCTTCAGCGTGTCACTGGCAGAGTCCCGGGCGGAGAACCGCGCCGTGGTAAAATTTATCCAAGTCGGTCCGGTGGGCATCGATCTGTAGGACTACAGCACCGGTGGGCCATCCGCGAGTGGCCTGACGGCGCGCCCAGCAGTCGCACCCTACCCAACACACAGTGTTCTATAATACCAATTTCGGTTTGCTTCGGACTTGGATGTGGGCACCCCGCCCACAATTGAAACGTCTCAATCCAATTCATAATTGGTATAACGTGAATGTTTATACCATCGTCCCTTGATTAATAGACTTTGGCGCGACAGCGCCGGTAGGGACG
>CAZBLQ010000191.1:0-1104 GCA_964492635.1 uncultured Oleiharenicola sp.
CGTGGTGGACCCGACCAAGGTCACCCGCACCGCGCTGCAGAACGCGGCCTCGATTGCCGGCCTGCTCCTCACCACCGAGTGCATCATCACCGATCTCCCGGAGAAGAAAGAAGCTCCGGCTGGCGGCGGCGGTCACGGCGGCGGCGGGATGGGCGGCATGGACTACTGAGCTTAGACCCGACGATTCAGAACAAACTCTCAAGGCGCGCTCTCCAGAGCGCGCCTTTTTTATGCCATATCACTTTGCGGTGTGCGGACGAATTAGCTGGTGGCTTTGTATTTGGCGCTTCCTTTGCAGCCCGTGACTCGAAATTGGGTGCAACCCCAGAACGGGCTCCAAGCGTCTCCCGGTTTCGGCTGAATCAAACGCATCGGGCCCCCGCATTTTGGACATGTGGGTTTAAAATTCTCGACCTGCTTCTTTTGTTCGTAGCTCTTCCTCTGTTTCGAGGCTTTGGAACCTTTCCAATCACCCCAGATCATTTTCTTTCGCTCGAAAAGCATATCCCACCGCGGAACCCACGTCCCTTGGCACTGGGGCAACGGTATGGCAGTGATGCAGGTGCGCCGCTGTGCGCGCGGCATGCGTTGGCCCGAACGGGAATGTAGCGATGGTGGTCCCGGAGCCAAGCACCGAGTCCGAAAAGCGAAAAGACTGTCGAAGCCGCGTAAGGGGAAAAGTGGGCAAGGTTCGGAAATTGATGTGCCGGTTGCACCGAGCCGGACGAATCGAATCTTGCGAGAAACAGGGCGGTGGGGCGTCGTAGGGACGATCTTGTCACAGAGGTCACTGAGAATGCACAGAGTTCATCGAGAGCACTTCTCTGTGCCCTCCGTGTGCCTCCTGTCATTCTCTGTGTCGATATTCCGGCTCAGCCATGAGTAGCTGGGCGGTGGCAGCGTGGAGCGCATTCTTGACGCGTAGCTGCCAGACGCCTAGGGATGATGGCGAGTTTACAACAGCCCGGGGCCGAGGGCGCATTTGGGAAACAAGTCAATATGGCCCCGCAGAAAAATTCTGGTTTGATTCGCCGGCTGGCGTTTGCCCGCCGTTTGATTTTGTTAAGCTGGGTACTGTCCGGACCAACGGTGCTCGTTTCACTG
>CAZBLQ010000191.1:1204-5320 GCA_964492635.1 uncultured Oleiharenicola sp.
CCGAGCTGCGGGCGTTCGATGCGCGGCTGATGCGCCAGCTCGGGCGCGGCGAGCTCGACTACGTGGTGGAACCGAAGTTCGACGGTCTCGCCATCAGTGTGACGTATGAGAAAGGCAAACTGGTGCGGGCTGTCACGCGCGGCAACGGGACGGAAGGCGATGACGTTACCGCCAACGCGCACACGATCCGCTCGCTGCCGGCCGTCCTGCGCGCCGTAACGCCGGAGGGCGCGGCGAATCCGGTGCCGGAGGTGGTGGAGCTGCGCGGCGAGATTTTCCTGCCTTACGCCGAGTTTGCGCGGATCAACCGTGAGCGGGATAGCGCGGGCGAAACGCCCTTTGCCCATCCGCGAAACCTGGCGGCCGGCACGCTCAAGCAGCTCGATGCGAGGGAGACAGCCCGGCGCCGGCTGGCGATTGTCTTTTACGGACACGGAGCATGGGAACCGGCGGCCACCCGTCCGGATTCCCAACAGGCTTTGCTGCAGCAACTGCGCGCCTGGGGACTGCCGACGGTCGAGACACCCCGGATGGTCAAAGGCGCCGATGCCATGTGGCAAGCGGTGCGGGCGCTGGGCCGGGAGCGGGCCGGGTTTGCCTTTCCCACCGATGGCGCCGTGGTGAAATTGAATTCGGCTGTCCTGCAGGAGCTGGTCGGCGCGACCGCGCAAGCACCGCTCTGGGCCATGGCCTACAAGTTTGTGCCGGAACGTGCCGAGACCCGGCTCCGGGCGATCACGCTCCAGGTGGGCCGGACGGGCGTGCTCACCCCTGTGGCGGAACTGGTGCCGGTGCGACTGGGCGGGTCAACCGTGACACGCGCCTCACTCTACAATCGCGATGAGATTGCGCGCCGGGACATTCGCGTGGGCGATTTCGTTTCCATCGAGAAAGCAGGCGAAATCATTCCGGCGATTGCCAGTGTGAATCTTGCCCGGCGGGCAAAGGACGTTGTTCCCTTTGCTTTTCCGGCCGCCTGCCCCGTCTGCCGGACCGCGCTGGTCCAGGCCGCCGGTGAGGTCGCGGTACGTTGTCCCAACTACGGCTGTCCGGCCCAGGTAAAACGCCGGGTGGAACATTTCGCCTCGAAATCCTGTGTCGATATTTCCGGGCTCGGTCCGGCGATGGTGGACAAATTGGTGGAGAAAGGCTGGGTGAAAAATGTGGACGATCTCTACCGTTTGCGCCGGGAGGATCTGCTCACCTTGGGCAGTGGCGGCGAAAAACCAGCCGACCGGTTGCTGGCGGCGATTGAACGGAGCAAGCATGTGGAACTATGGCGGGTCATCGCCGGGCTGGGAATCCCGGGAGTAGGGATGGTGACTTCGCGCGAGCTGGCCCGGCACTTCGGCAGCCTTGAGTCACTCGCCCGGATCAATCGCGAGGACGCGCCGCGAAACGATGGTCCGGCGGACACCGGCATCGGGGAGACTACCGCGCGGGCGATCGACACTTTTTTTGCGCGCACTGAAAATCAAGCGGTCGTGACAGATTTACTGGCCTTGGGCATGCGGCCGGTGACACCGGAGACGGAATGAGCAATACTGACTGCTGGCCAGCCTTCGCTCCTCGAGGAATTGCAGCGCGACAAGTTCCGCCAAATCTCTCAAGGCGCGCTTTCCGGAGCGCGCCTTTTTCTTACTTCGTGCGGATCGCCAGGTCGACGACGTTGGGCCCCGGTTTGAGATCGACGACAATCGGGCCCGACCCCGGAGCGAGGCTCGTGTAATGGCGCGCCGAGTCCATCGATGGCACGAGAATGAAATCCTTGGAGACGTGGATCACTTCCACGCGGTAGCGGCCGGGCACGGGGCCGAATTTCTGGTCGATGTAGTAGCGTCCCGGCTTTCCCACCCTGCGGTATTTGTCGTTATAAAAGACGGAGCCGGCGGGCAGATCGGGATCGTCGACCGGCGTGAAGGTGACCCAACCGGCGAACATGGGCACGCCGTCGATGGTCATCACGCCTTCGACGGGCATGCGTTCCCGGTCGGTCATGAACGCATTTCGCCGCAGCCAGTTGATGAGCAGACCGGGCCATTCGCCCGTATAGGGGTCGCCCGCGTACAGGCCGCGGCCATGATTGCCGTCGCCGCCGAAGACATGCAGCTCCGCCTCCACGCCCGCGGCGCGCAGCGCCTGGAGTTCGCGCAGACTGTTCCGCGGGTCGATCGCCTCGTCGTGGAGGGTGAGCACCGTGAAGGTCGGCGGGGTGTCCGCGCGCACCGGCCTGACCGCGTCTCCGTCCTGCCGGAGCGGGATACCGTAGATCGGCGCGACAAAATCAGGGCGGCTGGAAACGCGTTCCACCGGATCGTCCGACTGCGGCGTGCCGGCATCGAAAACTTCCGCCAGTTTGGAGGCGATCACGCTGCCGGCTGAGAATCCGATCACGCCGATACGACGCGGATTCACGCCGTAGTCCGCCGCATGAAAGCGCATGTAGCGGACGGCCCGCGCCGCATCGAGCCACGCCACCGCCTGCTCGTAGCCGGCCGGCCGGATGCGGTAGGAAAGCACGAAGGCGTGGATCCCCTGCGCGTTCAGCCATTGCGCGACTTGCACGCCCTCCCAATCCATCGCGCGCTCCCGAAAACCGCCGCCCGGGCAGACAATCATCGCGCAACCGGTGGCGTGTTCCTTGGGCGCGAGGAATACGTCCAGATGCGGCCGGTCCTCGGAGCCGTTGCCTTTGGCCAGCGGGGCGGGGCCCTCCCAGAGAAACACCGATTGCAGGTCAACGTGGTCAACCTGCCGCGCGACGACCGGGGCCTCCGCGGACGAGGCGGCTGTGGCCGAAACGAGGGACAAGGCGATGCATAACGCGACAGGACTAGAACGGCGGGGCGAGATGTTCATGGCAGTGAGGGGAGGGGATTTCGCGCGGCTTGGCTGACGAACCGGACCACGTCTCCTCTTGATAGAAAGTGTATTCGGTCGGCAAGCTCCATCCTCAAACGTGTGACCGGGCCATCGCGAGCTGCTCGAAAGTATGCGCCTTTTTGTTTGGCAGTCGCGCGGGGCGCACCCTAACCTCCGGATTCCGCATGAATCTGGTCGAACAGGTGAAACTGGCCGGGGTGGTTGGCGCGGGCGGCGGCGGTTTTCCGACGCACGTCAAACTCGCCGCCAAGGCCGACACGGTCATCGCCAACGGTGCCGAGTGTGAACCCCTCCTGCACAAGGACGCCGCTGTGATGGAACATCAGGCCGTCGAAATGGTGAAGGGCATCCAGCTCTCGATGGAGGCAGTGGGCGCCGGCGCCGGCGTGGTCGGCATCAAGGCCAAGAACAAGCACGCCGTGAAGGCGGTCGAAGCTGCCTGCAAAGGCACGGCGGTGCGGGTGCAATTGCTGGGCGATTATTATCCGGCGGGGGACGAATATGATCTGGTCCACGAGGTTACCGGGCGGCTCATTCCGCCCGGCGGCATCCCGCTCAACGTCGGGGTCGTCGTTTGCAACGTGGAGACGTTCGCCAATGTCGCCGCGGCCGCCGAGGGCCGTCCGGTCACGCACAAGACCCTCACCATCGCCGGCGCCGTGCGCGAGCCACGGACCATCACCGTGCCGCTTGGCACCAGCCTGCGCGAATGCATCGCGGCGGCGGGTGGGGCGACGGTGTCCGATCCAGTGCTGGCCATCGGCGGCATGATGATGGGCGAAACCACGGACGAACTCGACCGGCCGGTCAGCAAGACGACCGGCGGGGCCATCGTGCTGGCGCGCGACCACCACGTGATCGAGCGCAAGCTCAAGCCCGCCGCCGTGCAGAACGCCATCGGCAAGTCCGCGTGCGACCAGTGCCGCTATTGCACGGAGCTTTGCCCGCGCTATCTGCTCGGCTATGCCGTCGAGCCGCACCAGGTGATGCGCAGCCTTGCCTTCACGGCGACGGGCGCGGCCCACTGGAACGAATGGGCGGCGATGTGCTGCGCATGCGGGCTCTGCACCCTTTACGCCTGCCCCGAGGAGCTTTTCCCGAAGGAGGCCTGCGACCAGTCCAAGGCCGAGATGAAAAAGGCGAACCTGAAGTGGTCCGGCCCGACGACCGTCAAGCCACACCCGATGCGCGAAGGCCGCCGCCTGCCGATCAAGACGCTGATGAAGAAGCTCA
>CAZBLQ010000192.1:0-5264 GCA_964492635.1 uncultured Oleiharenicola sp.
TGGTCTGCCCAGATAGCTCAGTTGGCAGAGCACCCCCTTGGTAAGGGGGAGGTCGTCGGTTCAAATCCGATTCTGGGCTCCAGGCCGACGTCGGTGATCTCCGACGTTAATAAAGATCAACAACTTCAACCACCAACAACCTACTCCAGATCCACATGGCTAAAGCAACATTCGAACGCAAGAAGCCGCACGTCAACGTCGGCACGATCGGCCACATCGACCACGGCAAGACGACGCTCACCGCTGCAATTCTGGCGGTCCAATCCCGGAAGGGGTTGGCGGAGATCAAGGCTTATGCCGATATTGCCAAGGGCGGCACCGTACGCGATGCCACCAAGACCGTCACCATTGCCGTGGCCCACGTTGAGTATGAGTCGGACAAGCGCCACTATGCGCATGTGGATTGTCCCGGCCACGCCGACTTCGTGAAGAACATGATTACCGGTGCGGCGCAAATGGATGGAGCGATCCTCGTCGTTTCGGCTGCCGATGGCCCGATGCCGCAGACGCGCGAGCATGTGTTGCTGGCCCGCCAGGTCGGCGTGCCGAAGCTCGTCGTGTTCCTCAACAAGGTCGATCTCATAGATGACACCGAGCTCCTCGACCTCGTTGAAGAGGAAATCCGCGACCTGCTGACCAAGTATCAGTTCGATGGCAAGAATGCCAAAATCATTCGTGGTTCCGCCACCGCCGCGCTCGAAGGCAAGCCCGAGGGTGAGAAGGCAATCCAGCAGCTGATGGAAGCCATTGACTCGGAGATTGCGGAACCGGTGCGCGAAATCGACAAGCCGTTCCTCATGTCTGTCGAGGACGTGTTCTCCATCACCGGTCGCGGCACCGTCGCGACGGGCCGCATCGAACGCGGCAAGTGCAAGCTCAACGATGCAGTCGAAATCGTCGGCCTGCGTGACACCACCACGACCGTCGTCACCGGCATCGAGATGTTCCGCAAGCTGCTCGATTACGGGCAAGCCGGCGACAACGTCGGCATTCTCCTCCGTGGCATTGAGAAAGATGGCATTGAGCGCGGCCAGGTCATCGCCGCTCCAAAATCCATCACCCCCCACAAGAAGGCCAAGGCTGAGATCTATGTCCTCTCCAAGGACGAGGGCGGCCGTCATACCCCGTTCTTCAACGGTTACCGTCCCCAGTTCTACTTCCGCACCACGGACGTGACTGGTGTTGTAAATCTTCCGACTGGCGTCGAGATGATAATGCCGGGTGACAACATCGCGGTGGACATCGAACTGATCTCGCCGATCGCCATGGAGAAAACCCAGAAGTTCGCCATTCGTGAAGGCGGCCGCACCATCGGTGCCGGTCGTATCACCGAGATCGTCGAATAAGCGTCATTAACCTCTTCCGACCGACGCTGCCGGGTCTCCTTTGGGAGTTCCCGGCTGTGTCGTCTAAAAGAAATAACCACAGGGGTGTAGCTCAATTGGTAGAGTAGCGGTCTCCAAAACCGTTGGTTGGGGGTTCGATTCCCTCCGCCCCTGCCACTTTCGCCCAAATCATCACATGGCAAATCCCTTCCGCAGTGCCCGCATCTTCTTCGGCGAACTCGTCGCCGAATTGCAAAAAGCCAGCTGGCCGACGCGCAGCGAGCTCAAGGATTCGACGATCGTCGTGATTGTCGCCTGTCTGTTGCTCGGGTTGTTTACCAGCATCAGCGACTTCGCCCTCTATCAGGTCGTGGACGCATTGACCCTGCTGATCAGCCGCTAATCAGATCCCTTTACGATGACCGCCCAGACTTCCACGCCCACCGGCGCCCAGTGGTTCGCTCTTCACACCCTCTCCGGCCAGGAGAACAAGGTGAAGAACTACATTGAGAAGTTCAAAAAGGCCGAGGAACTCGACGACTTTGTTTTCGAGGTGCTGTTGCCAACCGAGGTTGTGTCCGAGGTCAAGGGCGGCAAAAAATCCACCAAGGTTCGCAAGCTTTACCCCGGCTACGTGTTCATCAACATGTGCCTCTACGACGAGGAAAAGAAGGTCAACATCAAGCCCTTCTACTTCGTGAAGGATGCCGCGGGGGTGATCGGTTTCGTCGGCGGCGATCATCCCGCACCGCTGCGCCAGGCGGAGATCGACGAGATCAAGGCCCGGCTGGAGGCGGCCACCGGCAAGGAGATTCCCAAGGTAACCTTCGATGTCGGCGAGGAAGTGAAGATAACCGACGGACCGTTCATGAACCTCAACGGCCGGATTGACGAGGTCGACCCCGCCCGCGGGAAGCTCAAGATTTCCGTTTCCATTTTCGGGCGCTTCACGCCCGTCGAACTCGAATACTGGCAGGTTCAGCGCGCCTCTGAAAGCTGATCCGCCTCTCCTCCCCAACCGCTCATCCCCTCTTCCCATGGCTAAAAAGATTCAAGGTTACGTCCGTCTCCAGCTTCCCGCCGGTGCCGCCAATCCTGCGCCCCCGGTCGGTCCCGCTCTTGGCGCCCAAGGCGTCAACATCATGGGTTTTTGCAAGGAGTTTAATGCGAAGACCAAGGATCAGAATGGCATGATCATTCCGGTCGTCATTACCGTCTACGCCGATAAGTCCTTCACGTTCATCTGCAAGTCCCCTCCGGCGTCCGTGCTGCTGAAGAAGGCTGCCGGCATCGCCACTGGCTCCGCCAAGCCCAACATGGACAAGGTCGGCAAGGTCACGAGAAAGCAGATCATCGAGATCATCAAACTCAAGAAGGCCGACCTCAACGCCAACAGCGAAGAAGCCGCCATCCGCATGATCGCCGGCACCGCCCGCAACATGGGCATCGAAGTCGTCGACTGATTTTTCACCCACCACCAACTCACCGCGGGAGTCTCTTCAGGGACGTTCGCACCGCAAGGAGTCCAAAATGCCCGTCAAACACAGCAAAAGATACCGCAGCGCCGTCACCGCCGCTGATCTCGCGAAGGAATACCCACTCAAGGAAGCAGTGGAGATTCTCAGCAAATTCCCTAAGGCCAAGTTCGACGAGACCGTCGAGCTGTCGTTCCGCCTTGGCGTCGATCCGGCGCAGGGCGACCAGATGGTGCGCGGCACCACGCCGCTGCCCAACGGCTCCGGCAAAAAGGTCCGCGTCCTGGTCTTCACCGACGATCCCGCCAAGGCCCTCGCTGCCGGCGCCGACACCGCCGGCCTCGCGGACGTGATGGCCAAGATTACCGAGGGCTGGCTCGACTTCGACGTCGCCATCGCCACCACCGAGGCCATGAAGCAGGTCCGCACGCTTGCGCGCGTCCTTGGTCCCAAGGGTCTCATGCCCAACCCGAAGTCCGGCACCGTCACCGACGACATCGCTGCCGGGATCAAGGCCGTGAAGGCCGGTCGGGTGGAGTTCAAGGTCGACAAGACCGCCAACATCGGCGTTGGAGTCGGCAAGCGTTCTTTCACCCCCGACCAGATCACGGAGAATGTATCCGCCGTCCTCGAGGCTATCGGCAAGGCCAAGCCTGCCGCCTTCAAGGGCCATTACATCAAGGGTGTCACGCTTTCGTCCTCCATGAGCCCCGGTGTGAAGCTCGCGACCACCGAGTTCAACAAATTCTAACCCGGAGACCATCGTACCATGAGAGCAGAAAAAAAATATTTGATCGAAGAGGTCACCGGTCACCTCAAGAAGTCCGAATACGTCATTGTCGCGAATTACGACAAGATGAGCGTCGCGGACATCGCCAAGCTTCGCAACCGGCTCGCGCCCGAGAAGGCCGAGTTCCATGTCGTTAAAAACAGCTCTTTCCGCGTCGCGGCCAAGGCCTTTGGCCTGCCCGATCTGGAAGGTTCGCTCAAGGGTCCGACTGCCATCGTTGTCGGCGGCAAAAATCCCTACGGCGTTGCCAAGATCGTGAAGAAATTCTTCACGGAGGTGCAGAAACTCGAGGTCAAGACCGGCGTCATCGACAAAAAGGCCTTCACGGCGAAGGAAATGTCCCTGCTTGCCGACCTGCCGTCGTTCGAGGCGCTCCGTTCCCAGCTGCTCGGCCTGCTTACGCAGAACGCCGCAGCATTCGTCCGCGTCCTCGACGCCAAGGTCAAGAAGGAGCAGCCCGCCGCTCCCGCCGCCTGATCAACCATTCACCCAACCAACAATTTCCGGCGCGAGCCGGGGAACAACCATCCAACGAAGCAGGCTAGGGGATACGTCCCTTAAACGAGTTCCCTTCATCGAAATCGCTAGTCACTTCAGGAGAAATATCATGAGCAACATCACCAAAGACCAAGTTATCGAGTGGCTTTCCAGCCAGTCGGTCATCGATCTCGCCGCCCTCGTCAAAGAACTCGAAGGCAAGTGGGGCGTTTCCGCCGCTGCGGCGGTCGCCGCCGGACCTGCGGCTGCCGCACCCGCCGCCGCTGCCGAGGAGAAGACCGAGTTCACCGTCGTCCTTCTCAAAGCCGGCGCCAACAAGATCGGTGCCATCAAGGAAGTCCGCGCCATCACCGGCCTGGGCCTCAAGGAAGCCAAGGACCTCGTCGAGGGCGCACCCAAGCCCGTCAAGGAAGGCGTCAACAAAGCCGAGGCCGAGGAGATCAAGAAGAAACTCGAGGCCGCCGGCGCCGAAGTGGAACTCAAGTAACCGCTTGGCGTTTTCGCATTCTAGACTTCTCTATTCACCGAGACAGGCCGTGTCCACCCGCGGCCTGTCTTTCGGCTTTCTTTCAGCCGTTCTTTCCGCGCCCCAAGGCCTCGCGTCCGGGCGCACCATTGCCGGTTATTCGCTCCTGAATAACTGAGTTCCGCTCCTTTCTTTCAGATTCACATCTACACGGGAAAATTCCATGGCCGACCGCACTCACACCGAACGCATTAACTTCGGCAAACTCCGCGAAGTCATCCAGCCGCCCAACCTGATTGAGCTGCAGATCAGCTCCTATCTCGAGTACCTCCAGAAGGACACGCCTGAGAAGCAGCGCAAGCCCTACGGCCTTGAGGCCGTCTTCAAGGAGGTTTTCCCCATCAATTCCTACGACGAGCGCCTGACGCTCGAATACGTGTCCTACACCATCGGCGAACCGAAGAGCTCCGAGATCGAGTGCCTCCGCGAGGGTACGACCTACGCCGTACCGCTCTACGTGAAGCTGCGCCTGCGCGAAGAGGATTTCATCAAGGACGAGGAAATATTCATGGGCGACATCCCGATGGTGACCGAGCGCGGCTCGTTCATCATCAACGGCGCCGAGCGCGTCGTCGTCTCCCAGCTCCACCGTTCGCCCGGCATCTGCTTCGAGGTCGCCACCCACCCGAACGGCAAGCTGCTGCACTCCT
>CAZBLQ010000193.1:0-5255 GCA_964492635.1 uncultured Oleiharenicola sp.
TTAGAAACAGATTTAATCATTCACCGGACGGTGCGGGTTTCTGAGGTTCGAGTTTGTCCCAAATGCTTTTATCCGTGTTATCTGTGAAATCCGTGGTTTATTTCGTCTGAATAGTCCCGGATAAGAAAATATCCGGAGGATTGGCTTCTGCCTGCCCTTCGCAGGCTTGGCGAAGTAGGGTGCCTTTTGTGGCGATTCTCAGGTTGATGCCTTTATCCGTGTTATCCGGGCAATCCGTGGTTAATTTCTTCGGCATAAGTCCATTTAAGATAGGGCATTCTTGCTGTGTCTGTCTGATTTATAAAGCAAGCGCAGCAGAATGAAAAAGGGCACAAGGGACAGGATGAAAAACACCGGGCCGCCATGGCGGTGAATGTAGGAATCGATCATGTCCGGGCTGACCTGGACACACAGCTCGCCGATGGTAAAGACGCGCAGCCCGTTTCTGAGCAGGGCGATGGGCACGACGGCCAGCGCCAGCGTGGCCCGTTTCCAGGGCGTGCGCAGAAAAAGCTGGCCGGCGATCAGGCTGGTGATGAACAGGGCGAGAGTGGAATGGATGCCGCTGCATTCGGGGGCGACCCTCAGGCTGATGGTGGGCAGCTTGAAAACCAGATCGTGATAAAAGACGGTCATGCCGGACAGACGGAACAGGGCGAAGGCGACCGCCGCCGAGCCCTGCTGGAGCAGGCTTTCAATCCCGGCTTCGAGAAAAACCGGAAACGGGACCAGAAAAACGAGGAATCCGAGAGGGAACGCGATGGTCCGCAGCGTCTCCCTGCCCAGCAACCAACTGCAAATCCCGCCGATGAATAACACAAATGAAAGCGTGGTCAAAGCCAGCGAATCTTCCGGAGCCAGTTTCGTCCCGGCCATGACCTCAACCCAATAGCCAGCGAGAACAAAGGTGCCGGCACCCAGCAGTGCCCAGGCAATTCCCCGGGCCGGCGCAGAGGGGGGAGGCAGAAGGCTTCTTTTCACCCAGACCAGATAAAGGCTGATGACGGGCACCAGCAGGATGTGGGAGTAAAGATCGCTCTGGATGGCAAACCGCATCAGGTCGAACAATGGCCGGCTGAAGCAAAGCACCAGCGCACAGGTTGCCAGGGCAACGCGGCGAAATCCTGTCTGGTGACCGGCGGGGCCCGGGCCTGGCCTGATCGTCCCGGCTCCGGCCGGAAGCTTGCTCGGTTCGGTCATGGGGCTGGGTGGCGATGATTTGGTTCGGGGTTGCAAATGGGTCCGGGATTCTGCGCCGGTCGTGCCGCACATCTTCCGGTCATGCGAAAGGCCCGCGTCCGTGACTAATACCGGTAGCCCAGTTCAACTCCAACCTGGCTGCTGGAAAATCCGAATCCGGTGCTGTTGGAGGTATTGTGGGCGTTCTGATACAGGACGGCGATGGTGCCGCGCTGGAAAAAAGTGGTGCTGAGCCTGACGTCGAAGGAATAATTTCTGTCGCTGCGCCCGGCGGCCACGGTGCTGCTGGTGGCCAGATAGCTGGTCTTTTGCTGCGTGAGGCTGGAACTCAGATAGAAATGCTGCAAGAGGCGCTGCCGCAAATTGATGTTCCAACTGGTATTTTGCGTCACCTCGTTCTGGAAATAGGCGGCGGCCACCGTGCGGTTGGCCGCCACACTCAGTGTGGTGGTTTCGAAAGGCAGGTAGTTAATCGAGGCGTTCATGGTCGGGGTGTTCAGATCGGCGACGCCACCGGAGCGGAATTTCCGGTTCTCGAAACCGCCCCGCAGCTCCAAGGACAGCTTGTCGGTGGCCCGCCAGCTGATCTGGGCTTCGGGACGGATGTAGGTCATGTCTGAACCTGCGCTGACACTGACATAGCCGAATCCTGCGCCGAGGGCGCCGTCCAGTTGCGAAGAAAACCTGTAATGCAGCCGTTCAACGACGGACCACTCCCGCGAATCGGGGTAGATGTCGAGCAAGCGAACCTGCTGGGTCAGGGTCGAGTCCAGGGTCATCAAGCTGTTGAAGTGGTCGGATCCGCTCAAAGCTGTTCCGAAGGATTTCTCCCTCGTCTGCTGCCCGGTCTCGATGAGGGGCGAAGAGGAGGAGGTGTAATCCTGTGAAAATTGAAAAATCCAGTCTTCCGAAGTGGTGGCCCCGGCGAGCCGGACGGTGTGATCCAGCGTATCCTTGAAAACCGGATCGGAATAATAGGTCTGGGTCGGCGTGTAATCCAAGGTCCAATGGGTGCCGAGACTGAACAGGACACCGGGAGAGAAGGCCTGAATGGTCGTGCGGGATTGCTGGCCTGGCGCTGCCTGGATTCCGTCACCATAAAGAAAGCGATAGGAAAAATGCGGGCTGAGGGTGACCGGTCCCCATTGAAACGGGGACGAGCCGATGGGTGAGCTGGGGGCGGGGGCCGATGAATTTGTGGCCGCCGGGTTCTGCGGCAGGGCCGGGGGCGCATAATTAACCGCGGGAGCCGGAGCAACCACCGATTGCGCCTCCGCTGTCAGGGCGCACACCAACAGGCTGGTCAGCAGCAATTGACGGGGAAGTAATTTCCACTGCTCATCTGCGGCATGTTTGGTCCAGGCGGGCGGGTTCATGGATACTGCGATATTTTGTCGGATATGGCCGGGTACGGCAATTCATTAACTGCGGATGACAGGGATTATCACGGATAAAACAACGGGGCAGTTTGAACAGAACCCTCAATCATTTGGCCACCAGAAGCACAAAAAACGCAAAAATATCTTCAAGGGATTTGACCACGGAGAGGATCTTCATTGAAGAAAACAGCGGTAACCGAAGATCAATCATGGACGCTTTTCTCCGTTCCCTCTGTGGCCTCCTGTAACCCATTTTGGATCGATTGTATTGATCCGTGCAATCCGTGGCATCCGCGGTCAATTTCTGCGGCATGAGCCCAGCTTGGGTTCACCTCAGGACTTCGGCGTTTCCGGGGAATTCGAAGTGCGGCCGGAATTGAGCAGGACTTCAAACAGCCAGCCGATGGTTTCCTTCAGCAGATTGTTGGCCCGGTCGCTCGATCGCCACCATGGCCCGGCAAAATAACCCGGAGGCGACCACGCCACCACTCCGACCTCCGCTTCGGGTTGGAGGACCTTCGCAAAAACCAGACGACTGCGCCGGGCATGTGCGCCCATGGTGAATACGTTGATGGCCTGTGGTCGGATGCCCCGGTCGTGCAGGGCCAGTCGTACGGCCAGCGCTGATTCATAAGTCCGGTGCTCCTCGGTTTCCCGGGGAATGGCGACGATGACCTTTTCGCGCGGCATACCCCCGTTGAGCAGGAACTCTTCCGCCTCGGTCGCATAACTCCACCGGCGGCGATACCAGCGCGCACCGGTCAGGCCACCAGTGGCGACAATATAGCGATAGCCACCCCGCGCGAATTCACTTTCAGCCGCCTGCAGGCCTTCGTTGCCGATCCAGCCCTCAACCACGAGTACTTCGGCGGGCAGTGGCCGGGATGAAGCGAGGAAAGCCTCGCCTTGGAAGCACCAGAGGAGAAAGGGCAACGCGGAAAGGGCGAAGAGGCAAGTCCAGACGGGCCAGGTGGGCCACCAGATTGCACGGCGCTGGATCAGGTGAAGCGGCATTCAAGCGTGACGGTCAATTGGTTGAACAATCGTCTGAATTATTTTGGAACAGCGGGAACGGATCTGCTCTGGCGGCATCCATGCAAAACGTGGTTCGATTTTGCATGGCACAATCAGGTCTCATATAAAAGAAGAAAGCTGACCCGGGCCGGGAAGCAAGGGCGACCGTCGGGTCAGCCGGGTTGGCGCCGGAGTTTTCACTGACGTCCGCGTTCGAATATGGCGCGCACAGATCGAATGATACCGGTTTGACTCTGGAGAGGGTCGACCTGATTTTCTCCATTCACATGCATGATTTCGTCGTTGTTGGCGGTGGGCTCGTCGGGCTCGCCACGGCCTTCCGGTTGCTGGAGGCGCGACCGGGTGCGCGGCTCGTGGTGCTTGAAAAGGAAGCCGCCCCCGGGGCGCATCAAAGCGGCCACAACAGCGGAGTGCTCCATGCGGGCCTCTACTATCGGCCCGGTTCGCGCAAGGCCCGGCTCGCGGCCGAAGGGCTCCGGCAGATGGTCGGCTTTTGCCGCGAACACGGCATTGCCCACGAGCAATGCGGCAAAATCGTGGTCGCCACCAAACCGGAGGAACTGCCGCGTCTTGACGCGCTGTGGGAGCGCGGCCAGGCCAACGGTCTCACCGGTCTCCGTCGCCTTGGCCCGGAACAGATTGGCGAACTCGAGCCTCACGCCGCGGGACTGGCGGCCATCCATGTGCCGCAGGAGGGCATTGTCGATTATCCCGCCGTCTGCCGGAAATTATGCGAGCTCATCACCGCTCGGGGAGGTGAAGTCCGGCTGGCAACCGAAGTCCGCCGGTTGGTGCGCGAGGGGCCGGCCTGGGTGCTCGAGACAACGGCGGGCGAATTGCGCGCCTCGCAGGTGGTGGCTTGCGCGGGATTGCACGCCGACCGCATCGTCCGCCGCGCCGGTGGCACACCCAAGGCGCAGATCATTCCCTTCCGCGGCGAATACTACGTCCTCAAGCCGGAGCGGCAGAATCTGGTCCGCCATCTCATCTATCCGGTGCCCGATCCCAATTTCCCCTTCCTCGGGGTCCATTTTACGCGGCTGATCCACGGAGGAGTCGAAGCCGGGCCCAACGCCGTGCTCGCGTTTGCCCGGGAGGGTTACCGGATGAGCCAGGTGAATCTCAAGGACCTGGCCGGCAGCCTTGTTTACCCGGGATTGTGGCGGTTCCTGGCGAAGTATCCCAAGCTCGTCACCTATGAGCTTTACCGGTCATTCAGCCGGCGCGAATTCTGCCGGTCCCTGCAGCGGCTCGTGCCGGACATCCGGGAATCCGATCTCTCTCCCGGGGGCGCCGGGGTGAGAGCCCAGGCCATGCACCGGAATGGCACGCTCGTCGAGGATTTCGAGTTCGCCGAGGGACCGGGTTTGCTGCACGTCATCAACGCGCCGTCCCCCGCGGCCACCGCGGCGCTCGCCATCGGCGAAGTGATCCGCGACAAGGTGTTGGCCCAAGGGTAGCGCGCCGTCCACCGCGGCGCGAGGACGCTGGAACCGCCATCTTGCGGCCGGTGAAGGTCGAACTGCCCGAGACTGTATCCACAGGTCTTCCCGGTGATATTCTCTTCAGGCTCCATGACCTCCGCGACCATTCCGGTCCGCGGAATCCGGGAAGGGTGACTGCCCGCTGGCGTACTCCTTA
>CAZBLQ010000194.1:0-5226 GCA_964492635.1 uncultured Oleiharenicola sp.
ATTACGTCAACGTCGTGATCGCGGGCAAGCACCCGGCGCCGCAGTGGCTGACGATAGACGCAGCCGTCCAGCACTGTGCCGAGGGCATCGGCATCTGGCAGTGGGCCAGCAACGACCAGGACGTCGCAGCCGACGTGGTCATGGCCTGCTGTGGCGATGTGCCGACGCTGGAGACGCTCGCTGCCGTCTCAATCCTGCGCGAACATCTGCCGGAACTGAAAATCCGCGTGGTGAATGTCGTCGACCTCATGAAGCTGCAGCCGCACAGCGAACATCCGCACGGGCTGAGCGACCCGGATTTCGACGCGCTCTTCACCAAGGACAAGCCGGTCATCTTCGCCTTTCACGCCTATCCGTGGCTGATCCACCGGCTGACCTACCGCCGCACCAACCACGACAACATCCACGTCCGCGGCTACAAGGAGGAAGGCACCATCACCACACCCTTTGACATGACGGTGCTGAACGATTTGGACCGTTTCCACCTCGTCATGGACACCATCGACCGGCTGCCGCAGACCGGCGCCAAGGGCGACCACCTGAAGCAGCAGCTCAAGGACAAGCTGATCGAGCACAAACTATACATCGACAAACACGGCCAGGACCTGCCGGAGATTCGAAACTGGCATTGGGGCGCGAATCACCGAGAAAAAACGGCCTGAACCGCGCCGGCGTCAGCGCCCGAGATTTGCCATGCCCCCGACAACAGACAAACCCGAAGCCGAACCGGCCCCCGCGAAGCCGGCAGACACCAAGCCACCGGATATCGCCGCCGCCTCGGTCCCCGACACGCTCGCGTCGCTCAAGGTCAACCCCGACACGGGACTCACACGCGCGGAGGTGGAAGTCCGTCGGAAGGCGAACGGCTTCAACGAGGTGGCCGAAACAAAGGGGCATCCGGTCCGCAAATTCCTGGGCAAGTTTTGGGGTGCGTCGGCGTGGATGCTTGAAATGATCGTGATCCTGTCGCTTGTCCTCCGGAAATACCCGGACCTCGCGGTGGTGAGCACGCTGCTGGTCGTCAATGCGGTGGTGAGCTTCGTGCAGGAGCACCGGGCGGCTGGCGTCGTTGCGGCTCTCCGGCATCGGTTGCAGGTCAGCGCGCGCGTCCGGCGTGATTCAGCCTGGCAGGTCATTCCAGCCCGGGAACTGGTTCCCGGCGACATCGTTCGCGTGCGTCCCGGGGACATCATTCCGGCGGACGTGAAACTGCTCACTGGGGCGCTGGCCGTGGATCAGTCGGCGCTTACCGGCGAATCGAAGGAGGCGGACAAGGGGCCCGCCGAAGTGCTTTCGTCAGGGTCCGTCGTCCGCCGGGGAGAGGGCAACGGCGTGGTCATGCTGACCGGGGCGAAGACCTATTTTGGCCGGACCACTGAACTCGTCCAGCAAGCCCGGCCGAAACTCCACATCGATGCCGTGGTGGCAAAGATCGTCCGCTGGCTTTTCCTCGTCGTCAGCGCGTTGTTGGTCATGGTGACCGTCGTCTCCCTGGTGCGAGGCACGCCGCTTCTCGAGATGGTCCCGCTCATGCTCATCCTGTTGACGAGCGCGATACCGCTTTCCCTCCCCGTCATGTTTACGGTGAGCATGGCCGTAGGGTCGAAGGAACTGGCCAAACGCGGCGTGCTGGTCACCCGCCTCAGTGCCGCGGAAGATGCCGCCACCATGGACGTGCTCTGCGTGGACAAGACGGGCACGATTACGATGAACCGGTTGGCCGTCACCGGCGTGGTCCCGCTGGCGCCCGCCACGGAAGCGGACGTGTTGTTCGCCGGCGCCCTCGCTTCGCAGGAAGCCAACCAGGATCCGATCGACCTCGCGTTCCTGGCCGCGGCCAAAGAGCGGCACATCTTTGACGGCCGGCCCGCGTCCACGCCCGTTTCCTTTGCGCCGTTCGATGCAAAAAACCGGCGGACCGAAGCCGTGGTCGAGCAGAACGGACAGCGGCTGCGCGTGATGAAGGGTGCGGTGGACACCATTGCCCAAGCCTCCGGGCTGCAGCCTCCGGCGATCCAGGCGCTGGAGGCACAGGTCAGTGAATCGGCCCTGAAGGGCTATCGGACGCTGGCGGTGGCCCGTGGGCCTGAGACCGGCGCCCCCATCTTGCTTGGATTGGTGTCGCTGTACGATCCGCCGCGATCCGACGCCGGCCAGCTCATTGCCACGCTCCGCGACCTTGGCGTTTCCGTGAAGATGCTCACCGGCGACGCCCTGGCGGTCGCGAGCGAGATCGCGCGCGGCGTCGGTTTGCCGAACATCCGGCGCGTGGCGGACCTGAAGGCGGCGAGCGCCCAGGCGGGCGGCACGACGGCCGATCTTTTCGCGGGCGCTGACGGTTTCGCGGAGGTGTTTCCGGAGGACAAATACATCGTGGTGCAACACCTCCAGGCGGCGGGACACGTGACCGGCATGACGGGCGACGGGGTGAATGACGCTCCCGCACTGCGCCAGGCCGAGGTCGGCATCGCGGTCAGCTCCGCTACCGACGTGGCCAAGGGCGCTGCGAGTGTCGTCCTGACCGAACCGGGGCTGACGAACATAGTGGCATTGGTCGAGCAGGGACGGACGATCTACCAGCGCATCCTGACCTACATCATCAACAAGATCAGCCGCACGATCCTGAAGACGGCCTTTGTGGCCATCGCGTTTTTGGCTACCGGCAAGTTTGTCATGTCCACTTTTGCGATGCTCCTGCTGGTCTTCGTAACGGACGTCGCCAAGATCTCCCTCGCCACCGACAACGTCCGGCCATCCAGGAAACCGGAGACATGGAACATCGGCCACCTCATCACCGTCTCCGCGGTGCTGGGCGCCTTCATGGTTGCAGAGGCGCTGCTCGCCCTGTGGATCGGCTGGTCGCGTTGCGGACTGGCGACGGGCGACAATGCCCTCTATACCTTCAGCTTTCTGACCCTGCTCTACTTTGCCGCATTTTCCATCGTTTCGGCGCGGGAGCGGCGCTGGTTTTGGGCGACGAGGCCCAGCAGGGCGGTGGTCTTGGCGGTCATCGCGGAATTGTCCGTCGGCACGGTCCTGACGCGGGTGGGGCTTCCCGGCCTCAAGCCGTTGCCCTGGTCGCAGACGTTCGTGATTTTCGCTTACGCCATGATCTCGTGCCTGGTGGTGAACGATGCCGTGAAGGTCGCGATGATCAAATGGCGGGCGCCTGATCCCGTTGCAGGGTTACCGGTCGATTTGACCCCGAAGATCGCGAAGCGCGCCTATGAATTGTATGAGCAGCGCGGCCGCGGGGACGGCCGGTCCGTCCAGGATTGGAGTCAGGCAGAACGCGAGATTCGGAAAGATCAAGCCACCTGAACCTGCCATGATGATCTGCGCGACACTCATCGCCGGCCATTGAAGATGAAAATCAACTCAACAAAGTTCCGCGATCCGCTCCGGCGAAAAACCTCCGCTCGGCTCTTGAATCAGCAATTCAAGGACAAGCTGATCGAGCACAAGCTAGGCCTCAACCAACACGGTGAAGACCTGCCGGAGATCCGGAATTGGAAGTGGAAAACAAATCACCCGCCGGTATGATACTCTGAAGAAACACCGTAATCTTTTTCATGACCCCGCACATCGAGCAGCACTTCACCGCCGGCGACATCGTTCGCGACATCGTCATCGGCATGTCCGATGGCCTGACCGTGCCCTTCGCCCTTGCCGCCGGGCTGACCGGGGCGATTTCCCAGACGCACCTCATCGTCACCGCCGGCTTCGCCGAGATCGCCGCCGGTTCCATCGCGATGGGCCTGGGCGGCTACCTCGCCGCCCGGGGCGATGCCGAGCACTACGCCCATGAGCTGGTGCGCGAACAGGAGGAGATTGTCCGCCTGCCGGAAGCGGAGGCCCAGGAAGTGCGCGACATTTTCCGGAGCTACGGTCTCTCGGCCGAGGAATGCGCGACGGTTGTCGAATCGCTGCGGAAGCGACCCAAGGACTGGGTGGCGTTCATGATGCGCTTCGAGCTTGGTCTGGAGCAACCCAACGCCAGCCGCGCGTGGAAAAGCGCGCTGACCATCGCCGTGGCCTACATCGTCGGGGGGATCGTTCCCCTCGGCGCCTATTTGTTCCTGTCCGATGCGCACCGGGCCCTCGTGGTTTCCGTTGGCGTAACCTTGATGGCCCTCGCCGTCTTCGGCGGCGTCAAGGCCCGCTTTACCGGCGTCCCGGTCATCCGCGGTGCCCTGCAAACCACCGTCATCGGCGGCCTTGCCGCCGCTGCCGCGTTCGGCATCGCCCGCTGGATCTCATGAACCTTGCGCTGCTTCCCTGTGCCAGCCCCGCTCTTTGCTTGATCACAAATTCAATATGAAAATCGATTCCAGAGACTTTCGCGTTTCGGGCGGCAAAAAAGTCCGGCTGAAGAAATGGGACACCAGGAGCAGGCCGCTCTACCAGTCCGTCAAACATTACAAGGAGCTTCTCGCCGCGGAGGTCGGGGAATTGAGCGCCTTGCAACGCCTCCTCTACGCCTCCAACGCCTGGTCGGTGCTCCTGATTTTTCAGGCCATGGACGCCGCCGGGAAGGACGGCGCGATCAGCCACGTCTTGAGCGGCATCAATCCGCAGGGCTGCGAAGTTTACAGTTTCAAGCATCCGAGTGCCGAGGAGCTGGAGCATGATTTCCTCTGGCGGACGACCCGCTGCCTGCCGGCGCGCGGACGGATCGGGGTCTTCAACCGCTCCTATTATGAGGAGGTGCTGATCGCCCGCGTGCATCCTGAAATCCTGCGCAGCGAGGGGATACCTGACTCACGCACTGGCAAAAAATCCGTCTGGCGGGGAAGGTACCATTCCATCGTGGATTTGGAGAAACACCTCCATCGCAATGGCACCCGGGTCATCAAGTTTTTTCTTCACTTGTCGAAGGAGGAGCAGCGCAAGCGTTTTTTGGCCCGCATCGATGAACCGAACAAAAACTGGAAATTCGGCGAGGCCGACATCACGGAGCGGAAATTCTGGAATCAATACATGAAGGCGTACGAGGACTGCCTGAGCGCCACGAGCTCGAAGGCCGCGCCTTGGCACGTGGTGCCGGCTGACGACAAGTATAACGCCCGGCTGATCGTTTCACGGATCGTCATCGAGGCGATGCAGGACCTCAAAATGAGCTATCCTGAATTGACCCGGGCCCGGCGCAGCGAACTCCGGGCTATCCGCAAGCAGCTGGCGAAGTAGGCCGGGCTGCGATCGTGGAATAATGATCCGGCGATCCGG
>CAZBLQ010000195.1:0-5134 GCA_964492635.1 uncultured Oleiharenicola sp.
CGAGAGTGCCGTCCTCACGCTCGCCGGCCTTGCTGTCGGAGCCGTGCTATCGGCCGTCCTCGCCCGCCTTCTTTCCAGTCTGCTGTTCGGTGCCGGGAGCGGCGATGCCGCGATCGTCCTCGGCGTCGCCACGCTCATTCTGGTCGCCGCCGCCCTCGCCTGCTGGCTGCCAGCACGGCGCGCCACGCGGGTTAATCCCACAGACGCGCTCCGCGCGGAGTAGGCGAGAAGCCACATGCGAAAAGCGTTAAGCCCCAACCCATCTCCGTTCCCCAACCGCTCCCCACCCATCAATTCCCCCATGAAAACCCATCAGTTCATCACGCTCAGTCTCTATTCCGCTCTCCTGCTCGGCAGCATTGCCAGCCTTCGGGCCTACGATCCCTGGGATGATTCCCCGGAGCCCCGGAAACGCCTTGTCCGGCTTGACCGGTCGTGGAAATTCGCGGTCGGGGACGGACCCGAACGCGCCGCGCCCAACTACGACGACTCGGGTTGGGCGAACATCCACTCGTCGGAAACCTGGCAGGATGAAGGCTACCGCGACTACAACGGCTACGCGTGGTATCGGCAGTCCTTCTCCCTGCCCTCCGGATTTGAGCAGAACAATGTTTTTCTGGCGCTCGGCAAAATCGACGACGTTGATGAGGTCTTCGTCAACGGGCGCCGCGTTGGCGGCACCGGCAAGTTCCCTCCGAATTACCAGTCGGCCTACGACAACGAGCGAATCTACCCCGTTCCGGCCGCCTGGTTGCGGCCGGGCAAATCGAACGTGATCGCCATTCGCGTGTATGACGGCGGCGGAGTCGGCGGCCTCGTCAGCGGCCGGCCCGGTTTCTACACCGGGATCACCCCGCAGACCGAGATCGTGTTGGATGGACCGTGGAAATTCAGCCCCGGCGACAACGCCGACTGGAAGAAACCCGCCTTCGACGACTCCGATTTTAAATCCATCACCGTCCCGTTGGCCTGGGAAAACGCCGGTTATCCCGATCTCGACGGCTACGCCTGGTACCGCAAGACATTCACGATCGACCGCACGCCCACGGATCAGACCATGGTGCTTATGCTCGGGAAGATCGATGACTATGACGAGGTCTTCCTCAACGGCACGTCGATCGGACGCACGGGCGAAATCGACCGTCCGGGTCGACATGATGATGGGCATTCATACGCGCTGAACCGGGCGTATTATTTCCCAAGCTCCCTGCTGAAGGAGAACAACACCCTCGCGGTGCGCGTGTACGACGCTGGCGGTTACGGTGGCATCTATGCCGGGCCGGTCGGGATCGTTTCGCAAACCGAATTCGTCAACTACTGGGAAGCCCGCCGACATCATCCCATGCGCGACCTGCTGCATCTGTTTGGGTTGGATGAGTGACCCAGGAGATGAGGCAACAAGCCTTAAGCGCTAAGCTTTTAGCTCCCGACCAATCAACCTGCTGACACACCAACCAAGCCCAAAGCTTTCCGCCCCTGATCCTCGACCTTCGCTTCGTCTTACCCCCACCCGTCTCGCCATGAATACACTTCACTACGCCCTCCGGCAACTCGTCAAATCCCCCGGCTTCATTCTTGCTGTCGGGTTGCTTTGCTTTCCGCTCGCGCACGCCGGAACCCAGCCCGATCTGAGCAAGATCGCCGATGCCGCCGTCTGGCGCGTCACCAACCGCACCGCGACGGCCATCGTACGCGACGGCCATCCCGCCGTTCATCTCGATGCCAGGGGCGGCGACGGCTTCGCGTGGCTGATCGGCTCCGCTTTTGCCGAAGGCAGGATCGACGTCGACCTCCGCGGCGCGAACAAGCCCGGGCAGAGCTTCGTCGGCATCGCTTTCCGCGGCGTGGACGACACGACCTGCGACGCGGTGTATTTTCGGCCGTTCAACTTCAAGAACCCGGAGATTCCGCGGCGCGCCCGTTCCGTGCAGTATATTTCCCACCCGCAATTCACCTGGGAAAAGCTGCGGGCGGATTCGCCGGGCCAATACGAGGCTGCCGTGACGCCCGTCCCCGATCCCGACGACTGGTTCCATGCCCGCATCGTCGTCCAAGGGCGACAGGTCAGCGTCTTCGTCGACGACGCCACCACCCCTTCGCTTGTCGTCACCCAACTGTCGGACCGAAATAGCGGTCTGCTCGGTCTCTGGGTCGGCAACGGCTCCGCCGGCGACTTCGCCAACCTCCAGATCACACCGCTCCATCCCTAAGCTTTGCACGACAAGACTACAAAAACCACCCGCTGACCGAGATTAACTTACCGCTAGCCCGACCCCATGAACGACCTCCGCTACGCCTTCCGCCAGCTCGCCAAGTCTCCCGGCTTCACGCTCGTCGCCGTGCTCACCCTCGCCATCGGCATCGGGGCTAACACTGCGATTTTCAGCGTAGTCAACGCCCTGCTGCTCAATCCCCTGCCCTACCCGGCGGCCGACCGCCTCGCCGTCGTCAACGAGGCGCCACCCGGCGGACTCGGAGGATCCTGCGGCGGCACCTTTCTCGAATGGTATGAAAACAACCGGCACTTCGACAAACTCGCCGCCTTTCATCAGGTCAACAAAATCATCACCGGTCTCGGCGAACCGCTGCAATTGAGCGGCTGGGAAGCCACCGGCGAATTGCTCCAGGTCTATCGCATCAAGCCCGCACACGGCCGCGATTTCGTTCCGGTCGACGACGCGGCCGGCGGCAACCACAACGTTGTCATCATCAGCCACGAATTCTGGCAGGCTCATCTCGAGGGGCGTCCTTCGGCCGTCGGCGAACTGCTGCGCCTGGATGGCACCGGTTACCTGATCATCGGGATTCTGCCGCCCGCCGCCCTGCTCGATCCCACGGTCAGTTTCCTTTACCCCGCTGGCATCCGTTCCGCGCAATTCAAACAGGACCGCAACTACAGCTACGTCACTTCATGCATCGGTCGCTTGAAGGCCGGCGCCACGCCCGAGCAGGCCACGGCGCAACTCACGGCCGTGAAGCAGGGTTTCAAGGCGCAATATCCCGCCTACAAGGCCGACTGGACCGTCTCCGTGCAGAACATGCAGGAAAGCATGTTTGGCAATGCTCGGCCTGCCCTGATGACTTTGCTCGCCGCCGTAACCGTCGTGCTCCTCATCGCCTGCGCCAACATCGCCAATCTCCTGCTCGCCAAAACCGCCACCCGTCAGGGCGAGATCGCCCTCCGCCTCGCCCTGGGCGCGACCAAAGGCCGCATCGTCCGGCAGCTCCTCACCGAAAGCCTCCTGCTCGCCCTCATCGGTGGCGCGGCCGGAATCTGGCTCGGTACGCTGGCGATTGATCCCCTGGTGCAGTTTGTCGGCATTAACCAGATCCAGGGCTTCGCGGTCACGATGGACGTTCGCGTGCTCGTCTTCGCCGTCGGCACCGCGATGCTGACTGGCCTGATCTTCGGCACCCTGCCCGCCCTGCAGGCCGTCAAGACCGACGTGAACACGCAACTCAAGGAAGGCACGCGCGGGGCCACCACCGGCAAACGCCGCCGGCTGCAATCGATCCTCATCGTTTCCGAAACCGCGCTAACCGTCGTCCTGCTGGTCACCGCCGGCCTGCTCCTCCGCAGCTTTGTCAATGTGGCCCACGCCGATACCGGTTTCATCCGCGAAGGCGCCCTGACGTTCGAGGTCGCCCAGTCCGGTGCGACGGCCCAGACCACCGAAAAACGCATTCTGTTCACCGATGCCATCCTCCGGGAGGTCGCCCAAGTTCCCGGCGTCAGCCGCGTCGGCATGGCCACGACATTGCCGATGAACAACCGCAATTACATGGGAGATGTCATTCATCGGGTCGACCGGCCCGATACCGCCAACCGGTTCAATGCCGGGTTCGACGGCGTCTCGGCCGGCTTCTTCCAAGCCATGGGCATCCCGCTGCTGCGCGGTCGCGTACTCACCGACACCGACAACCGCACCGACGCGCCCAAGGTCATGGTCGTGAATTTGGCCCTCATCGGCCAGATGTTCGACAAGGGCGAGGACCCGCTCGGCGCCCGGCTTTTCTTCAAGGGTGAACCATGGGAGATCGTCGGCATCGTCGGTGACATCCGGCGGTTCGCGATGGAAGCCCGGCCGGGACCACAGGTTTTCTTCGCCCAAGCCTTCTTCCCCTGGTCCACGAACTATGTCGTCCGCACGCAACTGCCCCCGCTCTCGCTCGCCACGCAAATTCGTGCGGCCGTGCGCAAGGTCGATTCCGACCAGCCCATCGCAAATCTCAGCACGTTGGAACTCGCCGCCCGCAGCACGATGCAGGGCCGCACCATCATGCTCACCCTGCTGGGACTTTTCGCCGGTGTCGCGCTGCTGCTCGCCTGCATCGGCATCTACGGTGTCATGGCCTACTCGGTCAGTCAGCGCACCCGCGAACTGGGCATCCGCCTCGCGCTCGGCGCGACACGGCATGACGTCATCCGTCTCGTGATCACCCACGGCCTTAAACTCGTCCTCCTCGGACTCGCGCTGGGCGCCATCGGCGCCGGCTTTGCCAATCAAATCATCGCCGCCCAGCTCTACGACGTGCAGCGGCTCGATCCGGCCGTCTTCATCGGCGTCGGCCTCATCCTGCTCAGCGTCGCGTTGCTGGCCTGCTGGCTGCCGGCCCGCCGTGCCACCAAGGTAGATCCGATGACCGCCCTGCGTGCGGAGTAATTCCGTTTCGTTTCCTCCCATGAAAACTCAACCGATTGCCCTGTTCATCACCGTGCTAGCCATCAGTTCGGTAACCCTGGCCAGCCCACCCGCTTCGCCAAACAATCCAGCCGCCCCGGCCGGCGACGATGCTGTCATACAGGCCGTGCTCGACGCCAACACCCGCCTGACGGACGCGGCCAACCGGCTGGACACCGACGCATTCTTTGCCGGCATCGTCGATTCCGACGAGACCCGCATCATCCAGGACGGGAAACTCTTCAAGACCCGGGCGGACGCCATGACTGCGGTCCGGTCGGGTTCGCAAGGCATCGCCAAGCTCGAGCGCAGCTTCACCGACCCGCACGTTACCGTGCTTGCGCCCGGCGTGGCGCTGCTCACGGCCGACGGCACCATGGCGGCCACGCTGGCTGATGGCCGGGCCATTGAGCGGTGCTTCGCCGTGTCACTCGTGTTCGTGCTCCGCGATG
>CAZBLQ010000196.1:0-1586 GCA_964492635.1 uncultured Oleiharenicola sp.
TCCTCCGATTGCTTGGTGAGGACAAAGGTGGTCGGCTCGAGCTCGAAGCTGGCGGCGAGCCACGCCCGCAACGGACGGGAGAGGTTCGTCATCTCGTCCCACGTGCCGACCCGCTTCTTGTAAAGCCACTCCATGATCTGGCGGGCGCGAAAAGCCGGGTGACCCTGCTCCACCAGGCGAGCGGTAAGCGAGTCGAGGGTCTCGCCGTGGATGGCGGGCTTTTCAGGAGCGAAGGGCATGCGGCAATGTCGAAGGTTGAAAGATGAAGGATGAAAGAAACCCCCGAGACCAAAGTCAGGCGTTGCGGTCCGACTTTCAACCTTCAACCTTCGGCTTTCAACCTTGGCCGCATGAACCTCATCCACCGGCATATTCTCGCCAGCGTCGTCCTGACGTGCGGCGCGGCTGTGGCGATGTTCGCCTTCGTCCTGATGATTGGCAACGTGCTGAGTGATCTGCTGGGCCATGTGATGGCCGGCCAACTGGGCGCAGACACAGTGATGCATCTGGTCGTGCTGATGATTCCGGTCGTGGTGTCGTACGCGCTGCCGATGGGGATGCTGACCGGCATTTTGCTGGTGTTGGGGCGGATGTCCGCCGATCGGGAGATCACGGCCTTGCGCGCCTCCGGCCTGAGCGTGGCCTGGCTGTCGGCGCCGATCCTGTTCTGCGCGCTGCTGGGCGTGATCCTGAACCTGGCGATCAATTTCGAATTCATGCCGCGGGCCAAGGTGGCCTACGAGGCGGAGCTGGCCCAGGCGGTGCGCCAGAATCCGCTGAGCTTTATCGTGCCGAAGACGTTCATCCGCGATTTTCCCGGCATCGTGATCTATGCGGGCGACAAGAAGGGCACAGTCCTGAAGGATTTCTGGCTGTGGGAGCTGGACGGACAAAACCGGGTGAAGCGCTTTGCCCGCGCCGACACCGGCCGCGTGGGCTTCGACGAGGTGAACAACAAGCTGATCCTGACGCTCGAACACGCGCAGGCGGAGGTGCGCGACGAGAAGGATCCGGAGAATTTCTCCGAAGCACGAGGCTCGGCGTCATGGGACCGGGCGACCTTTGACCTGCCGTTGGGAAAGCTGGCCGGTGGCGGGGCCGTCCGGGTGAAACAGAAGTGGCTGACTTTCAGCCAGCTGATGACTGAGTGGCGCCGGCTGGACCGGCCCGACCCCGCCGTGCCGCTGGCGCAGCGGGAGAAGCTGCAGATGCGCGTGCAGGTGACCATTCACGAGAAATTCGCCACGGCGTTTTCCGTGCTGTCGTTCGCGCTGGTGGCGGTTCCGCTGGGCATCAAGATCTCGCGCAAGGAAACCTCGGCTAACTTCGGCATCGGTCTGGCGCTGGCGATGGCGTATTATTTCGCCACCATCGTGGTGAGCTGGTTTGACGGCCAGATCGCGCTGCGGCCCGACCTGCTGATGTGGCTGCCGAACTTCGGCTTTCAGGCGCTGGGCCTCTGGATGTTCTACAAGGTGGACCGGTCGTAAGCGTCCTCAGTCAGACTCAGACACGCGAAACTGAAGGGCGGGATCGCTGATCTAGACATGTGCATCAGAGTGGGCGTCGATGTCTCTATCGACGCC
>CAZBLQ010000196.1:1686-4993 GCA_964492635.1 uncultured Oleiharenicola sp.
TGCGCGACACTGGCGTCAGGACCCACGATTTTGGTGTCCGGACCTGCGATCCCGCGCCCCGGAGTTACAACTCTGTGCTTGGGACCTGCAACTCCCTCGTCCGGACTTACAACTCCCCGGTCCTCTTTTACATATCCGCGACGCTCCTTTACAACTCCCCGTCACTCCTGAGCAAGTCCGCGACGCTCCTCTGCAAGTCCGTGACGTTCTTCCGCAGGTCCCCGCAGTTCTTCTGCGTTTCCGCGGTCCGCTTTGGCCGGTCCCCGGGGCAAACCTGCGACTACGGAGTCCAAACAGGCAGTTGTTAAGCTGGGAGTTACAAAAATCAGGTGAAGTATCGGGATAGCGGGGTCCAATGAGCTGTCGCGAACCCGGCGAATCCATCATTACCCGCCGCAAGCCACGAGCGTGGCGGCTACTTGGGCCTAGATGTCCACCAAGATACGAGAAACCTTTCCCTAGTTTCGGCCAAGGGTCATCCAGCCGATAGCGACTTCAATATCTTCCACGCCAGATGCTCCTTGATTTCCACATGCCTTGGGATCGCTTCAACCACGCCCGTCTTCGGATTGATCCAGAGTGAATGGGATCTGCCCTCCCTCTTAAGGTAGCAGCCAACAAACCTAAGCCGTTTTTCCACCTCCCGCCGTTTCATCAAACTGCCACCTGGGTCTGAATGACGTCCTTGGGCAACCCACGCCGGGCATCAGCCAGGCGATCGTTAAAAATTAGCCGGATGGCTGCCTGCAAACTCTCTTTGGTTTCCTTGATGGTGTCTCCCTGACCGTTTGCTCCCGGAACTTCCGGGCAAACCGCCCAATAGCCTCCCTCGGGATCCTGTTCGATGATCGCGGTGAATTTGCCTTTCATTGGACATGAGCGTCGCACCAAATCCCGGCATCGTCAACTGCGGGATACTGCCGGCTCAGCCGCACGTGGGGCGTCCATCTGTCCAAGTAAAAGCTGCGTGGCGGCCCTAGGCCACTTTACGCGGAAGCAAAAAGTAATCAGAACGGAACCACCCGGTACGGACCCGTACGCCGGGTGGTGTGTGGGCCGGGAGCTAATTACCTCCGGCTACCCGATTAGGCTCTTCTTTCATTTAGCACTTCACTATGAGCCCATCGCGCTAGAGTGCGACGACAACATCCATCTGGTGATTGTGCTTTTTGGGAGAGACTCTTCGCCACAATGTCGAACGATCGTCAGCCAGCGCGGGCTCCTTTCGCAACACTGCGACTGCTGCGACCGCATACGCCTTATTCAAACTCGACGCCGTGTAGCTCTTCGCAGGAACGCCGAAGACGAGACCATTCTCACAAAGGCCAAGGAACGCCCCGCGAGGACAGCTCTTCTTCCTCGATTCGAGCGATACGAATTCTTTGCGACGGCGTCTGCCCACGCTTCAACCGGACTGCGAGCAGGGTTTTGTCGGCATTCTTTTGCCGCAATCGAAGAGGCTCTTCCGTAACCGCTCATGGTCTTCCTGCCGAACGTCGTGTTCAGCCGCGCCCGACGTCGGGCGTCGGCTGCGGCACATTGTTCGACGCTCCAGCCTTAGCACGATAACCGGTCGCTGCAAGTGCGCAGCCAACGGCAAAAATGCCACCACCCCACAAGCCGAAGGTAAGCGCCGACAAATCGAAGCCAATAACGCGGAATGCTACGCCTTCATTCTCCCTGGTGCCCTGAACCGCCACCGCCAAGTCGATTAAACCCGATAGAGTTACCAAGCAGAGAACGACACCAGCTAAGATCATCAGCCAGGCTCGCAAAATCGACTTATTGGTACCGGCGGCCATATCGTTGCGTCGAACGTTGATTATATCGCCGACGGCGATATATCAAAACGAGTTATTGGTTTGCAGGAGCGGGTTTGTGGGGAAACGACCCCCGTTTCAAACCGGACTTGAGATGGATTGATGATTATGCCGCCGTCGGCGATATATTCAAAGTCAGTTGTCATGGCAGATGATGGAGTCGCCGGGAATCGACCCCCGTGCAAAACAGGAGATGGCATTTTTCTCGAATATATCTGTCCGAACGCCGAATCAATCCAATCCGGGCGAAGTCCAGAGAAGAAAACCTGTCCAGAGGCCAGGTTCCACCTGCGCCAAACACATGAGCCCGCCTCAAACTGCCGGGCCCTGCACGGCCAGCAGACCGGAGCGTCCGTCCACTGACGCCTGAAGCATTTCGCAAACGGGAATCTTTTCGCACCGGGCCAGCAGGTCGCGCGCGGCTTGCTCGAGTGATACGACCTCCACGCCGGCGCGTTTAATCGCGGTGAGAAATTCGCCGAATAGCGCCCGCCGGCCCATGCCCTCGATCTCGGCGTGCAGAGTGAAGACATTGAGCGTATCCGGCCGGAGCAGCGACATCAGGTGCGGCACGATGCGGTCGTCGGGGTATTCGGGCCGGCCCATCAATTCGTCGAGCGTCGGCAGGGTGGAGGGAATTTCCAGCGTGGCGAAGGTGCGGCCGCCGGTGCGGACAAAGAACGGCGCCGCGCCGCGTGTGTCGCTGGCGTAGAGCAGCCCGGCGCGGTCATAGGCGCCGCGGCTGTTGGCGTTGGCCTGCCAGCCGGCGGCGCCGGCGGTGACGGCGTCGGAGCCGAAGATGCGGCGGAACTCGTCGCGTGCGGCGTCGAATTCAGCGCGCACCTGCTCGGGGCTCATCGTGTGAACATAATCCTGCCAGCGGTAGTGGTTAAGGCAGTGGATGCCGATTTCGAAGCCGGCGTCGCGCACCGCGCGCAACTGCGCCTCGTTGCGCCGGCCGATGTGCGGGGCGGGCAAGAGCGTGCCGTTGAGCAGCGTGCGCACGCCGTAGAGCTGCACGATGCTGGTGCGGCCGACCTTTTTCAAGAAGCCCGGACGGAATATGCGGGTGATGGCCCGGCCCGTCTGGTCGGGTCCGAGGGAAAAAAGAAAAGTGGCGGTGACGTCCGCGGTGCACAGGTCGGCGAGCAGGTTCGGCACGCCCAGCCGCGTGCCGCGGTCGGTGTCGACGTCGATCTTGAGGGCGAGGCGAAAAGAAGGCATCTGGCTTGTGGCGAAGTTCGGGGTAGGGCCGGACCGCTGGGCCGGCCGCAGACAGATTCGCGGCGCGCCCAGCGGTCGCGCCCTACCGGCCAGCCAGCTCACTCGAGCTGATAGTCCTTGTGCGCGAGATGATAGTCGAGCGTGAGGCGGATGGCGGTCTTGAGGTCGACCTTGGGCGTCCAGCCGAGCTGCTTCGTCACGTTGGCGATCGAGGGCACGCGCTTCTGGATGTCCTGGTAATATTTCCCGAAATACTTGCCGGA
>CAZBLQ010000197.1:0-4952 GCA_964492635.1 uncultured Oleiharenicola sp.
CCAAGAGCGAGTTCCTCGCCGTCATGAGCCACGAGATCCGCACGCCGATGAACGCGGTCATCGGTTTCACCAGCCTGCTGCTCGACACCCAGTTGTCGGCCGAACAGCGCGACTGGGTGCGCACGGTGCGCGGCAGCGGCGAGGCGCTGCTCACCATCATCAATGACATTCTGGATTTCTCGAAGATCGAATCGGGCCGGCTCGAACTCGAGCAGCAGCCGGTGAGCGTCCGCCAGTGCATGGATGACGTTCTCAGTCTCTTGAGCGAACTGGCGCGCAAAAAGGGCCTGGCCCTCAACGCCATCGTTGATCCCCGGATCCCCACCTGGATCACCACCGACGGCACCCGGCTCAGGCAGGTGCTGCTCAATCTCGTCAGCAACGCCCTCAAGTTCACGGATCACGGCGGGGTGAAGGTCCGCATCGCCGGTGAAACCGGCGCGGGCGGGGAATCATTGCTGGGCTTCAGCGTGTGCGATACCGGCCCCGGCATTCCCGCCGACCGGCTCGACCGGCTCTTCAAGCCCTTCAGCCAGGCCGACTCCTCCACCACGCGTAAATACGGCGGTACCGGCCTCGGCCTCGCCATCTGCAAGAGCCTGGCCAAGCTGCTGGGCGGTTCCATCGAGGTCACGGAGTCCACCGCGGCCGGCACGACCTTTCATTTCAGCATCGCCTGCGTGCCCTGCGACATGATGCCCGACATTCTCATCAGCGATCTGGCCCCCGCCGGCTCGGGCGTCTCGGAGGATGCCCTCGTCGGTCCCCCCCCGCCGCGCGCCGATGAAAACGCCGTGCGCCCGCCGCCGCTGCACATACTCGTGGCGGAGGACAATCCCGTTAACCAGAAACTCCTGCAGCACCTGCTGGTGCGGCTGGGCTATGAGGCCGAATTTGTCAGCAACGGCATCGAGTGCCTCGAGATGCTCAACCGCGGCAATTACGACATCGTGCTCATGGATTGCCAGATGCCGGAGATGGACGGCTACGAGGCGACCAAACGCGTCCGCACCGGCGAGGGCGGCGAGAGGCACCGGGCGGTCCGGATCATCGCCTTGACGGCGCACGCGATGGCGGGCGACCGCGAGAAGTGTCTGGACTCGGGCATGGACGACTATCTGACCAAGCCCATCCAGCCCGCGAAACTGGTGGCCGCGTTCGAGCAGGTGAAGCCCGCGGCCCGGGTGTAGATTATCATCGTCCGCCCGGGGTGTCGCGGCCCTTAGCCGGGATCATGCAGCCTTAGCCGCAAAACCGCGTTTTGCCCGTGACGGGAAGAAACAGGGCCTGTTACCTAGGAGTTGAAAGCGGATTTCTCCCTGAGAATTGCCACACACCATGGTGGTCGCCGATTTCCACATCGGCGACAGGCGTCGGTTGGGACACCGACGCCCACCCATCCTCGGCCCCTTCGGTCCGCCCTCCCACCTGCGCGAGGCCGGCCTGCGCATTGCCGAGCGGGGCGGCAAGTCCGCCAAGAAGCGCGCCGTCATCGCGGTGGCCCGCAAGCTGGCCGTAACCCTGCTGGCTCTGTGGAAAAGCGGGGCCGACTACCACGCGCTCCCGCTGGCCGCATGAAACATTTCTCCCACCCAGGTTCCGTCTTCGGGCGACTGCGCTCTAGCGCCAGCATCCTCAAACAATGCGATAACCAGTAAGCAGCGCCCAACCCTTCCCCGGTTCCACGGACTCCTCCCTGCACCGCGTGGCATTGACGCCCACCCACCGAGTGCGTATGGAAGCCTGACCCTCCGGGAAGCTGCGGGCCGCAGCCAACCACCAAAAAAGGTGAACCTTTCCAAACAAAACTCTCGACACGCCTTCTCATGGAAGTCGCCAGAGCCATCGTTGACGTTCGGCGCAAAACCAAATCAAGCATGACGGAAATCCCCACAGGCGAAGGTGAGCACCTGCTGATTTTCAGACCCGGTGAGGTCGCGCGCCGTCTGCCGCGCTGGCAGTTCGGGCTATATCGTACCGGACGCTGCGGTGCGAATCTCACATATCCCATTCCCGGGTTTCCATGGAGAAACAACGCGCAGGAGTCCTTCGATGCTACGCTCGACCCTTTCACCGTTGCGAGAGTTTTCGAAGAAGTGGAGACCATGCCAGCGAACTTTCCGGAAGAGTGCTTCGGCATGATGACCTTTGGTCTGATCAGAGCGAGAAAGCGAATGGCGTCACCCGGGATAGAGCGACGAATACCCTTTGCCTCTCGTTCCTGATTTCTCCCGCTCCCGGAGTTCACAGGTGCGACTATGCCATGAGAGAAGATAGTCCTGCCCTATTGAGCTCAGTTGTGTACCGTTTGGTGTCGGGATTGGTCGCTCCGTATGCCGATTTATATCCAGATGGCCGAACCAGACGTCACAGCGCAACGCCTCTATAATGTCCTTTCTAAACACAGAGTCCTCGGTTCGGCGTGGCTGACCTGAGGCGTTCGGTAACCGCATGAAAAGCCGCAGAAAATGCTCGGTCCTATTGGGGGGCTTTATTACAGCCCTCACGCTTTGTGGCTGCGCGAAGCTTTTTGAGCTATGGGACCCACCGACGGATCGCGCCGTTGTCGGTGACCGCAGTATTCAATCTTTCCATAGTTCTTACTATGAGATTATCGAAATTGATGGACGACCGGTTCAACGGGAAAGATACCAGTTTGGAGTCGATATGACGCCCGGTGCGGCAATGTCTCCGGGAAAACATCTTTTCACGGTGACTGAACATCCTTGGGGCGCACGTGGCTACAGCGAAGGTGCGGTGTCAAGCTTCACAGCGACCGTTGACGGTGGGAAGAGATATTCTGTCGTCCCGATTGACGGATCGCCGGCGGTGGTCGCCGACAGAAAGAAGCCGAACCAGTAGGAATGAGAAGGCGTCGAGCGGCGCATCGCACTTTGGGGTGCGCTGCGTCAAACTCTCCGCCTTATGAACGCCACTAAAATCACGATTGGACTAGACCTCGGGGACCGCAAGCTGCGCGCCATCTCGCAGAGCACCACCAAGAGCGACGAGGAGGATGCGCGGTTTTCAGTGGCGGCTGATCATGAGCGTCTGGGCAAACGCGTCAACTGCCCGGGTCCGGCTCAGGCTGGGGCGCGGCCGTAGATTTTCTGCAGCAGGGCGGGCGCGGGGGCCGGCGCAGCAACGGGCTCGACGCCACGGCTGAGACTGACGCGGAGCAGCAACTGCTCGTTTTCCTTGTCGAGCTGCATGATCTGGAGAATGCGGCCGCGGACTCTTTCCACCAGCGTGCGGACTTCGCGGCTGTTTTCAGCACTGCCACGACTGGCGCGCAGCGCCGTCAGGGTTTCATCCAGCGGCACCAGCAGCGCGCGTTTCCGTTCAAGCAGGGCGGCTTCGGGGACGCGGCGGTGCTGCTTGAGATGATGATTTTCCTCATGCGCGAGCTGGTAGAGCTCGTCACAGACTCGAAGATGCTGCTGCAGGGTTTCCAGGGTGGTCATGGGCGGGTGTGGGTGTGGTGGGTTGACTCGAAGCATTGGTCTCAATGTTGGGGGCGACGGCATGGAGCGCGGGCTGTGTCTTTGGCGCGGGCTCGGCAGTGGTGAAAATGGCCGACAACTGCCGTTCGGTCTGCTCGTGCCAGTTCAACTGGCCGAGACGCCACGCCGCCATGCGGGCCAGTTCGGTCAACTCGGGGTTGACTGTTTTGGGCGGTTCCGCCGCGGCGGTTTTCTCCGGGGCGGGAGTTTCGGCGGCCGGCGGGTTGGCAATGTCGATGATGGTTTGATAGGCGGTGCCGGCGCGATCGTAGAGTCGCATGCGCTCGTAGCAGAGCGCGATCTGGTAGGTGAGAGGCATGCGCCACGTCGGTTCGGGCGAGAGTGCGGCCAGACCCTGGTAGATCTGCAGCGCGTTGAGGGTGTCGCCGTTCTGGAAAAAATCGTTGGCGAGCTGGTTGCCCGTGCGGCGCTGCCAGTAGGACCAGCGTTTGGGATCCGCCGAGGCCTGCTCGCTGCGCAGCAACTGCAACGTGGCATCGAGCGCCTCCTGTTTGTGGCCGAGGGCGCGGAGTGAGAGTGAAAGGAGATAGCGGGCCTCGGGCACGTTTTCGTCCTGCGGCCATTGCTCAAGATACGAATGCAGAGTCGACACGGCTCCGTCGAGGTCGCCGCCGAGGTAGAGGGCATGGGCGGATTTGAAATGGGCGCGGGCCCGGTCGGCGGGGGCGAGGTCAAGCAGGCGCAGCCGGGAGAAAAATTTGCTGGCCTCGGCGAATTCGCCGAGCTGGAAGTGAGTCTCCGCGATTTCAAACTGGGCGGTCTTGGCCAGCATCTGGTAATGCTCGGAGCCTTCCGTGGAGAGTTTGAGGGTGGAGTTGATCACGCTGTAAAAACGGGTGAAGGCGAGCTGATGGGCGCCCAGGGCGCGATGGGTGCGGCCGACCTCGAGCAAGGCGTCGGGCACGCGTTCATCGGCGGGATAATCCTTCATGAAACGCTCGTAGATGGCGGCGGCCTTGGTGAGCGAGCCTTGCTTGCGGTAAAGCCGGGCCAGGCCGATCAGCGCGCTGGCAAGGTCATCAGCCGTTGCCCGCCGCGAGGCCATGATCTGCCGGAAGGCGATTTCAGCGGCGGACCAGTCGCCGTGTTCCGTCAGGCGGGTGCCGAGTGTCTGCAGGCCGACAATTTCCTCGTGGCTGTCCTGGATGGCATGGGCCGGGGCCGCCGGCTTCGATTCTTCGCCGGCAGGTGTCGCTGCAGGTATCACGGCGGAATCAACCGGCGCAACAGGAGAGTCGGGTTCGGCGCGGCCAGCAGTGGTGCCGGCAAGCAAGGCGAGAAGCACACACAGACTGGCGGGCAACAGACGGCGGAGAATCATTTTTGCTGGTAGGTGGCGGAACTGGGTGGCAGCTGGCCGGGGGCGGGCGGGAGGGGGGCGCTGGCGGGACCAAGATTGGTCACATCATTGCTCCCGCCGGGAAACTG
>CAZBLQ010000198.1:0-4930 GCA_964492635.1 uncultured Oleiharenicola sp.
CCGTGATGCGGACCTTGTCGCCCTGCTTGCGCACGCTGCCCTCGACGACGTAGGCCACGCCGAGCTTTTGGGCGATTTCGGGGACCGGCACTTCCTTGCCCTTGAAATAGAACGCCGACGTCCGTGCCGAAACCTTCAATCCCGGAATTTTCGCCAGCACGTTGAGCAGCTCCTCGCTGATCCCGTCGGAAAAATACTCGTTGGCCTTGTCGTCGCTCAGGTTGGCGAAGGCCAGCACGGCAACGGATTTGTCCTTGGGCAGCGGCGGGCTCTCGGGCGCCGGCACGGCGTCCGGCGCCCGAGCGATCCGCGCTTCCGGATTGCAGCGCGGATCGGCCTCGGCGCGGGCCAGCAAGGCCGCAAAACGCGGATTTCCTCGCAGGGGATCAAACGCCGGGTTCAGCCGGAGCTCCGCGGCCGTGAGCTTCCAGTGCTGGCTTTGCCCCAACGCCACGTCCAGCCGGTCGATGATCGCATCGGGCGGTTCATACAGGGCCTCCGTGGTCGACGTGGGGAAAAGCAGTGTGAGATTCTCGACGGCGGAGGGATCGATCTCCCGGACCAAACGGAGCGTCTGCCCGGCCTCGGCTTCCTCGCCCAGATAGCGAAGCGTCTGACCTTTAAGCGCGAGGAGGTTGGTATTGTTTGGAGCGTCCCGCAAATGCGTCTCCAGCAGATCCAACGCCTGCCGGAAGTCCCCGCGGGCGGCCTCCGTCTGCTTCGCCATCAGGCGGGCCACGCCCGTGAAGAACGACTTGGGCCCCACAAACTGGTTCGACCGCAACCAATCGCGCGGCACCCCGTCCAGGAACGCGAGCGTGTTGGCGGGCTCCCGGCGCCATTGGTAGACGGCGACGGCAAGTGCCACGCCCCAATCCTCCTGCAGGGCGGATTGCGGCATGCGGTCGAGCGTGGCCTTGGCCAGGCCAAGGTCGCCGCGCCAGCCGAGGGCGATGATGATCTTCAGCCCGAGGTTGTCCCAGTACGGCTGGATCGCGATCGAGCGATTCGCGGCCGCTTCCGCCTGCGCCCAGCGGCCGGCAAAGAAGTTCTCCCACGCGATTTCTTTTGTCGCGACCGCGGCAAAACCGGGATCCCGGGCCGCCTGCTCCAGAAGCTCGATGTTTTCGTTGGCCCGGCCTTGGTGGAATTCGAGCACGGCCAGGGTCATCAGCGTTCGCGGATCCCCAGGCTTCTCCTTAAGCAGACCGCGCAACATCCGCTCCGCCTCGCCGTCCTTCGCCGCCGCCGGATTGGCGCGCGCCCAGTAGTTCGCTTGCGCGAGTCGGGCCTCAAATGACTTCGGATCCAACCGCAGCGCCCGTGCGGCATTATCCCCGGCCGCGGCCCGGCGTGGGCTCGAGTTGTCCAGGTTGTGAAAGACATACCAGCCGGCCACCTGCGACCACGCCGCCCAAACGTCGGCATCGGTCGGATCGAGTGCCGCGGCGCGTTTGCAGAGTTCGTCGGCCGTGTCCAGCTCCGCGCGTGCCATCTCCGGTTTGTTCATCAGCACCCACGCCTTGGCCACCAACTGGCGGGCTTCGGACGTGGAAACAGTAGCGGGTAGTGAGGAGCGAGGAGCGAGGAGATCGGAATCGGAACGCTTCCATGGCTGCCAAATCGCGAGTGCGGCGATCGTGGCAACCACCAGCCCGCCGATCACCGGCGCCAGCCAGCGGGGACGTTGTCCACCGTTCTGGGTTTTTGGTTCGGGGTCATTGGTCCGAGCCTCCGGGCTCCCGGCTCCCGGCTCCTCGCTCCGATGCTTCAGCACCCCGGTGCGATGCGACCAGAGCTTGAGGAACCGTTGCAACACGTCGGGTGGAACGTTGCCGCCGGGCAGCTTCGTCCACTGCACCGTGCGAAAACGATCCGGCACGAGCGCGTCCGTTTCGCGCGTATCGTCGATCACCACAGGAAGAATGAACGCCACGCCAGAGGCGATGCCGCGAGCGCGCTCCGCCGCCATGTCCCATTCAATCCGAAAATAACCCTCTTCGCGTGCCTGGGTGTTGGACGAGATGATAGGAATGAACAGCACGCACTCCTTGATCTGGCGCCGGATCTTCGCGTCCCACTCGTCGCCATGCTCGAGTCCGCCGTCGGCATCGAACCACACCTCGACGCCGGCGGCGCGGAGAGCGTCGCAAATCTTCTTCGCCGCCTCAGAATCCTGAGACGCATACGAGAGAAAGACGGCCTTGCCCTCCCCACTCATCGTCGCACCTCTCCGTTGATTCGGCGTCCTGCTTGCCGCGCCGATGCCACTCGTCGCGCCAAAGCGCAGCGACGGCGGATGGCGAAGGCGGGCGACGCGTACGAGAGGAAAACCGCTTTGCCATTTTCGCTCATCAATATACAGGCGCGTTGTTTTTCGGATCATTGACCAGCGCTTTGAAGCGCGGATCATTTCGCAGCGGCCACCAGCCGACCGAATTCTTCATGACGTGAACCGAATTCAGGGGCGGAATGTTCTGGCGCTCCTGCAGCAGCGCGATGGCCCGCTCGGTTTCGCCGGCCCAGGCGTAAACGCTGCTCGCGAGCGAGAGGGCGTTGCCACCGTAGAACGCGTCATTCGAAACCGGCATCAGCTTCAAAGCCTGCGCGGTGTCCGCTAACGCCGCGCGGGAGTCACCCGCGACTGCCTCGGCGAGCGCCAGCTGGAGTTGCATGTTCCAATTCTCGGGCTCGCCCGAGAGCTGCCCCCGCATCTGTTCCAGGAAAGGCTGAAGCTTGGCCCGGATGGCAGCGGGCCCGGCGCCGCCGCTTGCCATCACCATGGCATCGACCACCACGAAATTTTGGTCCGGAGAGGCGGACTCCAGTTCCGCGAAACCGGCGCCGTCACCCTTCCACCAGAGCCAGGTCTTGCGTTGCACGAGCATGGCTGGCGTGGAGAGTTCCGCCTTGCCAAGCGCCGCGAAGTACGCGTCCCCTTCCGCCGTCGACCCACGTTCCAGAAAATCCAGCGTGGCGAGGCCTGCCGGCAGGCGGGCGGGCTCAAGTTCTTCGGGCCGCAGCTCCAGCAGCCGGCGATAGGCCACCCGCGCCTCCGCGTAACGGCGCATCTCCCAAAGATGGAGCGCGATGTTTTGGGCGATTTTAACGCTGCCCGGATCGAGTGCTTCCGCCTGGCACAGCGTGGCAAGCGCCTCCGCCCAGCGGCCCCAGCGGCGCTGAATAAAGGCCCGGGACCCCACAACGTCGCCATTCAGCGGAAAACGCTCCTGCAGCCATTCCAGCTCGCGGTAAGCCCCAGCGTAGTCGCGCAGCGCATAATAGGCCACGGATCGGGCCGCATGCGCTTCGAACGAATCCGGGGCGCAGCGCTCAGTCTGCGCGACGGCCGCCTGCATCTGCTCCTTCCGCGACTCGCTTTGGTCGTAACTCAACTCGATCATCTCGCCATGGGCTGCCGCCAGCAGTCCCCAAGCCCGGGTAAACTGCGGATCAATTTCCACGGCGCGTTGCAGGATTTGGATGGTCTGCCGGACTTGGTCAGCCGTGCCATAAGCTCCCTGGCGGTTGTAATTGTCCCGGCCGCGCAGGAAGAGGTCGTAGGCTTCGAGGCTTTTCGTCGGCCGGTCTTCGACGCGCGCCACTTCCGCCGGCGAAATCGCCGCCTTCAATTCCCCCGCGATGGCCTGCGCCAGCTCGCTCTGGATCGCGAAAATGTCGCTGAGGTCGCGGTCGTAGGACTTGGCCCAAAGGTGCTCGTCGGTCGCGGCGCGGATCAGCTGGCCGGTGACACGCACCTTGTTGCCGGCCCGACGCACGCTGCCTTCCAACAGATAGGCGACGCCCAATTCACGCGCGATTTGCGGCACCGCTTTGTCCGTCTTGCGATAGCGCTCGACCGACGTGCGCGAAACCACCCGCAGCTCCTTGAGCGAAGCCAGGTTGGTCAGGAGATCCTCCTGCACGCCGTCGGCGAAATAGCCGCTATCTTTGTCCTCGCTCATATTTTCGAACGGCAGCACGGCGATGGATTTGGTGTCCACTGCTTCGGCAGTCTTCTGCTTTCCGTCCGCGGTTCCCTGGTCCGGGAACGGCTTCGCCCCGGGGGGCAGCGTGTCGCGGAGGAGTTTCTCGAAGCGCGGGTCGCCGCGCAGCGGATCGTACATCGGCCCGAAGCGCGCCGAGTAGTGAGCGAACAGATCCGACGGTTGCCGCAATTCGAACTCGAGGCGGGCCAGGGCCTCCTCCTTCCGACCCAGCATCACCAAGTCCTGCGACTCACCACGGTAACCCGGACCGCCATGCAATTGCTGCAGGACCAGATAAGTCCGCCCCGCCTCGTCCTGCCGGCCGAGCAGCGCCAGGAGTCTGAGTCTCCACTGCAACACCGAAACGGCCGTTCGATCGGCCGCCAGGCGTTGGTCTACCCCGGCCAGTGCTGACTCCCATTTCACCTTGGCCGCCTCGGGGCGACCGGCTATAAAATCGGCGAGCCCGTCGATCGCTGCCTTCGGACCCTCTAAGAAACCGTTGGACACATAATCACCCGGGATGAACCGCCCGGCCGCCTGCATCTGCGCGGCGTCACGTCGGTAATAGGCGACCTGCACCCGCGCCGACGCCGGCACTTCCTCGGTACGCGCGGCGGCCGGCAGCTGGTCCAGCGCCGCCAGGGCTGCATCCAGATCCTCCCTCACGAGTTGAATCCTCACCTGCTGCAGCAGGCCCGGGATGGGTTCCCGTTCGGTCTGCTGCCGGGAGGCCGCCAAGGCCTCGGGAAACATTTTGACGGAAAGATAGGCCCAGCTTGCCGCGTTCAGCCAGCCGGCGTCCGCGCGAGCGGCCTGCTCCACGAACTTGGCGCCTTCGAATGCCCGTCCCTGCTTGCAGAGCGCCAGGAAGAGATCACCCAGCACCATGGTCGCCTCCCAGCCGGTCAGGTTCTCCCCGTTGAGCTCGCGCAGAATCG